>CAJFUJ010000009.1 GCA_904420185.1 uncultured Butyricicoccus sp. | reverse complement strand
CCTTGGCGGGGGTGCGGGGGCTGGCCCCCGCGGGAAGGGTCCAGGGGCTAGCCCCTGGCGGGGTGCAGGGGCGGAGCCCCGCCGGGGTCCAGGGGCGAGCCCCTGCCAGCGCCCCGCTTAACGGAAATTGCAGATCACCGAAGCGATTTCGGCGCGGGTGATTTGTGCATTGGGCCGCACAGAGCCGTCGGTATAGCCGCTGATGATGCCGGCGGAGGTGACATAGTTGACTGCATCCACCGCCCAGGAGGGGATGGAGGACGCGTCGGTAAAAGACGTATCCTGTACGGTATAGCCGCGCGGCAAGCAGCGGGAAATGACGCTCATAACCTCGGCGCGGGTGATGTCGGCATCCGGATTGAAGTTCACCTGGCCGGTGGTGTTGTTGGCCTGGCCGCTCATCACGCCGGCCTCGGTCACGGCGGCGACCGCCGCCTGGGCCCACGTCGGGATGGACGCGGCATCGTCAAAAGGCAATTCACCCACCGACGAGGTGTCCAGGCCGAGCACGTTGGCCATCAGCACGGCAAATTCGCTGCGCCGCAGGTTTTGCCCGGGGTTAAAGCGCCAGGTACCGTCGGCGGCCTGTTCGCCGGTCATGATGCCGCGGTCGGAGAGCAGGTTGATATAACCGGCGGCCCAGATGGAGCCGAGGTCGGTAAACTTGGAATCGGTCCGCGTCCCGGCGGTGATGGTCACGGTCTGGCGGCTGTAATTGCCGGCATCGTCCTGGGCTTCGAGAATGACCACATGGGTACCCGCAGACAGCGCGCCGGTGTCCACCTCGATGGACGCGGTCTCGGGATCATAGGTCGCCGTGGACAGCACGCCATCGACATAGGCGTACACCTGATCTTCGCGCACCGGATAGGCGCCGCCGTCCTGGGTGATCCGGGCGGTGATTTGGGCCGGCTGCCCAGCGCTGACCGTGGTGTCGCTGTCGGTGATTGTGATCGACGGCGGGTCGGTGTTATCGGCTGCGAATTCGCTGAGCAGGATGTGGTCCAGATACAGCGTGCCGTCGGTTTCGGTCGCCTGGGTCATGCGCAGGCCCTGGAAGGTAGCCGCCTGTTCGGGCACCTCGGCGGTGAGCTGGCGGTAGCTGGACTGCACCGACACGCTAAACGGCACCTCGATTTCGGCCCCGTCGGCTGCGGCAAAGACCGCCCGCAAATCGGCCTGCCCGGCTGCGAGCTTGGCCCACAAGGTGACCACCGATTTGCCCTCGGTGCTGGCCGCGGGCACGGTCAAACTAGCCGCCCCACTGGTATAATTGACCGCGAGCGCGCGGTAGCCGCGGGACACGTCGGCAGTGTCCGCGGTGACGGCGAGCGTACTCGAGTCACTGGACGAAAGCGGCTGCTCGGATTCAAAGTCGGCGATGACCTGGAGTTCCTGGGCTTCGTCTAAGCTGGGTGGGTCGGGCGTGACCGTCTGGCCGGTCACCGTGACCGCAATGGATTTGGACAGTCCGTAGCAGGACACGTTGATGGTGCCGGTGCCGGCCTGGGTGGCTGTGAACACGCCGGTGTCTGAGATGGTGCCGATGTTGCCGGTCACGCTCCACACCATCTGTCCGTTGGAGGACGCGATGGAGATGCCGTTGCGGTAGACCACGCCGTCGAGCTGGGTATCCGTCCCGGTTTGCAGCGAAAGCGAGGACACGGCCGAGCCGTCTTTGAGCACCGACATGGAGGTGGGCTCGTCTGTCACATAGAGGTCCATCGAGCCGGTGGCGGAGCCTGCCGTGGCGGTCACCTGTACTGCGCCGGTTGTCAGCGGGGCGGTATACTGTCCAGCGCTGACCGTGCCGGCAGTTGCCGTATATTGGACGTCACTGGCGGCGGTGGTTTTGTGGAAGCCGCTGTCCAGCGTGGTCGTGGAAAATTCGACCGTTCCGCCGGGCAGGATATAGTGTGAACTGGGTTCTAGGTGCAGATAGGTGGGCACGCCGTCGGCCGGCGCATTGTTGAGCAGCACAATGAAGGTCGAGCACCTTCGTTCGCTGCCGTCGGACGGCCGGGTCACGGTCTGCGCCGCATCCTCGCTTGGGTTTTTGACCGACAGGGCCGATGAGCCGCCGCCGTCCAGCGCAACCGCGTTGACGCAGCCCAATGCGGTCAGCTCACTGGCCAGCTGGGCAGCCGTCATGCCGCGGCTGTAACTGGACTGGGCGCCATCCACCTCGTACAGCACCACTTGGCCGTCGCTGCGCACGCCGACCGCCGACCGCGCGGCCAGCGATGTGCCCGAATCGATGCCGCTGGTTGTCACCGTGCCGTCGGTGATCAGCGTCTTGCCGCCGACCGCATACTGCACCTCGCTCCAGCGCGGGTCGTCGGTTTCAAAGGTGATGGTGATCCGCTCGCCGATCTGGAAGTCCACCCAGGGCATACTGGTGCAGTCGTCCCGGCGGGAGAGCACCATCTGGTTTTCGCCAATGGCAAAGGAGTCGCTGCCCGATACCTTATCCACCACGGTCAGGGTAATGGGTTCACCGATTTTGAGGGTCGAAAAGTCATCGTATTCCATGATAATGCTCTGGCCGGGCGAACTGAAATGGGTGTAGTCCGAATAATACCGGTCGAGCAGGCACAAGCCGCGCGAGGTGCGGGTCTTGTTGTAGTCGAACACGGCGATGCTGCCGCTCTCGCCCGACACGACGATGTCGGTCACCGGGTCGCCGATGATGGCCGAGCCGTCGGCCATAAAGCCGACCGCAGCCTGCCAGTCGGTGGAGGCGATCACACGGCCGGCCTCGATGAACAGGCCGGTGGGTACGCCGTCGGAAAAGGAGAAGAAGTCGGCGTTAATAGCGCCAAGAACATCATAACCTTCCTCCTCCAGCGAACTGGTGATCTGGGAAATCGACTTGCGGCTGCCGTAAAACTGCTCCCCGGAGCGCACGCCGATGGGCGTAACCGTGCTGTTGGGCGTATAGGTGATGATTGAGGCCTTTTGCAGGCCGCTGTCATTGTAGCCCTCCTGACGGGAGTAGGTTGTGCCGGCGCCGATGGGATAAGAATATGTAAATCCGCCGGTCAGGGCTGCCGCCGTGCTGGTCAGCAGCAGCATACCGCCCAAACAGGCGGCCAGCAACCGCCTTGCTTTTGAAAATCTCATAGTCTTCCTTTCTTGCGGGCGTTGCAGCGCGTAGAACTACGCAAAACGCGGGGGTGGGGGATTAAATGCTTTCGAGCAACTGATCGACCAGTTCGCCCAGCCGGATGCAGCGGACCGAGCGGTCGGCGGCGCGGCGGTAGATATGTTTGCGCTCATTGTATAGCCGCCGGGTCTCATCCAGCTTGTTGCTGCTTTGGTCGAGCAGCGGCCGGTGCGAGGAGCCGGACAGGTTTTTGACGATGCGGAAAAAGGGGGTGTCCAGATGGATGAGGAAGCCGGTTTTGCGGATCATGCGGACGTTTTCCGGCCGCAGCACCGCGCCGCCGCCCAGCGATAACACGATGCCTTCCTTGCTGCACAGTTCGCGCAGATAGCGGGTCTCCAGGTCGCGGAAAGCCTGCTCGCCCTCTTCGGCGAAGATCTGCGGGATGGTTTTGCCGCTTTGCTGCTCTAAGTACACGTCGGCGTCGATGTGCTCCAGGCCGGTCAGGCGGGCCAGCTTGCGTCCCACAGTGGTTTTGCCGCTGCCCATAAAGCCGCACAGCACGATGTTCTGCTTGTGATATTTTTCGTGCAGGCGCTTGACCGCCATTTTAGCCAGCACCCGGCGGGCGGCCTGGTCGTAAACGGCGTCCTCAAACTGAGTGCCGTTCCAGATGGTCTGGGCGGCGGCGGCCTGCAAGACCAGCATATAGATGCCGTTGCGCGCGCGCACGTGGCCTTCATTGGCCATCCGGAGCAAAGCGGTGCGCGGCGGGTTGTAGATGGCGTCAAAGACGTACTCGGTCTTGTGGGGCAAAAAGTGCAGCGGTTTTTTGTCCTCCCGCGGGAACATGCCCAGTGGGGTGCCGTTGATGACCAGGGAGATGTCGCGCGGGATTTTGCGGCAGGCCTGGATTTTTGCCTTGGGGAAAGAGGAAAGCAGCTGCTCGCACAGGCGGGCGGCTTTTTCCAAGTTCCGGCCAGTGATGAACAGCTGGGCGCCTGCTTTCGCGCAGTGGTAGCCCATCACAGCGGCTGCGCCGCCGTAGCCGAGCAGCAGCGTCTTTTTATCCCGCAGCGGCACGCCGTCCTTTTCCAGCGACGCGGCAAAGCCAAAAATATCGGTGTTGTAGCCGATGGCCTGGCCGCTGTCAAACTGCACGGTGTTGACCGCATGGAGCTCAAACGCGCTCGGGTCCACGGCATCCAGCAGTGGGATGACCGCCTTTTTGTGTGGGATGGTCAGGTTCAGCCCCTTGAGCTTTTGGCGGGCCAGGCACAGGGCCTGCTCGAGCGATTCGGGCGGCACAGCGACCGCGATATAGTCGGCGTCCATTTGGGCGGCATCGAACAACAGCGCGTGCAGGTCGGGGCTCATCGTGTGGCCCAGCGGCCAGCCGAACAGGGCATAGGTTGGGCGGGTGGGCGTGAAACGCTCGAATTCTTCAAAGGTCAGCAGCATGGTTCACCCTCCCAACCGACTTAAGGTCTGGAAGAAATCGGGGTAGGAGATGGCGACCACGCCGTCATCCGCGATTTCGCTTTGCCCCGTGCAGCCGAGCGCGCACACCGCCATGCTCATGGCGATGCGGTGGTCGTTGTAGGTCTGGAAGGCGGCGCCGTGCAGCGGTTTGCCGCCCCGGATGACCATGCCGTCGGCGGTCTCCTCAACATCGGCCCCGGCGCGTGAGAGCTCGGCGACCATGGCCGCGATGCGGTTGGACTCCTTGACCTTGAGCTCCTGCGCGTCGCAGATGCGGGTTTCGCCCGCGGCAAAAGCGGCCGCCACTGCCAGCACCGGCAGCTCGTCGATCAACCGCGGGATCAGGCTGCCGCCGATGGTGATGCCGTGCAGGCTGGAAGAGCGCACGGTCAGGTCGCAGACCGGCTCGATCTCGTCGCGGAAGTTGTCCATAGTGATCGACGCGCCCATGTCGCGCAGCGCGTCCAAAATGCCGGTGCGGGTGGGGTTGACGCCCACGTTGCGGATGGTGAGTTCGGCGTCCGGCAAAATCGCGCCTGCCACCAGGAAAAAGGCGGCTGACGAGATGTCGCCCGGCACGGCAATGTCCCGGGCGCGCAATTCGTCCGGCGGCGTCAAGCGGGCCGTGCCGCCCTGGCTGTCCACCTGCACGCCCAGCGCGCGCAGCATCCGTTCGGTGTGGTCGCGCGATAGGGCGGGCTCGACGACGCAGGTCTGGCCCTGGGCGTACAGCCCTGCCAGCAAGATGGCGCTCTTGAGCTGGGCCGAGGCGACCGGCGTGTGGTAGGTGATCCCGTGCAGCCCGGCGGCCGGGCGGATGGTCAGCGGGCAATAGTTGCCGTCCACCCCGGTGATGTCGGCCCCCATCTGGCGCAGCGGGGTGATGACCCGGCCCATGGGGCGCTTTGCGATCGAGGCGTCGCCCGAAAGCGAGGTTTCAAACGATTGCCCGGCCAGGATGCCGCACAGCAGGCGGGTAGTGGTGCCCGAGTTGCCGGTGTAGAGCGGACTGTCTGGTTTTTTTAGGCCGTGCAGCCCGGCGCCCTGCACGGTCACGGCCTGTTCGCCCAGCTCGATGGAAACGCCCATGCGGCGGAAGCAGTCGATGGTGGACAGGCAATCCTCTCCCTTGAGGAAGCCGGTGATGCGGGTCGTGCCCTGGGCGAGCGCGCCGAACATGACCGCGCGGTGTGAGATGGATTTGTCCCCCGGCACGGTGATGACGCCGCGCAGGGAGGTTCGTTGCCAAAGTTTCAAGCCCTCAATCCTCCTTGGTTTGGGTGATCTGGTAGCTGCCAAGTAGACGGAGGGAAACAAGCTCCTCCGAAAGCTGGTAGACGAGAGAACGGATGTTGTCGCTGGCCAAGCTGCCCTCCAGGTCCACATAAAAGCGGTAGTTCCACGGGGTTTCCGGGATGGGCCGGGAGTGGATCTCGGTCAAATTGACGCTGTGGTCGGAAAACAGCGACAGCGCCGCAGCCAGTGTGCCCTCGTGGTGGGGGAGGGTGAACGACAGGCTGACCCGGTTGTCGGCCGGCTGGGCCGAGAGCGTCCGGCTGACCGCCACAAAGCGGGTCTGGTTGGTGCAGTCGTCGTTGATGCCCGTCTCCAGCACCTTGAGGCCGTACAGCGCGGCCGCCTCCTGTGAGCAGACCGCCGCACAAGCCGGGTCGTCCCAATCGCGCACCTGCTTGGCCGCGACCGCCGTGTTGGCCGCCTTGTGCAGGGCAAAGCCGCGCTTTTTCAGATATTGGTGGCACTGGTCGAGTGCCGGCTCGATGGAATACACCCGCTCAATCGTATCCATTGTAGCACGGCTGCACCCGGCAAGGCAATGGCGAATCGCGTTGATATGGGAGCGCGAGATGTACAGGTCGTACTTCATCAGCAGGTCGCACACCTCGTTGATGGTGCCGATGGACGAGTTTTCGATGGGGACAACGCCCAAATCGGCCTGCCCGGCGGCCACGGTGCGGAACACATCCTCAAACGTGGACACATGGCCGGTTTCCGCGGCGCCGGGGAACATCTGCTGCGCCGCAACCGACTGGTAGGAAGCCGGAAGCCCCTGGTATACCACCTTTTCCGGCTGTTCCACACGGGGTGTGAGCGGCAGGGACAGCCGGTCCGGCTGCTTTTCCAGCATCCGCTCATACTGGTGCATCCGGCTGACCCGGAGCAGCCCCTTGAGCAGCGAGACGTATTCGGGCCGCAGCGCGTCGGGTACCTGGGTGCACAGGGTGCTGAGCATCGCCTGTTCGCGGTCGGGCTTGAGCACCTTGTCGCCGGTCTGCATTTTGCAGTCGGCCACCTGCTCGGCCAGCGCCATGCGCCGCAGGAAGAGCTGCTGCAGTTCGGCGTCCACCTGGTTGATGTCGGCCCGGATGTCACTCAGACTGCGCATAGCCATATCCCTCCAAATACAGATCGGTCAGCGCCACCGCAGCCGCTGCTTCGACGACCGGTGCGGCCCGCGTGACAATGCAGGGGTCATGCCGCCCCTGGATGCGCAGCTCCTCCATCTCGCCGCTGGACAGCTTGAGGGTGCGCTGGGGCTTGGCGATCGACGGCGTGGGCTTGATGGCCACCCGGAAGATGAGCGGCATCCCGCTGGTGATGCCGCCGAGCACACCGCCGTTGTGGTTGGTTTCGGTGACCACCCGGCCGTCGTCGGTCAGGGCAAAGGGGTCGTTTGCGTGCGAACCGCGGAAGGCGGCAAAGCCAAAGCCCACGCCGAATTCCACGCCCTTGACCGCAGGTACCGCAAACAGCAGCGAAGCCAGCCGTCCCTCGACCGTGTCCAGCATGGGGCTGCCCAGCCCGGCCGGCAGGCCGACAGCCGCGCATTCGATCACACCGCCCACCGAATCCAGCTCCATGCGCGCCTGCTCGATGGCGGCCAGCATGGCCTGCTGGGCCTGCGGGTTGCAGATGGGATAGGGCTGCTGCCGCAGCGCGTCCAGCTGTTCAGCGCTGACCTCGACGTCGTCAAAGGGGGTATCCTGGATCTGCGCGACCGACTGGATGTGCGCGCCGACCGTAATGCCCTTGGCCTTGAGGTAGAGCTTGCACAGCGCGCCCGCGAACACCAAAGGCGCAGTCAGCCGGCCGGAAAAATGCCCGCCGCCGCGCGGGTCGTTGTAGCCGCCAAAGCGCACCAGGCCGGTATAGTCGGCGTGGCCCGGCCGCGGATGGGAGGAGAAATCCTTGTAATCGCCCGAGCGGGTGTCGGTGTTTTCGATGACCGCGCAAACCGGCGTGCCGGTCGTGTAGCCCTGGTAGACGCCGGACAGCAGCCGGGGCAGGTCGGCCTCCTTGCGCGCGGTCGATTGCTTGTTGCGGCCGGGCGCGCGGCGCTCCATTTCGCGCAGAACGAACGCTTCGTCGTATGCAATGCCGGACGGGAACCCGTCGACCACCACGCCGATGCCGGCGCCATGGGATTCCCCGAAGATCGAGATCTTCAGCGCATTGCCCCAAATTGAACTCATTTTCAGACCTCCTTGCGATTTACGGGAAATACGGGTTGGGCTTGAACAGCAGGATCACCAGGTCCACCACCACGCCGATGCCGAACAGGCCGAGCGTGCACAGATATAAGATGCCCAGCAAGATGCGGCCCTCGTAGAATTTGTGGATGCCGAGCGCGCCCAAAAACAGGCACAAAAAGAACGCAACCCATTTGTTTTTCGCCAAAACGATCAGCTCCTTATGCGATGGACTGCAAAATGGCGTGCAGCTCATCCACCGCAATTTTTTGGATTTCCGCGCGCCCGAGCGAGCGGACCAGGATGAAATTCATCGTGTCGCCCATCTTCTTTTTGTCGGACAAAAGCGCCTGGAAGATTTCCTCGGGCCCATAGGGCAGGGTGGTCGGCAGGCCGAGCTCCTCGAGCAGGGCAGACAGATAATCGTCCAAGTCGTTGTGCGCGCCCAGCGCCTGCGACACCTTCATGGCCGCGACCATGCCGATGGCCACCGCCTGGCCATGGGTATAAGCGGTGTAATCGCCCAATTTTTCGACCGCGTGGCCGATGGTGTGGCCGAAATTCAAAATCATGCGCAGGCCGGTGTCGTGCTCATCGACCTCGACCACGTCGCGCTTGATCTTGACGCATTCGTAGATCAGCTCGTCGATGTGGTCCTGGTAGTGGGGCATGCGCAGCATATCCAAGATGCCCCGGTTTTTGATGCAGCCGTACTTGACCACCTCGGCCATGCCGTCGGTCAAGACCGCGTCCGGCAGCGAGGACAGGCTGTCCGGGTCGATGAGCACCAGCCGGGGCTGGTAAAAGGCCCCGACCAGATTTTTCCCTTCGGGCAGGTCCACCCCGGTCTTGCCGCCCACCGACGAATCCACCTGGGCGAGCAGGGTGGTGGGGATCTGGCACAGCGGCACCCCACGCAGGAAGGTGGCTGCGGCAAACCCGGCCACGTCCCCGACCACGCCGCCGCCCAGGGCGATGACCAGGTCCTTGCGCGTCATGCCGGCGCCGGTCATGTCGTGGTAGATGGTCTCGACCGAGGAAAGGCGTTTGTGCGCCTCGCCGGCCGGCAGCACGGTGGTGGACACCGGCAGCTGGAACTGCCCGGCCACCTGGTCCAAATACAGCGGCGCGACCTGGCTGTCGGTCACGATGTGCACCCGCGAGGGGGAGAAGAAGCGGGCGCACTGGGTGGCGGCCGTCTGCCGCAGCCCGGGCGAAATGAGGATGTCGGATTTTCCGGCCGAGCCGGTGAGTGTCAGTTGCTTCATGGGCGTTTGTCCCTCCGGGTCAGATCGAGCGGCCGACCGCTGCCGCAATGCTGCGCAGCGAGCCCATGGTTTCTTCGAACGATTCGTAGGTCAGCGACTGGGCGCCGTCCGAAAGGGCGTGGGCCGGGTCGTTGTGCACCTCGATCATCAGCCCGTCGGCCCCGGCGGCGACCGCCGCGCGCGCCAGCGGGGCGACCATCCAGTAAATTCCGCCCGCGTGGCTCGGGTCAACGATGACCGGCAGATGGCTGATGCGCTTGAGCACCGGCACCGCCGAGATGTCCAGCGTGTTGCGGGTGTAGGTCTCATAGGTGCGGATGCCGCGCTCACACAAGATGACGTTCTTGTTGCCGCCCGCCATCAGGTATTCGGCCGACATCAGGAATTCCTCGATGGTATTGGCGAAGCCGCGCTTGAGCAGCACCGGCTTTTGGGTGTGGCCGAGCTCTTTGAGCAGTTCGAAGTTCTGCATATTGCGCGCGCCCACCTGGAAGCAGTCGCACTTGTCCATGAACAGCTCGATGTGGGCCGGGTTGGTGATTTCGGTGACCACCGGCAGGCCGGTTTCCCGGTGCGCCTCGTGCAGCAGCTCCAGCCCTTCGGCCTTGAGCCCCTGGAAGGAGTAGGGGGAAGAACGGGGCTTCCACGCGCCGCCGCGCAGCACGGTTGCGCCCTGGGCCTTGACGTGTTTGGCAACGTCGATGATCTGCTCGCGGCTCTCCACCGAGCACGGGCCGGCCATGACGACCAGCTTGTTGCCGCCCACCTGGACGCCGGGCGCGATCTCGACGATCGTGTCCTGGGGGTGCATCTTGCGGTTGGCCAGCTTAAACGGCTCTTGCACCTTGGTGATGCGCTCGACAAACTCGTCGCGCAGCAGCGCATCCTGGTCCACCGACGAGGTGTCGCCCAGCAGGGCCAGCACGGTGGTGCCGGTACCGTAGTTGGGGTTGACCTGCACGCCGAAGCGTTCGGTCAGCCATTTGGAAAGCTGCGCGATGTGTTCGCTGGTCACGCCGTTTTTCATTACGATAATCATAGCAATCTTCTCCTTTTAAAATTGGGATCACGCAGGGCCAAGGGGCCCTGAAGGCACAAAAAAAGTCCTTCGTCCCCAGGGACGAAAGACCAAACTTCCGCGGTACCACCCACATTCGGCAAAAAGCCGCACTTTTCCGATACAGACCATATCGTATCCGGATAACGGGGGAAACCGGCAAAGCCTACCGCAGACGTTTCAGCTTTACAGCTCGAGAGGGAACTTCACGCGACCCGCGCCCGCGCCTGCTTACAGTCTATGGCAGGCACTCCCTATAAAGCGCTCGGGGATCTTGCTACTTCCTCTGTCATCGCATTGACAATATACAAGCATATTATAAAAATTCTGTCCGGGTTTGTCAAGTACAAATTCCACCGGCTCTGCCGGATTTTTTTGTGGCATATATGGGACAGGCCGCTCATAAGCTGGGGATAGGTGATGGACATGAAAACAAACGACGTACAACGAAAACGGTTTTTGCAGGCCATCGAGTGCCTGACGCCCCAGCTGCAAGCCATTGTGCTTCGTCTGGATGAAGCCGGGCAGGACGCCTGTGAAGAGCTGCGGCTGCGGGCCGGGCAGCCGGTGCACGCGCAAATCGACGGGCGCGAGCGGGCGCTGGCCGGCCCGGGCGTCACGGCCGGGCAGCTGCGGGAGGTGGTTAGCCGGGCGGCACGCTATTCGGTGCACAGCTACGGTGAAGCGCTGGCGCAGGGGTATCTGCCGCTGGAGGGCGGACACCGGTTGGGCATATGCGGTGCGGCCATCGTCAAAAACCAAGCGATGGCCGGCATCCGGACAATCTCCTCGCTCAATCTGCGCATCGCCGGGCCGCGTCCGGGCATCTGCCTGCCGGTGCTGCCCCAGATCGCGCGCTTTCCGCGGGTCTATAACACCCTAATCCTATCCCCGCCCGGCTTTGGCAAGACCACCTTGCTGCGCGACCTGATCTGCCAGATCTCCGGACAAGGCGTGCGCGTGGCGGTGGCCGACGAGCGGGGCGAGCTGGCCGCCTTGCGGGAGGGGATGGCCCAGTTCGATATTGGCCCGCACACCGACGTGCTCGAGGGCTGCCCCAAGGCCATAGGGGTGATGGTGCTGCTGCGCGTCATGTCGCCCGCGGTCATCGCGCTCGACGAGATCACCGCGCCCGAGGATGTACAGGCCATTGCCCACGCCGGGCATTGCGGCGTACAAATTCTGGCCACCGCCCACGCCGACGGGCTGGATGACCTCAAGCGGCGGCCGCTTTACCGCGATTTGCTCGCCCTGTCGGTCTTTGAGCGGGTGCTGTGCATCGCAAAGGACGGCGGGCGCCGCCGGTATACCGTTGAGCAGTTGGGAGGGAATTAGCCATGCTTCAGATGCTCGGGATTGTTCTGGTCATCGGGTCGTGTACCGCATTGGGGCTTTCGGCCCGGCAGCGGTTGGTCCGGCGGGTGCGCGCGCTCACCCAGTTTTTGCGGGCCTTCGACCTCATCTTAACCGAAATGCGCGCCAATCAGACCCCTTTGCCCCAGCTCATCGACCGGCTTTGCGGCGAGGAGCTGGGGGAGGTGCGCCGGTTCTTTATATCCCTGCAAAAACGGATGCAGCGGCAAAGCGAATTTTCCTTTTCCCACCACTGGCAGGCGGCTGCCCGCGACTTAGCCGAGCCGCTGGGCTTGGGCCGGGAAGAGGTGGAAGCACTGCGGCACGCCGCCCTATACCTGGGGCGCTACCAAGCCGAGCAGCAGATCGACGGGCTGCAATATACCCGCGCCCAGCTGGAGGGCATCTGCAAAGAGGCCCGGCAGGCGCTGCAAACCAAGGGCAACCTATACCGCACCTGCGGGATTGCAGCCGGGGTGGCCCTGGTGCTGATGATGCTGTGAGGTGACCGGTATGCAGATTGATTTAATTTTTAAAATCGCGGCGGTTGGCATCCTGGTGGCTGTGTTCAACCAGCTGCTCATCCGCTCCGGGCGGGAGGAACAGGCGCTGATGACCACGCTGGCCGGGCTGGTGGTGGTGATGATGATCCTGGTGCAGGAGATCGGCAACCTGTTTGACATGATGAAATCGGTCTTTGGGTTCTAGGCGTATGAGTATTTTTGCGCTGGCCGGTCTTGCGGTCACAGCCGCCATTTTGGCGCTGACCTTGCAGCCCTATCAGCCGCTGTTCGCCTTTTTCACCGCGCTGGCGGCCGGGTTGTGCCTGCTGGCGGCCGCCGCCGGGCCGGTGTACGAGCTGTCCGAGGGGCTGCGGACGCTGATCGAAGCGGCGGGGATCTCCAATGAGGTATACGGGCCGGTGCTCAAAACGGTGTGCATCGCGGCAACTGTACGGGTGGTTGGGGCCATCTGCAAGGACGCCGGCCAGGGCGCGCTGGCCGTTAAGCTGGAGCTAGCCGGGACGGTAGCCGCGCTCATCACCTGTTTTCCGCTGCTCCAGCAGCTGATCGAACTGGTGAACACGATCTTACAATAAAAAGGAATTGCGTTATGCGGAAAATTTTCGGAATGCTGGCCATGTGCCTGTGGCTGTCGGTGTGCCCGGCCCACGCGGCCGGCGGTGCGGAAACGGGCGCGGTGGATCCCAATGCGGTGCTGCAGAGCATCGGTGCAGCCGACATGGCCGACGCCCTGCCGGGCGAGGCGGCGGCGCTACTCGGCGGGGTGGATATGGAACAAGCAACAAGCGACCTGGCGGGCAGCGTTGGGCAGCTGCTTGCCCAGGTGGACGCCGAGACGTTTGTGCTGAGCGCGGCGCGCAGCCTGGCTAAGATGCTGTTTCTGGCCGTGCTCATCGGCGCGCTGAGTGGTTTGCACAGCTTGGGTGGCGGACAGGAGATGCCGGTCGTCGCCATCGCCGGGGCGCTGGGCATGACCGGCGTATTGTTCCACGATTTGCAGGGCATGCTGTCGCTTTGCACCCAGACGCTCGACCAGACTGCGGTGTTTTCCACCGCGCTGCTGCCGGTCATGGCCGGGGCGATCACGCTATCCGGCGCACCCGCCACGGCCAGCGCCACCCAGGCGGTCACGCTGTTCGCGCTGAGCCTGCTCATCCGGTTCATCACGTCGGTGCTGGTGCCTGCCGTGTGCGCCTATCTGGCGCTCATTACCATGAACGCCGCCCTGGGCAACGACAGCTTGAGCGGGCTGGCCGGGTTTATCAAATGGCTGACCACCGGCAGTTTAAAGCTCATGCTCACGGTGTTCATCGCATACCTATCTATATCGGGGGCCATCGGCGGCAGCGTGGATGCGGTCACCCTCAAAACCGCCAAATTCGCGGTTTCGGGCTCGGTACCGGTGGTCGGCGGCATCATTTCAGATGCGACCGAGTCCATGCTGGCGGGCATGGTGGCGGTGAAGAACGCGGTTGGCGTCTTTGGGATGCTCGGTGTGCTGGCCATCTGCGTGGCGCCGTTTTTGCAGGTCGGGCTCAACTACCTGTTTTTCAAAGCAGGCAGCGCGGTGTTGTCACCCATTTGCAGCCCCTCGCTGAGCAAGCTCATGGCGGGCATTGGCGACAGCTTTGGCCTGATGCTCGGCATGTTGGGCACGTGCAGTGCGATTTTGTTTTTTGAACTGGTCTTTTCGATTTTATTGGTGAAACCGTTATGAATGGAATTTTAAAAACCATGATCCTCAGCGTTGCGGCGGCGTCGCTGCTGGCCGCCATCGCCATGGCGTTTGTGCGGGCGGGCGCGCTGCGGGAGATTGTGCGCTTTGCCGCCGGGCTGATGCTGACGATTGCGCTGCTCACGCCGTTGTCCCGGCTGGAGCTGTTCCCGTGGCGGGCGGCGGTGCAGCAGTCTACCGCAGCCGTCGAGCAGCGCATCGACCAGGCCGAGCAGCAGGGCGCCATTTGGCAGGCGCAGGCGGCCGCGCGGGAAATTGAAGCGTACATCACCGGCCGGCTGCGCGAGCAGGGGGTCGGCTGCACCGTGCAGGCGACCATGCAGGCCGAAGAGGACGGTCTGGCGCTGGCCTATGTGACGCTGGCCGGCGTGGACACCGGGCAGCAGGCGCAGGCCCGGGCCATCCTGGAAGAGGAATGCGGGATTGCAAAGGAGAAGCAAAACTATGTGGAAACAGCGGATGACTGAATGGGCGGTGCGGCTGACGCCGTATCTGCAAAAATACCGGTATGTCTGCCTGGTGCTGCTGGCCGGTGTGCTCATCCTCGCGCTGGGCGCGCCGCGGGACGCACCCGAGGATGCGGCCCCAGCGGCGGACAGCGGCGAGACCCAGGCGGCGTTTGACTTTGCCGCGTTTGAAGCGCGGCTGCAGCAAAAGCTGTCGCTGATCGAAGGTGCGGGCCAGGTGGAGCTGATGCTGTCCATGGAGGACACCGAGGAAACCATCTACGCTTCGGACACCCGCCAAAGCGCGAGCGGGGAGCAGAGCACATCCTATGAAAACAGCCTGTCCATCCTGTCCGACGGCAGCTATGGCGAGCAGCCCGTGCGGGTCAAGAGCGTGTGCCCGACCTTTCGCGGCGCAGTAATTTTGTGTGAAGGAGGGGATGACCCGGCGGTTCGATGGTCGATCACCGAGGCGGTTTCGGCCGCGTGCGGCTTGCGCACCGACAAAATCACGGTGCTGAAAATGCAGTCTTGACGGAGAAAGGAAGGCAGAACCCAATGAGTAAACTGAAAAAACGCGGGGCGGTCTACGGGATGATCGCGGTCATGCTGGGTGTGGCGGTTTATTTGAACTGGAGCTATGTCAGCACCCCGGACGATCTTTTGGCCACAGGCCAGGTTGCCGGCAGCAGCCAGCAAACGCCGGAAGAGGACGCCCAACAGCAGGACGCCGCCGGTACGGACGCGTCGCCTGAAGCTGAAACCGTTTCGGCGTCCGACTACTTCACCCAGTCGCGCCTGTCCCGCGAGCAGGCGCGCGACGAAGCCATCAGCATCCTCAAGGAGACCTTGCAGGACGAACAATCGGACGAAAAGAGCAAGGAGCTGGCCGAAACCCAGATCTCGCAAATGGCCGAGGATTCGGTCACCGAAGCGCGCATTGAAAGCCTGATCAAGGCCAAGGGCTACACCGACGCTGTGGTCTTTTTGGGCAGCGACAGCGTCAATGTGATCGTTTCACCGCCTGAAGCCGGTTTTACCGAGACCGACGCTTCCAAGATCCGCGACATCGTCGTCGCTGAAACCGCGCTGCGCGCCGACCAGATTAAAATTGTCGAAGCCGCTTGATTTTGTGGTTTTGCCCTGGTATTTGCGGGTATACTGTGGTATACTGTTGCTAGTAAATGAAGCGCGCGGCCATGTGGGGCTGCGCCGGAAAAGGAGCGTTGCTTTTTATGGCGGACCACAAGGACTACTGGACAACCGAAGGCGACCAGGGCGCGATTAAAATCTCGGAAGACGTCGTCGCGTCCATCGCGGCGCTCGCCGCCGCTGAAATCGACGGGGTGAGCGGGCTGTATTCCAGTTTTACCGACGATATTGTAAACTTTTTGGGCAAAAAGAACCTGGCCAAAGGGGTCAAGGTCCTGTTGCAAGCCGACGACACCGTCCAAATCGAAATCGGCTTTTTGGTCAAGTTCGGCTACAACATCTGCGAAGTCGCCAAGGCGGTGCAAGAGGCCGTGCGCGCCTCGGTGGAGGCCATGACCGGGCTCAAGGCCGTGTGTGTTGACATCTATGTCGGCGGTGTCACCTTTGACGCGCCCGAGCAGCCGGCCCCGGCTGCATCGCCGGCCCAGCCCGCGCCCCCGGCCGAATAACCCGATATCGTTCAAAGCGCGAAGGCTGTAAGGGCTTCGCGCTTTTTGTATCTTGCTTTTGCCGTGCAAACCATGTAAAATAAAATCCTACTAGGGGCTGTTTGAACAATCGAAATCCCCTCGATTTTCGGACACGCCCTGGGCGTTATTTTGTATGTGATTTTGGAGGAACAGGATGAGCAGAAAAAAAGCCAGAGAAATTGCGCTGCACCTGATTTTCGAGATGGGGTTTGGCGCATTTGAGGCCGAGGAAATCTTGATCGACCGGCTGGACCAGAGCATCATGCAGTCGATCGGCGGGGAGATCGCCCTGTATGCCGGCAAGCTGGACGAGCAGCAAACCGCTTACATTGTCGAAGTCGTCAAAGGTGTGGCCGCCCATCTGCCTGAACTGGATGCCCTGATTGAGCAGAATGCGCGCGGTTGGAGTATGCAGCGCATTTCCCGCATGACCATCGCCGTGCTGCGGCTGGCCATCTATGAGATGAAATATGTTTCCGATGTGCCGGTCGGTGCAGCCATCAACGAGGCAGTCGAGCTGGTCAAAACCTACGAGTCGGACGAAGCGGGCGCGTTTGTCAACGGCATTTTGGGAACCGTTGCCCGCGCTTTGGATTCCGAATGAGCCGTTGGTACCTGGGCGTTGACACGTCCAACTACCGCACCTCGGCGGCGGTGTTTGACGCCCAAACCGGGCTTTTCCACAACAGCGGCCGCCTGCTGGATGTGCCGGACGGCAAGCTGGGCCTGCGGCAGTCCGAGGCTTTGTTCCAGCACACCCAGCGCTTGCATGAGCAGATTGCCGCGCTTCCCAGCGGGGTTGGGCGGCAGCTGCGGGCGGTCTGTGTCAGCACCCGCCCGCGTGCGGTCGAGGGATCGTATATGCCCTGCTTTTTGGCCGGGGAGAGTGTGGCACGTAGCGCCGCTTTGCTGCTGGACGTGCCGCTCTACACGGCTTCCCACCAGCAGGGGCACCTGGCCGCCGCGGCGCTCAGCGCCGGGCGGCTGGACCTGCTCGGGCAGCCGCTGCTGGCCTGGCACCTTTCCGGCGGCACAACCGAGCTGCTGCGGGTCGCGCCTGGTGCCGATGGGCTGCCACAGGCTGCGATCGTCGGCGGCAGCACCGACATCTCGGCCGGCCAGCTGATCGACCGGACCGGGGTGCTGCTGGGCCTTGCCTTCCCGGCAGGGGGCGCGCTCGAAGCGCTGGCTGAAAAAGCCCAGGCGGTCAAGCCCTTCCCGGTCAAGGTGCAGGATGGCTTTTTTTCGCTGTCCGGGATGCAAAACCAGGTGGAAGCGCGGTTCCGTGCCGGACAAGCCCCGGCAGAAATCGCCCGGTTCGCGCTGGAAACCGTGCTGTACGCCGTCGAGCGGGCGACCGAACAGGTGCGCGCAACCCACGCGCTGCCGGTCTTGTGCGCGGGCGGCGTGATGGGCAACCGGCGCATCCAGACCGCGCTCGGGCAGCGGTTCCAGGCGCTGTTTGCCGCGCCTGCTTTGTCGGGCGACAACGCTGTCGGTGCGGCGATTTTGGCGGCCCAGCAGAATGGAGAGTGTTTATGGCAGGTTCCCGCATCTACTCGGTGACGCAGCTCAACCAAGAAATCAAGAATATGCTGGAGAGCAACCCCTTGTTTGCCAATTTGTTCGTCCGCGGGGAGATCTCCAACTACAAGGCCCACCCGTCCGGCCACCACTATCTGACGCTCAAGGACGAGGACGCGGCCATTTCGGCCGTCCTGTTCCGCTCGGACGCCGCCCGGCTGCGCTTCCGGCTGGCCAACGGGATGAAGGTGGTGGCCCGCGGCCGGGTCAGCTCCTTCCCCAAGACCGGGCAGGTACAGCTATACCTAGCCGACCTGATGCCCGACGGCGCCGGTGCGCTCCACCTGCAGTTCGAGCAGCTGAAGGAAAAACTCTACCTGGAGGGTCTGTTCGACCCGGCGCACAAGCGCCCGCTGCCCGCCTATCCGGCGCGCGTGGCCCTGGTCACCTCGCCCAGCGGGGCGGCGGTGCAGGATATGCTGCGCATTTTGGGGCGGCGATGGCCGCTGGCCGCGGTGCTGTTGTTCCCGGCGGCCGTGCAGGGTCAGCGGGCGCCAGGTGAGCTCATTCGCGCTTTGCGGGCCGCCAACCGGGACGGTTCGGCCGATTTGATCGTATTGGGCCGGGGCGGCGGCTCGGTCGAGGACCTGTGGGCCTTCAACGACGAGGCGCTCGCGCGCGCCATCTACCACAGCCGCATCCCGGTTGTCTCGGCGGTCGGGCACGAACCCGACGTGACCATCGCTGATTTTGTGGCCGATCTGCGCGCGCCGACCCCGTCGGGCGCTGCCGAGCTGGCTGTCCCCGATCAGGACGAGGTGCGCGCGCTGCTCATGCGGCTGGACGGACGGCTGGACGCAGCGTTTCGCCAAAAAACCGGCGCTGCCCGCGCCCTTTCGCGGATGCTGGACAGCCGGTTGCGCGCCCAAACGCCGGCGAAATACCTGAAAACCCGCCGGGAACAGGTGGACGCGCTGGCCGGGCGGCTGACCCAGGCGGTGCAAAACCGGCTGGACGAACAGCGTCTGGCCGCTGGGTTGGCCGGTCAAAAGCTGGAGCAGGCCGCGCTGCAAAGCGTGGCGCGGCGCAAAGACGCGCTGGTCCATCTGTTCGGGCTGCTGGATGCATACAGCCCGCTCAAGGTGCTCGGCCGGGGCTATGCGATGGCGCTGGGGCCAGACGGGCGGGCGGTGACCGACGCGGCGGCGCTGCACACCGGGGACGACCTGACCGTCTGCCTGCACAAAGGGCGGGCGCTTTGCACCGTCAATGAACTTGTAAAGGAGAAGCGCACAAATGGCGACCAAAAAGAAGATGACCTTTGAACAGACCATGGCGCGTCTGGAAGAGATTGTGCAGCAGCTGGAGCAGGGGAATGCCCCACTCGAGCAGAGTGTCGCGCTCTTTGAGGAGGGGACCAAGCTGTCGGTCAAGCTGCACGAAATGCTGGACCATGCCGAACAAACGGTGCAGACCATGCGCATCCAGGCCGAAGAGGAGGGCGAGCAATGAACTGGCAGACCCGGCTAAACGAATATATTGGACAGACCCAACTGTTTCTGGACCATAATTTGAATACCGACGGCTGCGTTGGGCAGGAAAAGCTAGTCGAGGCCATGCGCTACTCGGCGCTGGCCGGAGGCAAGCGCCTGCGCCCGGCGCTGCTGCTGGAGTTTTACCGCATTTTGGGCGGCAAAGTCGAGCGTGCGCTTCCATTTGCCGCTGCACTGGAGATGATCCACACCTACTCCCTCATCCACGACGACCTGCCCTGTATGGACAACGACGATTTGCGCCGCGGCCAGCCGACCAACCACAAGGTCTACGGCGAAGCCATGGCTGTGCTGGCCGGCGACGCACTGCTGACCCAGGCGTTCGTGCTGGCAACCGACCCGGGCTACACCGCCGGGCTGCCGGCGCAGGCTGTGCTAGAGGCCGCGCACTGCCTGGCACAACAGGCCGGTGTGCTGGGCATGGCGGGCGGCCAAGCGCTGGATTTGCAGGCAGAGGGCAAGGAACTGGGCATACAGGCGCTCACCCAACTGCAAGCGTGTAAAACTGGCGCGCTCATCTGCGCGGCCTGCCAGATCGGCTGCATTTTGGGCGGCGCAAGCGAGGAGCAAACCCAGGCCGCCCAGACGTATGCATCGTGCATTGGTTTGGCCTTCCAGATCCAGGACGATATCCTGGACATCGAAGGGGATGAGGCGGTCTTGGGCAAGCCGGTTGGCTCCGACCAAACAAACCAAAAATCTACCTTTCCGGCCTTGCTCGGCCTGCCCGCCTGCCGGCAGAAGGTACACGAATTGACTGAGCAGGCGGTCGCAGCGATCGAGGGGAAGTTCGCCCAGACCGAATTTTTGACCGGCCTGGCCCGGTCGCTCGACGGCCGGGAAAAATGATGGCTGCATGATTATACAGAAATTTACGCATATCTACTTGCAACCGCTACCCCTTGTCTGTTATAATATATTTTGTTCATCTGCGGTAAATTGTAGAACAGAACGCTTTTTGCGCGGGTGACGCAGTATCCTAGTCAGTGCATACGGTCCCGAAAGCGGGCCTAAAAATCCGTTAAAGGGCACATCGATGAAGTCCCTTGTGCTTGCTTCTTACGCCCAGTCTGGGGTGAGTGCTGGGGGTTAAGGCTTCAGGGCGCGTTTCAATGGCATGAAATACCGACCCTGTTGCCGTGGAGACCCGTGACTGTCGGGCGCCTATAGCACCCTTCGGGGTTGACGGACGCCCAACGGCGCGGGGTGAAACCTGTATTGCGGTGTGGCGGCGAACGGTGCAAGACAGCTGCCCTCTGGCAGCCCGCTGCATCGGGAGACCAAAATGCTGTGTGCAGAGTAGCCTGCCTTGCGTGGGTATGGTGGATGGAGTACCTGCTCTCCGGCGCACGGCCATGCGCCGGCGGAGAATCGATCTTGAAACCATGGCTGCAAAAGAGGCTAAGGATCGTGTTGGCTGTAGTGGAAATCACCTAGGCTGTCCTTTGGGGCGGGCAGGGGATTGCAGTACGGACTCAGTGGCAATTCGGTCCCGGATATGGCAACATACCGGCTCGGCTTTTAAAGGGAAACCGCCAGAGCGGCGACGCATGGTAAGCCGCGGGGAAATCCAACCGAACCTCAAGCCGT
>CAJFUJ010000008.1 GCA_904420185.1 uncultured Butyricicoccus sp. | reverse complement strand
TATAAAAGGTTGAGGCTTTTAAGGAAGCGTCCTCACTTCCGCCCGCTATTCCTGCTTCAACACCCCCGTCGAAGCCGGTACGTCCCCGCAGCGAAACAACAAAGCATTTTGGAAAAACGGTTCAGCGGCCACGAGATTTCATCGCGCGGTCGATTTCCCGCATCGCGTCGCGTTTTGCCATACTGTCGCGTTTGTCGTGCAATTTTTTACCTTTACACAGGCCGATTTCGATCTTCACACGAGAGGCGCGAAAGTACACGCGCAAAGGGATGACTGAATAGCCGTCCTGCTTGGTTTTACCGAACAAACGCGCAATTTCCTTTTTGTGCAGCAACAGCTTGCGCACGCGCATAGGGTCTTTGTTAAAGATATTGCCCTTTTCATAGGGGGAAATATGCATTCCCCGCACAAAGATCTCGCCATCCTTAAAGGTACAATAAGCGTCTTTAAGATTGACCTGTCCTAGACGGATGGATTTGACCTCTGTTCCAGCCAGTTCGATACCGGCTTCGAGCGTTTCCTCGACAAAGTAGTCATGCCAAGCCTTTTTATTTACAGTCATTTGTTTAGTTCCTGCGTGATTTGCCATGACAGACCCCTTTCTTCTGTAATATGGTAACACAGTGCGGACAAAAAGTAAAGACAAATTTGCGCGAAATCATCGTTCATTTTCCGATGTTTGTTCGAGCAGCCGCATGGTTCCCTCTCGCAGCCCGGACAGATATTTCTGGGACAGGCGCAAAAACTCTCGACGCTCCTGTGCGTCAAATGCCTGG
Source organism: uncultured Butyricicoccus sp. (assembly GCA_904420185.1). Taxonomy (GTDB): domain Bacteria; phylum Bacillota; class Clostridia; order Oscillospirales; family Butyricicoccaceae; genus Butyricicoccus_B. The sequence goes on along the minus strand of CAJFUJ010000008.1, from coordinate 45,855 downwards.
AATACCTGGTCTTCCATCCGGAGGACTGGCTCGATCCGTTCTTGCGCCAATGCCTGTCCGGCTTCGGTCAAATAGATCTGCAACGCGCGGCCCTTGCCGTGTTCCATACGGATATAGCCCTCCTGCTCCAGCTTGCGGATCGAAGAATTGACCGTCTGCTTGGTCAGAAAGACGTGCGCACAGATATCGGTCTGTGAGCAACCGGCTTGCAATGTACAGATTGCATAGAAAATATCGAAAGCACTGTCGGAAAGCCCGCTTTTCAGGGCAATTTCGTGATAAACCTCTTCTGCCTCCCGGTAAATACGGTTCAGTTCCCACAGTGCTTTCTCTTGCTGATACAGCATGTGATGGCCTCCTGTTCTTGTATGGGGCAAGATGCGCCCAACTTTCCCCCTCTGTCCAAAAATGGACCAAGTTGAGCGCAATCCATGGGCGATGTTTATTCCGTTCTGTCGGACACCACAACTAGATGCGGATAGGCAATCTCCACGCCCTCTTGGCCGCAGCGTTCCTTAATTGATTGCAGCAAATCGCTGCGCATAGCAAACGCCACACCCGAATCCTTGGCCCAGAGCTGTGCTCGAAGCAAAACCGCCGATTCGCCCAACTCCTGCACCCGCACAACCACTGGCGGCGCATTTTTCTGTTTGTCCTCCTCCGTGCGGTTGTCGTAAAAGTCCGGGTGGTGTTGGATCTCCTCACGCATGATGTGCATGGCGTGGGTGATATCCGATTCATAGGAGATCCCTAGGTCGAGCAGCAGGCATACCTTGCTTTCGGTGTGGTTGGCGTTTTCGATAATCGCACTGCTCATGGAATCGTTTGGGATAATAACCCGCTTGTTTTCCACTGTGCGGAGAATGGTGTGCCGCAATGTGATCTCTTCAACTGTACCTGTCACACCCTCAGATACCATATTGATCACATCTCCAATGACAAAAGGCTTGAAAAACAGGATCATTGCGCCGCTGACCATGGAGCCCAACGCCTGTTGGCTGGCCAGGCCGGCCACAACCGCCAGCACACCGCCCGCGGCAAACAGCTTATTCATACCGCTTGCCAACCATGGGATATTGCTGACGATCACCGCAAAGGCGCCAAAATACAGGCCGCCCAACGCCAAATACCGCAGATAGGAAAAAGCGGTCGCACCCGGGTTGCCATCGGCTAGCATTTTTTCAAACCGGTTCCGGAAAAACCGGTTGATGGCCCGCCCCAAAAAAATGGTCAGCAACACCACGACCACAATCAAAAACACGGTGGTCAACAAATTGCCATACCAGGTCTGGGAAAATGCATCCAACCGCTCGATCAACGTCGGCGGGACAACCTCATCGACCACTGCTTCCACGGTTTGGTTGAGGGCCTCACCGACTGCCTCGGTGACTGGTGCACTGCTTACTGCACTACTTACCGCGCTTTCGTCCATTTGCCTCCTCCTTTGACGTTTTTCTTGAACCAAAAAGGGGGAACCGCCCTGGTCCCCCCTGCTTTTTTAATATGCAATACCCCAGACAATCATCTTGTGCGCGGGCTTACCGCACACCGGACACACATCGTCGATGTGCTCCTGCTCAAAGGGCATACAGCGGCTGGGCATGCCGGTTTCTTCTTTGACCTTTTCCTCGCAGGCGCGGTCGCCGCACCACATGGATTTTACAAAGCCCACGTTTTTGGACAAAATCTCCTTCATCTCGTCCAGGCTCCGCGCCGTATAGGTGTGCTCGACGCGGTTTTTGAGCGCCTTTTGGTACAAAGCGTCCTGGATGTCCTCCAGCAGCTGCGGGATGACCGTTGTCAGCTCCTCGAACTTCACCACCGTCTTTTCGCGGGTGTCGCGGCGCACCAGCACGCACTGACCCTGCTCGATGTCGCGCGGGCCGACCTCCAGGCGCAGCGGGAAGCCCTTCATCTCATACTCGGCGTACTTCCAGCCCGGGCTATTTTCGCTCAGGTCGATCTTGGCGCGGATGCCGGCCTGCTGGATGGTCTGCAGCAACTCCTGCGCCTTTTCGGTGACGCCCGGCTTGTGGGAGGCGACCGGAATCACCACCAGCTGATAAGGCGCGATGCGCGGCGGCAGCACCAAGCCTTCGTTGTCGCCGTGGGTCATGATGATGGCGCCGATCAGGCGGGTGGAAACCCCCCAAGAGGTCTGGTGCATATACTGAAGCGTATTGTTCTTGTCGGTGTACTGCATATCAAAGGCGTGGGCAAAGCCGTCGCCGAAGTAGTGGCTGGTACCCGATTGCAGGGCCTTGCCGTCGTGCATCATGGCTTCGATGGTGTAGGTCTCCACCGCACCGGCGAAGCGCTCCTTTTCGGTCTTTTGGCCCTTGAGCACCGGAATGGCCAGGTAATCCTCGCAGAACTTGGCGTAAATGTTCAACATCCGCATGGTTTCCTCGCGTGCTTCCTGCTCGGTAGCGTGGACGGTGTGGCCCTCCTGCCACCAGAACTCGCGCGAACGCAGGAAGGGGCGGGTGGTCTTTTCCCACCGCACTACGCTGCACCACTGGTTGTACAGCTTGGGCAGGTCGCGCCACGAGCGCACGGTTTTGGCATAGTGCTCACAAAACAGGGTTTCCGAGGTCGGGCGCACGCAAAGCCGCTCTTCCAGCTTTTCCGAGCCGCCGTGGGTCACCCAGGCGACCTCAGGCGCAAAGCCCTCGACGTGGTCCTTTTCCTTTTGCAGCAGCGACTCCGGGATAAAGAGCGGCATGGCCACGTTTTCATGGCCGGTGGCCTTGAACATCCCATCCAGCACATGCTGGATGTTTTCCCACAGCGCCTGGGCATAGGGGCGCAGGATGATGCAGCCCTTGACCGAGGAATAGTCGATCATCTCGGCCTTTTTGACAATATCCGTATACCACTGGGCGAAATCCACGTCCATGGCCGTGATTTCGCTGACCAGCTTTTTCTTTTCTGCCATACTATCACCTTTTTTCAAATTCGAAGGAGTCCGATTGCTATGAACCTGACCCAATCTTTTTATGTCCGGCCCCGCGCCCACGAGCGGGTGGAAACCGTGATCCATTTGCAGGACGATCCCCGCCCCGCCCTGCTCGGCGCCGTGCGTACCGAGGACGGCCACCCAGCCGCCGGGGCGCTGGTCGTCGTCTACCGTTCAGGCGGCGCAGGCGCGGCCGACGTGCCTGCCGGCGCGCTCTATACCGATGAGCAAGGCCGGTTTGCCTTTGGGCCGCTCGAGCCCGAGACGCTCTACCAGGTGCAGGTATTCCGCGGCGGGGCCTGCCGGATGCTTGAGCAGCCGCCGTTTAGCTCAAGCGGTTCTTGACCTCATAGGTCAGCTTGTCGATAAACTCATCGAGCGGCATAACGGCTGTTTTGCCATCCTTGTGGTTGCGGACCGCGACCTGGGCGGCTTCTTCTTCCTTGTCGCCCAAGATGAGCATATAGGGTACTTTTTCCAGCTGGGCCTCGCGGATCTTGTAGCCGATCTTTTCGTTGCGGTCGTCCATCTCGCAGCGGAAGCCTAAGCCCTCCAGCCGGTCCATCACTACCTGCGCATAGTCCCTGTTGCGGTCGGTCATGGTCATGACCTTGACCTGTACAGGGGCCAGCCAGGTGGGGAACACGCCGGCGTAATGCTCGGTCAGGATGCCGATGAACCGCTCGATCGAACCAAAGACCACGCGGTGGATCATCACCGGGCGGTGCTTCTGGTCGTCCGCGCCGGTGTATTCGAGCTCGAACCGCTCGGGCATCTGGAAGTCCAGCTGGATGGTGCCGCACTGCCAGGTGCGGCCCAGGCAGTCCTCCAGGTGGAAGTCGATCTTGGGGCCGTAGAAGGCGCCATCGCCCTCGTTGATGGCGTAGTCCTTGCCCATTTCCTCAAGCGCGGCCTTGAGGGCGTTGGTCGCCATCTCCCAATCGGCCTCATCGCCCATGTGGTCGTCGGGCATGGTGGACAGCTCGATGTGGTACGGGAACCCGAAGAGCGAGTACACCTGGTCGATCAGCTGGCACACGCCCTTGATTTCGTCCTTGATCTGCTCGCGGGTCATGAAGATGTGGGCGTCGTCCTGGGTAAAGCAGCGCACGCGCATCAGCCCGTGCAGCGCGCCGGACAGCTCGTGCCGGTGGACGATGCCCAGCTCGCCCACGCGCATGGGCAGTTCGCGGTAGGAATGGGGCTGGGATTTGTAGACCAGCATACCGCCCGGGCAGTTCATGGGCTTGATGGCAAAGTCCTCATCGTCGATGACCGTGGTGTACATATTGTTCTTGTAGTGGCCCCAGTGGCCCGAGCGCTCCCACAGGGTACGGCTGAGCATGATGGGGGTGGAGATCTCCTGGTACCCGGCTTTGCGGTGGATCTCCCGCCAGAAATCGATCAGCTGGTTTTTGAGGATCATACCCTTGGGCAGGAAGAATGGGAAGCCCGGTCCTTCCTCCAGGATGGTAAACAAGCCGAGTTCCTTACCCAGCTTGCGGTGGTCGCGCTTTTTGGCCTCCTCCATGCGTTTGAGGTAGGCGTCGAGCTCGTCCTTTTTGGGGAACGCGGTGCCGTAGATGCGCTGGAGCATCTTGTTGTTGGAATCGCCCCGCCAGTATGCGCCGGTAACGTTCATCAGCTTGAGGGCGTTGGCCTTGACCCGGCCGGTGGAATCCAGGTGTGGTCCGGCACACAGGTCGGTGAATTCGCCCTGCTTGTAGAAAGAAATGGTCGCGTCCGCAGGCAGGTCGTCGATCAATTCGACCTTGTAGGGCTCATCCTTGCCGGCCATGAGCTTGCGGGCCTCCTCGCGCGGCAGCTCGAAGCGTTCGAGCGGCAGCTTTTCCTTGGAGATTTTCTTCATCTCGGCTTCGAGCGCGTCCAGGTGCTCCTGTGTAAAGGAGAACGGCGCGTCAAAATCGTAGTAAAAGCCGTTTTCGATGGCCGGGCCGATGGCCAGCTTGACCTCGGGATACAGCCGTTTGACCGCCTGCGCCAGCATATGGGATGCCGTATGGCGGTAGGTGTCGCGGTATTCCTTGTTTTCAAACGTGTACTTGTTTTCTTCGGACATGTTCGTCTCCTCCGTTTTTTTGGGGTAAAAGAAAAGCTCCCACCCCATAGATGTCAGGGGTGAGAGCATTGCATTCCCACGGTTCCACCCTGCTTGCAGAGCCGGGCCCGAAAAAAAGGGCGCGCCCTGCCGCTCGGAGTTCGTAACGTGAACGACACGGTGCGGCATACGCGCAAAAGTTTCCGCCGCACAGCTCCGGAGCCGGTCGCCCCGCCCCATCGGCACGGCCGCTTTCAGCCGCGGCGGCCGCTCTCTTTGCCCGATGCAACAGGCTGGGCTTATTCCTTCATCGCATTTTGCTATATAGGTCTACTATATACCATCTAGCGCACCTTGTCAAGAGTCTTTCTCGGCTTGCGTTTCCGGTTCGGGCGCATCGTCCGCCAGCTGGCTTTCGGCCTTCTTGGCCTGCTGGACCCGCTCGCACAGGGTCTTGTAGAAGGCGGCCTTGTCCTCGCCGGTTGCAAATGCACGGAAGGGGACGATCAGGGCAGCCATTGGACCAACATAGATGAAATAATGGCCGTCATCCTCCGTGATGCGCTCGACCATCGTGTACGAATAATGGCTATCCTCTCCGCCGCCTGTCAAAGACAGCTCTTTCCCGCCGAGGGACAGGGTTTTTTCTGAGCAGATCTCCTTATTTTCCGGCCGGCTGAGCATACGCAACACGCCTTTGCGCACCCGCCGCATCAAATACCAGGGCAGAGCGAAAAAGGCCGCCGCCGCCAGTGCCACATAGCCTACCACCGAAACAATGGTGAGCGCGCCCAAAAACTGCATCAGCAGGCAGCCACCCACCAAAATAATCGCCGAGCAGAGCATACGGGTGTTGCGAATGTTCGAGCGCATGGCCTTGCTGCCTTGGATATAGCTCAGGTTAAAGGCAACAAAGTCCTCGGGCTCTATTTTATAAGTGATTTCCATGCGTGTTCCTCTCTTTCCGCACCGGGCATCCATTGGCGTCAGGTGCTGCTTTTCATCATAGCATGGCTTTTCACAAAAAACAAGCGACAGTTTGGTTAAACCCGCCAAAGCAGGCGCCGCCGTTTATCGCCTGCGGCATTTTATCCGCACATTTGCAGCAACTCGATGGTTTCGCCGTCCGGGCCAGTGAAAAAGGCATTGCGCACCCCGCCAAAGGTATGGGGCAGCTCATTGATCGGGCCGGTCTCCACTCCTTTTTCTTTGAGCTCGGCAATGGCGTCCTCCAGTGAATCAACCGCTACTGCAATGTGCGCCCACACATTGTTTTGGGGCTGTGCCGGTTCGCCGCCGCCTGGCTGCACGATCTCCAGCGTAAAACCGCTGATCTCCACCAGGGCCAGCTGATTGACCCATTGCGGCTTTTGTGCCTGGCTGCGCTGTACGCATACACCGCCCAGCATTTCATAAAAGCGGACGGCGCGTTCTAAATCCTGAGTGAATAGTGCAATATGAGCCAGACTTTTCCATGTTTTCATAGTCATCCTCCTCCCAAAATAGGGTTTCACGTTTTCATTATACCAGCCCTACCCTCTGCGCGCAACCAGCCGCTTCTACGCGCAAAAACTTTACAAAAAGTTAACGCTTTCTATGGATCTTTCATGCTATAATAGCCGCAGCTATCCACAAAGTGGATGCTTTTGGCCTTTTCCGGTTTGTGAGGGATGTATTATGGATTTAAATCGCAAAAATATGCAAAAAATCGCCCTGCTTATCCTGTTCACAGTCCTACTTTTGGTGGGCTTGCAGAAATTTGAATATGTACTCAACGCAATCTGGGCGCTTTTCCATCTGGCCATGCCCTTTATCGTCGGCGGCGCGATCGCCTTTATTCTCAACGTACCCATGTGCTTTTTGGAACGGCATCTGTTCCCCCGCCACATTGGCCGCTACCGCAATCCGCTATACCGGCTGCGGCGGGTATTGTCCCTGATTTTGACCTTTGCACTGGTGGTGGCTGTGCTGAGTGTGTTGTCGCTCATGGTCCTTCCTGAAATGGCCCGTTCCATTGTCACGGTTGGCGATCATATCACGGTTTTTTGGGCCGACGCCATTTCCTTTATCAATCAATTCGCCGCCGATTACCCAGAAATCGTCACCGAGGTGCAGAGCTACCTGTCCGACTGGAGCCGGATTGATTGGGGCCAAGTGGGCGAACGTGTCTTTTCTTTCCTATCCAACGGAAATATTTTAGGGAACACCTTTAGTGTGGCATCCTCCATCATCAACAGCCTGGCCAATTTTGTGATCGGCCTGGTGTTTGCAATTTACCTGTTGCTGCAAAAACGCACCCTGGCAGGGCAATTCAAACGGGTGTTGTACTCTTTCATCCCAGAGCGGCACGCAGACCGCTTTTTGGAGATCTGCCAACTCACCCGCGACACCTTTTCCAGCTTTATCTCGGGCCAGTGCTTGGAGGCTTTCATCCTGGGATTGATGTTCTTCATCGCCATGACGTTGCTGCGGATGCCCTATGCCCTGGTCATCTCGGCGCTCATTGCCGTGACCGCCCTGATCCCGATTTTCGGTGCCTTTATCGGCTGCGCAGTCGGCGTATTTTTGATCCTAATCGTCAACCCCATCCAAGCGCTGTGGTTCCTCATCTTGTTTTTGGTGCTCCAACAGATCGAAGGCAACCTGATTTACCCCCATGTGGTAGGCAATTCGGTCGGCCTGCCCTCGATTTGGGTGCTCATGGCCGTCACGCTGGGCGCAAGTACCATGGGCATTGTGGGCATGATTATCAACATTCCGCTGTGCTCGATTATCTACACCCTGTTGCGCCAGTCGGTGCGCCGCCGCCTGCAAGAGCGCCGCATCAACCGCAGCAAGCTTCGATAAAATTTTCCGAAAACGCCAAACCCGCCCTTGATTTTTTGCTGGAAACGTACTATCATACTATTGTTAGCACTCTAAACACAAGAGTGCTAACGCCGGCGGCCACATGGACACAGGCGCGCCGCCGCATTTTACCCAACTGGTTTTCGAGGTGTTTTTTCGTATGGCAAAAAAAGAATTCCAAGCGGAATCCAAACGACTGCTGGATCTCATGATCCATTCCATCTATACCCATCACGAGATCTTTCTGCGCGAATTGATCTCCAACGCGTCGGACGCAACCGACAAACTCTACTACAACGCCATGCAGGAGGGCCGCACAGGCGTGACCCGCGATTCGCTGCCCATCCGCATTACGCTTGACAAGGATAAGCGCCAGCTGACCCTTTCAGACAACGGCTGCGGCATGACGGCCGAAGAAATGGAGGAAAACCTGGGCACCATCGCCCATTCGGGCTCGTTAGCCTTCAAGCAGCAGATGGATGCCGGCGACCAGGACGAGGTCTCCATCATCGGCCAGTTCGGTGTGGGCTTTTACGCAGCCTTCATGGTTGCCAAGCAGGTCGAGGTGATCAGCCGCGCGGAGACAACCGGCGAATGCAGCCGGTGGGTATCCGACGGCGCAGACGGCTACACCATTGCCCCGGCCGAGCGGGCGTCGTCCGGTACTGACATCATCCTGACCATGAAGGACAATACCGACAACGAGAATTTCGACGAATATCTTGACCCCTACCGTGTGCAGTCCATCGTGCGCAAGTATTCCGACTATATCCGCTACCCCATCCAGATGGACATGCCGCGCTCGCGGGTCAAGGAGGGCTCGGACCCCGAAAAGCCCGAATATGAGGACTATATGGAACTGACCACCCTCAACTCCATGGTCCCCATCTGGAAAAAGGCCAAGAGCGAGCTGACCGACGACGATTACAACAACTTCTACAAGTCCAAGTTCTACGATTTCAAGGACCCCGCGCTGCACATCCACATGAACACCGAGGGCGCGGTCACCTTCAACGCCCTTTTGTTCGTCCCCGCCAGCGCGCCGTTTAACTACTACACCAAGGACTACGAAAAGGGCTTGCAGCTCTATTCCAACGGCGTGCTCATCATGGAGCGCTGCGCCGACCTGCTGCCCGACCACTTCAGCTTTGTGCGCGGTCTGGTGGACAGCGCCGACCTGTCGCTCAACATTTCCCGCGAAATGCTCCAGCATGACCGCCATCTGAAGCTCATCGCCAACAGCCTGGAAAAGAAAATCAAGTCCGAGCTGCTCGGCCTGCTCAAAAATGACCGTGACAAATACGAGGGCTTTTTCAAGGCTTTTGGCGTGCAGCTGAAATACGGCGCCTATGTGGAATACGGCGCGCACAAAGAGCTGCTGCAAGATCTGCTCATGTACGAATCGTCGAGCGAAAACAAGCTGGTCACACTGGAAGAATACGTTTCCCGTATGCAGGAGGACCAGACCTATATCTACTACGCCTGCGGCGAAAGCCCGGCCAAGATCAGCCTGTTGCCCCAGATGGAGCGCCTGCGCGATAAGGGCTATGAGGTGCTCTACATGAGCGATCCCATCGATGAATTCTGCGTCAAGATGCTGCGCGACTACCAGGGCAAGGAATTCAAGTCGATCACCGACGGCGACCTGGGCCTGGAAAGCGAGGAGGAAAAGCAGGAGATCCAAAAACTGACCGCGGACAACCAGGCCCTGCTGGACCAAATCAAAGACGCGCTGGACGGCAAGGTCACCAAGGTTCAGCTGACCTCCCGGCTCAAGAGCCATCCGTGCTGCCTTTCGACCGAGGGCGCAGTTTCGCTCGAAATGGAAAAGGTTCTCAAAGCCCAGCGCATGGGGGACGAACCCGAAATCAAAGCCGAGCGTGTACTCGAACTCAACGCCAGCCACCCCATCTTCCACAAGCTCTCCGCCCTTGTCGGCGACAAGGACAAGCTCAAAACCTATGCGGACATCCTGTACACGCAGGCCCAGCTGATCGAGGGCATCGCGCCCGAAGACCCGGTGGCCTACGCCAACGCGGTATGCGGCCTGCTGTCTGAGTAAATTTCAGCCCCGGCCTGCCCGCGCGGCAAAGGCCCCCACCTTGAACCAAAGGAGAACCCAACCTATGCCGCAAAAGCTACTGTTTATTGTAAACCCCAATTCGGGCAAAGGCGAAATGCGCCTGCACATTGTTGACTGCGTGGACGTCTTTGTCCGGGCCGGGTTTGAGGTCACCCTCTATACCACCCAACAGGCTGGGGATGCCTCCCGCATCGTGGCCAGCCGTGGGGCCGACTTTGACCGCATTGTGTGCAGCGGCGGCGATGGCACCCTCAACGAAACCGTAGCCGGGCTGATGCAGCTTTCTGAACGCCCGGCACTTGGATACATCCCCTCGGGCACGACCAACGACTTTGCCGCCAGTTTGCAAATCCCCAAAAAGCCGGCCGAGGCAGCTGCCCTCATTGTCAATGGGATGCCTTCCAGCGTGGACGTTGGCCGCTTTAATAACCGGTATTTCACCTATGTCGCGGGATTTGGCGCGTTTACCGAGGTCGCCTACTCCACCCCGCAGAACACCAAAAATGCCCTGGGTCGCATGGCCTATATTTTGGAGGGCGTCAAATCACTGCCCACCTTGCGCAACTACCATGTCAAAGTGGAAAGCGAAAACGAAACCATTGAGGACGATTTTATCTACGGCATGGTCACCAATTCCACCACCGTTGGTGGCTTCAAGGGCCTGATTGCCAGTGACGTTGGCCTGGATGACGGCCTGTTTGAGGTCTTTTTGGTGCGCGCGCCCGCCAATCCCCTGGAGTTTCAAGCCATTTTTAACGAGCTGCTCATCGCGCACAACCAGCAAAAGTTCGTAACCCGGTTTAAGGCCCAGCGTGTGCGCTTTACCGCAGATGGAGAGATGCCTTGGACACTGGATGGCGAATTCGGCGGCGCACCTACGGTGGCCGAAATTGTCAACTGCCAAAAAGCTTTGCAGCTTTTTGTCGGTCAATCCCGTCTGGGACAGTAAAACCGTTTTGTGAAGATCTTCTGGCATCGGTGTGAGGCGTTTGCCTATCACGGATGCAGGGGATGCCAAAACAACGCCCCGCATCTGGAGGATTTTCCAGACGCGGGGCGCTATTTGTCTATCGTACCGGCCGGTTATTTGCGCACACGCACCGGCTGTGGCACCGGCAGGCCAAATCGTCCAAGCGTAATCAGTCGCTCAAACAGCTTTTCTAGTCCATGGCGGTGCAAAACATGATAAAGTTTGATCCAAACGGATTTCATATTGGGCTCCTTTACTTCAATCTGGGTGGAAGCGTGACAGCTTCCTCTTTCTTGTGTTTATCTTACCACGCATTTGCAAAATAAAGATGGACAGCACGTGTCCGGACCGTGAACAATCTGTAAAAAAGCGCGTTTTTTGATGAGTGTACGTTTCGCCGGGCAGGCGATGTTCCCGCATCACGCTTGCCAGATGGCGGCCAATATAGTAGTATAGAAAAAAGCGCGCCTGCAGGCCGCCTGATGAAAGGAGAAGGAAGGATTGAACCATACCATCTTAATTGCAGAGGACGACCCGGATATTGTAGAGTTGTTGACCCTCTACCTCACCGGCGCCGGATTCTCCGTACAAACAGCGGCCGACGGGAACCAGGCGCTGGCCGCCGTGCAAGCAGGCGGCATTTCTCTTGTCCTGGCCGATTTGATGATGCCCGGCTTAAACGGTTACGCGCTCATCCGCCAGGTGCGCACATTTAGCAATCTTCCTATTTTGATTTTGTCTGCCAAAAGTCTGGACACCGACAAGGTGCTCGGACTAGACATCGGTGCAGATGCCTATTTGACCAAACCGTTTAATGCACTCGAGGTTGTGGCCTATGTCAAAGCCGCGCTGCGGCGATATTACAGCTTAGGTGCGCAGGCCGGTGAGACACCGACGCCTTCCACCCTGTCAGTCGGTCCAATTGAGCTGGACCCTGTCCAGTTTACGGTGCGCAAAAACGGTAGGGCTGTGTCCCTGACCTCCACAGAGCTGAAAATTTTGGCTAAGCTGATGGCCAGCCCTGGCCGGGTGTTCACCAAGGCGCAGCTTTACGAATGTGTGGGCGGCGAATTTTACGAAAGCGACGACAATACCATGATGGTCCATATTTCCAATCTGCGCGCCAAAATCGAGGATGATCCCTCCAAGCCGCAGTATATCAAAACGGTCAGGGGGTTGGGGTATAAAATTGAAAGCCCATAAGCCACAGCGCAGCAAAAGCTTTCTGCGCACTTGTATTGTTTACTTTCTGCTGTGCTCATTGGCTGTGTTCGGCATGAGTGCAGCTTCTAGTTTTCTCCTGTCCCTCCGGCTGGACCACGCGTTCCCTTCCCTGGGCGCCTTTCTGCAATATGAGGACGAGCTGTCCGCCGACGATTTTTCAGCCGTTCCCCTGCAACGCTTTCCAAACTGTGCATACCTGGTGTTCGATCAGGACGGCGGCCTGCTTTACGCCAGCGACATCGAACTGCGCGATAGCATTCATGCAGAAGACCTCTGGATGATCCCCACCGAAGACCTGTATTATGTGGTTTCCAGCGCCACCGATCAGACTGGCCGGGCGCTGACTTATATCGCGTTGTATTTTGACGACGGCATAACGAATGAGTTCATCGACCACTGCGTGGTGGACGCATCCTACAATATTGTAGAAGGCAGCCTGTTTCCAGGGATCGAGCAACTCAGTGAGCGCCAGCTCATGCTTCTTCAGGGGATCTATCGCAGCAACTATGATTTGATTCGGTACCAATATTCAGCGACAGATGGCAGCGACCGTACGTTGGTGTTCGTTTCGCCGCAGCTGACCGAGCAATCTTATGCGCAAATGGTTGAACAAACCGATCGGCTATGGCCGCTATCCATTCTCGCGCTGCTTGCCGCTGTGCTCATTTTGGCGTTGTTGTTTCGCCGTCAGATTCAGCAGGCAATTCATCCGCTGCATCAAGCGATTTTGGCCTATGGCGCGGGCAAGCGCGTGGAGGTCAACCGCAATGCCATGCCGCGCGAATTTCTACAAGTGACCGATAGCTTCACCCATCTGCTCGATCAGCTAGAGCAAGCCAGTGCGGCGCGGGAGCAAGCCGACCGCGAAAAGCAACGCGTCATCGCCGACCTTTCGCACGATCTCAAAACCCCGCTGACCGTGATCCGCGGCTATGCCCAAGCCCTTTCCGACGGCGTTGTCCCCCCGGAAAAACAAGCCCAATACCTGGACGCCATCTTGCGCCGGGCCAACGCAGGCGCTGAGTTGATCGACACCCTGTTCGCTTATTCGCAGCTGGACCATCCGGATTATGTCTTGCAGGCGGAGCGGCTTGACCTGTGTGCGTTTGTACGGGACTACTTGGCCGAAAAATATACCGAATTGGAAAACGCCGGGTTTTCGCTCACCGCCGAGCTGCCTGAAACCCCCCTGTTTTGCCAGGCCGATCCCCGTCTACTGCGCCGCCTGTTGGAAAATCTGACCAACAACGCCCTCAAATACAACCCACGCGGCACGACGCTGCTCTATGCGTTGCGGCGCCAGGCAGACATGCTATATCTGACCGTAGCCGACAACGGGGTTGGCATCCCGCCCCATCTGGCGGCGCATCTTTTTGAGCCGTTTGTCACCGGAAACGAGGCACGCACCACCGGCTGCGGCACCGGCTTAGGCACGGCCATTGTCCAGCGCATTGTTTCCCTGCACGGTGGCGACGTCCGCCTGGTGCAGCCCCCACGCGCAGGTTACAAGACCGAGTTTGAAATCACCCTTCCCTATGACGGGCATTAAACATCCACCGATATACCTTTCCAAAGCTCTGAACCCATGCAGCGCACGCGGTTTCAGAGCTTTTTGCTGTTTGGGACCCGTAATATATCAAACCATGGGACAAATCTTTATATTTCTTAAGCTTGGCTGAAGGGCGTCTGAAGAATGGACTGGTATCTTATCAATCAGAAAGAGCGAAGCCGCTTAAAAACCACTTCAAAGGAGTAACCGATTATGAAATTCTTCCATACCAACGCCGCAAAACGTGTCGCCGCCTTCTCTCTCGCCGCAGTGATGGCGCTGCCGGTTTTGACCGGTTGTTCGGCCCTCAAAAATATCCGAAATCCATCCAGCACCACAAGTGTCCAATCAGACACATCGCGCGCGACAAAATCCACAACCAGCAAGGCCCAGACACCCCCTAAAAAAAGTACTGCATCCCCGCAGCAGGCCCAGAAAAATGATCCGGCAGCCAAATCGGCCGCGCCAGACGCCGCACAGGCTGGTGCATCCCAGCACACCCAAGCTGGTTCCCAAGCCGGCACCAAATCCAGTACCAAATCTGCCACCCCCAAAAAGGCGGCTAAATCCAACACAAAGAAGGCGGCCAAGTCTAGCACAAAGCAAGCTGCCAAATCCAATACAAAAAAGGCAGCCAAGTCTAGCACAAAACAAGCTGCAACATCCGATGCCAAAAAGGCAGCCAAGTCTGGCACAAAGCAAGCTGCAACATCCAATGCCAAAAAGGCAGCCAATCCCTCTGGGAATCAACAGGCTGCAAAATCCGCAGCATAAATTGACTTCTCTTCTCCTTTTTATCCCATAGGGCTGCTGGGCTGAAATAATCCCAGCCCGGCGGCCCCAAATGTACCGAGGTGTTTTATGAAAAGTATTCTGGAATTTTTACAGGCGACCGCCGACGCCCGGCCGTCCCATCCGGCCGTCATCGAAGAAAGCGGTGTATGCACCTACGGCGAGCTACTGGCATGTAGCCGCCGTACCGGTTCCGCGCTTGCTGCACGGATCGTCCCGCGCACGCCGGTGCCCGTGCTGCTGGATAAAGGCCGCCGCTCCTTATATGCCTTTTTTGGCGTCGTGTACGCTGGCGGTTTTTACGTCCCCCTAAATCCTGACCTACCTGCGCCGCGGCTGTGCAAAATGCTGGACGTCCTGCGCGCCCCCTACCTGATCACCGAGCAGCGGCTACTGCCACTTGCGCGGCGGCTTTTCCCCACACACGCCGTGCTTTGCATTGAAGATCTCCTGCAAACACCGGCAAATGACGCACTGCTTGCCCGCGTCCAAGCGGATATGTCGGATGCCGACCCGCTTTACTGCATGTTCACCTCGGGCTCGACCGGTACACCCAAAGGTGTGCTCATCCGCCATCACTCGGTGCTCAAATTCATTCCCTCCTTTACCTCTCTTTTTGGAATCGGCGCCGATGACATCATTGGCAACCAGGCACCCTTTGATTTCGATGTGTCGGTCAAAGATATCTATGCAGCTGTGTACACCGGTGCAACCCTTGTGCTAATCCCCAGGCGGCTTTTTTCCCAGCCTGCTGCCTTGATCGATTTCTTATGCACCCACAGTGTGACTTCACTCACCTGGGCTGCCTCAGCGCTGGGTCTGGTTAGTGCACTACATGGATTGGACTATCGCGTACCAGATCGTGTGCGCCGGGTGCTCTTCAGCGGTGAGACCCTGCCGCCAGTCCACCTGCACCGCTGGATGCAGGCACTGCCGCAGGCCGATTTTGTCAACCTGTATGGCCCGACCGAAATCACCTGCAACTGCGCCTATCACCGGGTCGAACGGAGCCGGAACTATCCGCAGGGTCTGCCGCTCGGTCGCGCTTTCCCCCATGCACGCGTGTTTCTTCTGGATGAAAATGGGCAGGAAATTGTCCATCCAGAACAGCGCGGCGAAATCTGCGTGTCCGGTGATGGACTGGCGCTGGGATATTTGCACGCGCCTGCGCAGACGGCCAGGGTCTTTGTCCAGCATCCGACCCGTCCGGGTGAACGCATCTATCGCACTGGCGACATCGGCCGCTATGGCGATGGCGGTGAGCTGTATTTTTGCGGCAGGCGCGACCACCAGATTAAGCGCATGGGCCACCGCATCGAACTCGAAGAAATTGAGCAGGCAGCCGCCTTGCAAGCCGGTGTCAGCCAGTGCTGTTGTGTCTTTGACGCACACAAAAACCGGCTGTACGGTTTTTATACCGGCCCGGCCGGCGCAGAGGCTGTGCTCAAAGGAATGCGTGACCTATTGCCCGCCTGTATGGTACCAGGGACGTTGACCCAGCTTGAGCAGTTGCCACTGACTCCCCGCGGCAAGGCCGACCGCGCCCATCTGCTGCGTATGGCAGGAGGTGAGGCCTCATGACCAACCGGCAGATCGAGGCGTTATCCGCCCAATTCGGCACGCCGCTCTATGTGTTTGACGAGCGGGTTCTGCAAGCGCGGGCGCGTTTTTTGCGGCGGCAATTTCCCGCCGGAACCAGTTTATGTTTTGCAGTCAAAGCCAATCCTTTTGCGCCGCATATGCTGCGCGGTCTGGTCGAACGGTTTGAGGTATGCTCCCCTGGCGAGTCCGCCATTTGCCAGCGGGCCGGTATCCCGTATGCAAAGCAGGTGATTTCCGGTGTTTATAAGACTGCCGACGCGCTGGAGCCGCTCATCGGCACAGGCGCACACTTTACAGCCGAATCCCCGCGGCAATACGCCCTGATCTGCCGCCTGGCCGAGCGCCGCGGCACGCCGGTGCGGCTGCTGCTACGTCTAACCAGCGGCAACCAGTTCGGCATGGACGCGGCGACGATCCGGCAACTCATTGCCCGGCGAGACGCGCATCCGCTGGTTTCCATCTGTGGTTTACAGTATTTTTCCGGCACCCAAAAGACTTCTGTCAAGCGGTTTGCGCGCGAACTGGGCGCATTGGACGGCTTGGCGCTGGAACTGCAAAGGGACTTTGGCTTTTCGGTGCGCGAGATCGAATATGGTCCCGGCTTTCCGGTCGATTATTTCAGTGCAGACGGGTTAGAAGCCGAACAGGTGCTGTTTTCCGCTTGTTCCAAGGCGATCCAACGCCTTCAGTGCGGCGCAAGCGTTACACTTGAAATCGGACGCAGCCTGGCGGCCTCATGTGGGACCTATCTGACACGTGTTGTCGATGTCAAGCGCAGTGCTGGACAAAACTACGCCATTTTAGACGGTGGCATCCATCACCTGACCTATTACGGCCAAGGGTTGGCGCTACGGCAGCCCTTATTGGACCGCTACCCTTCGCGCACAGGCGCAACAGAACTTTGGAACTTGTGCGGTGCCTTATGCACTGTAAACGACATTCTGGTCAAGCAGCTGCCCGTTTCCAGCTTGCAATGCGGCGATATTTTCGCCTTCCAGCAAGCGGGCGCTTATTGCATGACCGAAGGGCCCTCCCTTTTGCTCAGCCGCGCACTGCCGCGCGTGGCGTTCGTACAGGCCGACGGCACCCCCATCCTGGCGCGCGAGGCCCTACCCACAGACCGACTCAATTCCCCGACGATAAAAGGAGATACATATGGAACAACTACTTGCTATTTTACAAACTCTACGCCCCGGCATCGACTATACCAACTGCCATGACCTCATCGACGGACGGCGACTGGATTCCATGACCATCCTTGCACTGGTGGCCGAGCTGGAGGATGCCTTTGATATCAGCATCCCCTCAGTAGAGATTATTCCGGAAAACTTTAATTCCGCGCCAGCCCTCTGGGCCATGGTCACCCGGCTGCAAGAGGAAAACGGATGACGTCCTACTGCTCGCTTGCCTATCTCGGACTATTCCTGCCGGCGACTGTGTTGGTTTATGGGGCGTTGCCCCTACGCCACCGCAGTAAGGTATTGCTCGCGGCAAGTTATCTGTTCTTTTGGTCGGTCAGCGGCAAATTGGTCATATTCTTGCTCGCCTCCACCTTTTCGTTACACCATTTTGGCCTATGGCTAGATGATGTCCGGCTGGAGGGCGAACGGCGGCTGGCCCAAACTGAAAGCGGCAGCCGCCGTGCATTGCGCGCCCAGGTGCAAGCCAAATCGCGGCGTATTTTAGCCTTTGCTCTGGTGTTACACCTCGGTGTTCTGCTTGCGCTCAAGTATACAGCATTTTTTAGCGGCAATCTGAACCATTTGCTGGGCGTCTTTGGCCTGCCTGCGCTGTTGCCCGTCCCCAGCTTTTTGTTGCCCATCGGCATTTCATTTTATACCCTCCAGGCGGCGGGGTATCTCATCGATGTATACCGCGGCAAATTCCCTGCCGAGCGCAATTTCGGACGCCTAGCCCTGTTCTTGGCCTTTTTCCCCCAACTTATGGAGGGGCCCATCTGCCAATATGATCAAACTGCCCGGTCTTTGTGGGAGGGTCGGGCGCTTAAGTGGCAAAATGTGACCTTTGGCGCCCAACGTATCCTGTTCGGTGTGATGAAAAAAGTCGTCATTGCCGACCGGCTCAATCTGCTGATCCAATCGGTATTTGCCGACTATGCCACCCTGGATGGCGGCTTGATCGCCCTGGGTGCCGTATGTTACACCTGCCAACTCTACATGGAATTTTCGGGCGCGATGGATATTGTCATTGGCAGCGCCGAGATGTTCGGCTTACGCCTGCCGGAAAATTTCCGCCAACCCTTTTTCTCGCAGAGTATTTCGGAATTTTGGACCCGGTGGCACATCTCACTTGGCGCATGGTTTAAATCCTATGTATTCTACCCGCTTTCCTTATCCGGCCCCATAAAAAAACTGGGCAACCGGGTGCGCAAGCGGTTCGGTCCCCAGTTTGGTCCCCTTTTATCCGGTTCGGTGGCCCTGTTGGCTGTGTGGCTGTGCAACGGTTTGTGGCACGGTGCCGGATGGAAATACATCTTTTTCGGCCTATATCACTTTGCCCTTATTTTGGGCGGCAGTCTGGTTGCACCTCTTTCACGCGGAGCAGCCGACCGGTTGCGTCTGCCGTATGACGCACAGCCGCTACGGCTCATCCGTATTGTGCGTACAGGCGCGCTCGTGTGCATCGGTGAGCTATTCTTTCGTGCAGACGGTCTTCGGGCCGGTCTGGCGATGTTCCACCGCATGATCTTTGATTCTTCTCTCGCATGGAATGGGGCATTTTGGGAACTCGGCTTGGACAAGCACGATGTTTTCATTCTGTGTGTAGCCGTGCTCCTTGTATTTGCTGTTGACCTTGGACGCGAAAAGGGCATCCCGCTCCGGCAGAGCCTAGCCGACCGTCCACTTTTACTGCGCTGGGTGGTATATGACGCAGCGGTATTATTTATCGTTGTCTTTGGCGCGTATGGACCGGGTTATGTGCCGGTAGATCCGATTTACGCGGCGTTTTAAGGAGGAATTGTATGCGAACCAAATTGCGCCTACTGGGTAAGGCGGTCGGCTTTTGCAGTCTGCTCGTCCTGACGCTCTTGGCTGTATCCTTTGTGTTTCTTCCCAAAAACAATCATCAGGCATTTGGGGTCCACGCAGACGAGGCGCCCGCAGGCGGTATCCAAGGCGAGCCCGAAAATTCCATCGACGTGCTTGTACTAGGGGACAGTGAAGCGTACAGTTCGATTTCCCCCATGCAGCTATGGGATACCCACGGTTTTACCAGCTATCTATGCAGCACGTCAGGCCAGCCGCTCTATGATTCTTACCGGCTGCTCCGCCAGTCGCTTGAACGGCAGCGGCCCAAGGTTGTAATTCTGGAAACCAACGCGATTTTCCGGCCCTATACCCTGCGGGATGCAATCTTTGCCCGCGCTGGCATGCTGTTTTCTGTTCTACGCTATCACGATCGCTGGAAGGATTTGCATATCAATGACCTGCGCCGCCCTTCTTCAACGTGGACCGACGATTTTAAAGGCTACCGCTATAACCCTGGGGTCGATCCTGCACGCACCACTTCCTATATGCAACCCAATGGCGCAAGCGAACCGATCCCGACCCTCAATGAAATATGCCTGCAAGAAATGCTTACGCTATGCGAGCAATCGGGCGCACAGCTAACCCTAGTCAGCACGCCAAGTACCATCAACTGGAACCATGCACGCCATGAAAGCATCGCTGCCTTTGCAAAGGCCTACGACCTTCCCTATCTGGACCTCAACACCTTACCCGACCAGATAGGAATCGATTGGCAGACCGATACGCGCGATAAGGGCGACCACCTCAACCACCGCGGCGCAGTCAAGGTAACCCAGTTCCTTGGGAACTATCTGACCGAACACTTTGACTTACCCGACCACCGTGAGGAAGAAGCTTATGCGCCTTGGTCCCGTGCGCTTGCACGTTACCAGACCATTGCGCGGTAAAAGCAGTTTTTGCAAAGTACCCTGCCTTACGGGAAATCCATCTGCTCTGTCACCACCCTGCCGCCGCCTTCATAGTCTGACAATGAAGAAAGCATCTTCAATCTTTCCTATGGAGGTCAACTTGTATGTCCGAAAAAAATGCACTCGGCGCATCCTGCGGCAATTCCTGCTTCCGGGAAGCGGTCTGTATCCATACCAATAAAGTGTATGATTCCTGCAAGAGCAAGGAATGTATCCGTGATCTGCGCGTCTATCTGACCACCGATTCACAGAATTTCATCAACAACAACAGCGTATCGGTTAAACCCCGCACCGCGGAATTGTTGTTTGTCAACATTGACGTGGAGAAGATTCCGTATAATCGCGGTTTCTACTCGGTCGATGTCCGCTTCTATTATCTCATCACGGTAGAAGCTAGCACAACGGTCGGCTGCCCGCGGCTGCTGAGCGGCCTGGCGGTTTACGACAAGCGCTGCATCCTGTTTGGCAGCGAGGGCGGCGCACGCATCTTCCGCTCCAACTACACGGCAGACGGTCCGGATTACCAGCACATGCAGCGCACCAACAACCCGACCGCTGTCGTTGAAACGGTGGAACCCATCCTGCTCGAGGCCAAGATCGTGGAGCCGACCTACTGCTGTGGCTGCTGCTGCGACATCAATTCGGTTCCGGCCCCGATCTGCCAGTGCTTTGGCGGCGAAGAACTGGATTTGACCGACGCCGGCAACCGCCTATTCATCACCTTGGGACAGTTTTCCATCATGCGCCTGGAGCGCGACATCCAGCTGCTCATGCCGGCTTATGATATCTGCATGCCCGAGCGCGACTGCAACTGCACCGGCGCGGGCGGCGAAACCGAGGACCCCTGCGAAATCTTTGAGCAGTTCGAATTCCCGGTAGACGCCTTCTTCCCGCCCCGTCAAGAGTCGTCCGGCAGCTGCGGCTGCGGCAATAGCGGCGTAGGCGGCGCCAACACCTGCAAATCTCGCTGCAAATAACCAACAACCCCGCCTAACTCAAGGGCCCCCAGCTTTCCTTTGCGAAAGCCGGGGGCCCTTTTACATATCACATCAGATCGTCGTCGGTGATGAAAAATTGGTCGTTTTTCATCCGGCACTGCCGGTCGAGCTCAGATTCGGTTCCCACCGTCCGGCGGACCGATTCATAAGCCTCACGCGCTTTTTCATCAGGCTGCCCGGTGTAGACCGCCCGGATCAGCAGGTTTTTGGGGGTGTCCAGCGGCGAAATATACTCGACCACCGACACCTGGTAGCCCTCTGCTTCGAGCTTCAGCGCGCGCATACTGTCGGTAAGCACGTCATTAAACCGCGCTTTGAACACCCCAAAGCGCAGCAGCGGCTCCAGCCCGGGCAACTGGTACTGGTCGAGCAGCTCCTTGTGGCAGCAGGGCACACAGGCGATGTACTTGGCTCGCGCACGCACCGCCACTCCCAAGGCCAGGTCGGTGGCCGTATCGCAGGCGTGCAACGAGATGACGGCCGTCACCCCTTTGGGCGGCTGGTAGGCACGCAGGTCGGCCTGGATGAACTCCATATTGTGGTAACCCAAACGTTCGGCCATTTTGCGGCTTTCCTGGACGACATGCGGATTGATGTCGATGCCGATGACCCGGCAGCGGCGGCGCAGCACATCGCGTAGATAGTAATTCATGACAAAGCTCAGGTAGGATTTGCCGCACGCACAATCCAGCAGCAAAATTTCCTTGCTGTCGTCCTTTTGGAACATGGGCGCAACCAGCTCGACATAGTGGTCGATCTGGTTGTATTTACGGATTTTATCGTTCTTAAGCTTGCCTTCCGCGGTCAGCACACCGATCTCCCGCAGCAACTCGCCCGCTTGATCGACGCGGATGAGGTATTCCCGCCCGCCTGCCAGCTGTTCGCTCGCAGGCGCGGCCTGGGCCGGGCGCTCGCTCTGCTTCAGCTGTACCCCGCGCGCGTTGCACTGGATGGTCAGCTGCGCGCCCCGTTCGCGGTATTGCAGGGTAGCTTCCTCATAATTGCCCGCTTCGCGTGCAAAAAACGCGGTCGCGTCTGCCGCGCTGGCCGGGCGCGCCACCCCTTGGAAGGTCAGGCGATACCCCGTCTGGGCGGGGACCAAGCTACCTGCAAAGGTTTTTTTCCCGGCGCGGAAGGTGTACTGTATATCGGTAAAATAGTCCTGGTTTTGTTCCAGCCTGGCCTGTATGCCGGCTAAAAACAGGTTTAATTTGTTCTGGTCTCCCTTTTTCATGGCAATTCCTCTCTCCATTTGCAGCGCGGTATGTTTCAAGGAGGATTATACCACAGTCCAGGCTGAACATCAACCAAATCCCCCGCGGCGGTAAAATCCCCCTCCGCGCGGCGTTATTTTTGCAGCCACGCCCGCGCATAGCCGGCAACAGCTGGAACAACCGATTGGATCTCCACTCCGCCCGTGTTGATGCACAGGTGATAGCGCTCCTTTTGACCCCATGTTTTGTCTGTAAACAGCCGGAGGTACTGGGCGCGCTCGTTGTCCATCCGGCGGATGGATTTTTCCAGCGCACGGTCGGACAGGTCCTCCCCTTCATGCGCGTGCTGCCGGCACCGCTCGACCTTGTGTGCCATATCCGCATAGATAAAGAGCTTAAGCGGTTCATAGTCCGCCAAAATCACGTCGGCAGCCCGCCCCACAATGACGCAGGGCGCAGCAGCCGCGATCTCCCGCAGCATCCGCCGCTTTTCCACCAGGATCTCCACCTGGGGCCGGGCGACAGGCACAGCCAGGGTTTTCCCAAAGTGCAGCGGGATATTCAGCAACGCCCCGTGCCGCAGCGTGTGGGCGATGTATTCGGCGTCCAGGTCCAACCGTTTGGCCAGCTCGGTCTCGATTTCCCTATCAAAGTAGGCGTATCCCAGCGCATCGGCCAACCGTTTGCCCAGTTCCCGGCCACCGCTGCCAAATTCCCGGCTGATGGTGATCAGCTCCATACCCGTCCCTCCTCTTCTTCTACATCCGGCCGCGCCAGCGTATGCCGCAGCTTCCACAAAATCACGCCCGACAGCACCGCTGCCAGGACCGACGATCCCGCAAAATTCAGCCAGATCCCGGTCAGGCCCAATGGCCACAGCGTGCACACCAGCACCACCGGAAAGATCAGCGCTGTGGATACCGAAATCAGGGAAGCAGGGAGCGGTTTTTCAATGGCCAGCATGTAGCTTTGCATGGCAAAGGAAAACCAGCGCGTCAGATAGGTCAGAGCAAACAACCGCAGCGCACCTACCGCCATGTTCAGTGTGTTGGCGTCCGCATCCACGACAAACAGCTGGGTAATCTGTGCAGGAAAGAGCAAAAGCACCGCCGCCAGCAGCAAAGAGACCACTGCGCTTGCCGTAAAGCAGCATTTTTCGATGGCCCGCACCCGGGCATATTTTTGCGCGCCCCAGTTGTAGCCGACTGCCGGCTGCAACGAATCGCACATCCCGTACAGCAGTGGCTGGATGAAGCCGTCTGCAAACATCAGCACGCCGTAAACCGAAACCGCGATTTCGCCGCCCAGGCGCACCAGGATCATGTTCATCAAAATGGAAGCAATGCGTCCGGCGATGTTGTTGAGGAAGTTTGGGCTGCCGCAGGCCAAAATCTGCCGGAGCATCCGGCCGCTAAAGCGCGGTTTGCAAAAGCGCAGCAGGGCTTTTCCGCGCAAAAAGGGGAAAAATCCGATCAAGGCGCACAGGATCATACCCAGGCAGGTAGCCAGCGCCGCTCCCCAAATCCCCCAGCCCAACACACCGAGGAAGAAAAACTCCAGTCCGCCGCTACACACCGACATTAGGATATTGAGGAACATACTGCCCCTTAAATAGCCGCAAATGCGCAGATAATTGTCCAGTGCGAAGATAATGGTTGTCACTGGCGCACACAGCGCGTATACGCGCAGATACTGCACCGCGAGGCTGGCAAATTCCCCTTCTGCACCCATCCACGCGATCAGGGAGGGTGCGGCGGCAAACAAAATGCCACCGGTTAGGATGCCGGTGAGAAAAATCAGCAGGCAGGCGCAAGTGAAAATATTGTTGGCCCGCTCCCGCTCTCGCTTGCCCAGAAAGACCGAGATCGGCACCGCCGAGCCCACACCGATCAGGTCGGCCAGCGAAAAATTGATGATGACAAACGGCATGGCCAGGTTGAGCGCCGCAAACGCGGTGCTCCCCAAAAACTGCCCGACAAACACGCCGTCAATCGTCTGATACAGCGAGGAGGCCAGCATACTGACCGCCCCCGGCAGCGCAGCCAAAAAGAAGAGCTTCAGCGGCGCTGTTTTTGAAAAAAGTGTCGTAGAATCCATCTTCTATTCCCCTTTCTGTCTGCTCCCACATGCACAGGATGGATAGGCGTTCATTTTGCCACTTTCATCGTCCAAAAAAAGCCAGGCGCAAGTCCTGACTTTTGGGAAAACACCTGTGCGTTGCAGTGTAAAGAGCGCATTTTATCCGAATTCGGACATTTGATATTATAGTCCGAATTCAGATAAAAGTCAACCCTCTATTTGAAAGGGGCAGCAGTGGGGTTCTGCCTACAATTAAATGGCTACGACGTCCCGGCGGCTGAGCCAAGCAATCCCAAACCCGCAGGCAACTGCGAAATACAACAGGCTGAATCCGGCAAATTGCAGCGGGTCGCACTGCATGGGCTCGGTGGGATTGTGCGAACACATAGACAGTGACAAAAATGAGAACGGGAAATACACCCCAAAGTCCTTGACCAGCACCGCGATGCCCAGAAACCCGCCGCCAATGCCGCACGCCACCGGCACCGCGAACGAGCGGATCGCCATGGCCACGCACAGCAAAATGGCGGCCTGCACAATCAAGCTCCACCAGCCGCGCAGCAGCCACACAACCAGCTCAGGCGGGATGGGCGCTGTCAGCCCGGCGATCTTGCCCGAAAGGACGAACAAAATACCGATCCACACCTGGGTCAGGCCGGTCAGGATGGACACCATGGTCAGCTTGCTCAGCCAGACTGCCGCGCGCGGCGCGGGCATGGTGAGCACCATGTTCCAGTTGCGGTTCAGGTGCTCGAGCCGGCAGACGTAGGCGCAGTACACCCCGGTCAGCGCCGGCCCGAACAGCGTACAGTAAAACAGCGCGAACTGGGTCCACAGCGAGTACCATTGGTTTTGCAGGATGCCCAAATTGTTCAGATAATTGGCTGTGCCAAACCCGGCGGACAGCAGGGGCAAAAACAGCAGGGCCAGCCAGATAAACGAGCGCCGCAGCTTGATGCGCTCGGCGCAAAGCAGTCGCAACATGATCCTCACACCTCCTTGCGGACGAACAACCGCCGCCCGACCAAATAAATCAATGCGAACCAAATACAGATTCCGGCCAGGCCGATCCAGTCAAACTGGATAAAATAGTAGTCGGTCGCACGGGTCACCGGGTCCCAGTCCATAGCCGACACATACAGCACACCATAGTACGCCCACACGAACAGCTTTTGCAAGCTCTGTGGGAAAAACAGCGAAAACAACCCGACCAGCGCCCCCAACAGCCCGATCAGCATCCCGATCATCTGGTTTTGGATGAGCAGGGACAGCAGCAGCTGGATGAGCAAAATCGTCAGCGTGACCAGCCAGTTGCCCAGCAGGAATTTGCCAAGCGCATCCCAGGGCGGCGGGCCTGCAAACCCACGGATCAGCCCAAAGATCACGATTGCCGCCCCCTGTGCCAGCATCATGAGGGTCATGTAAAAGGCGGCGCCTACAAATTTCATGTCGAACAGCACCCCGGTGGACTGGACGGTTTCGAGCAGCTTGAAGGTCTGGCCCTTGTGCTCGATGTCGGCCACGCGCGAGGCCACCACTGCCGCAATGACCGGCGTCATCATGGCGTTGAGCATCGGGAACCCGTAGAGGATGTCCGCCCAGCCTTGGGTGAGCGCTTCGGCGTCCATGTTCCGGTAGGAATACAGCCCCCACGCCAGCTGGAGCGCCAGCATCAGCAGCGGCGCCAACCAGATCTTGCGGCGGCGGAATTTGTAAAACTCCATGCGCAGGGCTTTCATAGGCTCGCCGCCTTTCCGCCGGTCAGGTCCAGGAAGATGTCCTCCAGGCTGGTTTCACGCGACTCCAGCCGCATAAGGTCCACCCCTTGCTGCACCAGCGCCCGGGTCACCTGCCGCACTGTTTCGTCGTTCAAATAGGGCAGCAGCAGGTAGCCGTCCTCCTGCGGCTGGGCGTTCACACCCATCCGGCCTATGAGCTCACCCGCGACCGCGTTGTTGCTGGTGCGCAGAGCCAGGTTGTGGCTGCTACGCGCGTGCAGCCGGTCCAGCCGGTCCTGAAAGACCAACTCGCCGTTTGCGATGATGCCCACCACATCGGCCATCTGGTCGATTTCGCTCAAAAGGTGGCTGGACACCAGCACAGTCATGCCGAACTGCTTGGGCAGCGCGCAGATCAGCTCGCGCATCTCCTGGATGCCGGCCGGGTCCAATCCGTTGGTCGGCTCGTCCAAAATGAGCAGCTTGGGGAACCCGAGCAGCGCCCCGGCCAGCCCCAGCCGCTGCTTCATGCCCAGCGAATAATGGGCGACTTTTTTGTCCTTTTGCCCGGTCAGCCGCACAATGCGCAGCGCTTCTTCGATGTCCCGCGCCGGTGCGCCGCGCAGCGTCTGGATGATGCGCAGATTCTCTTCGCCGGTCAGGTGGCCGTAATAGCTGGGGCTTTCGATCAGGCTGCCCACATCCTTTAGGATGGACAGGCGGTTTTTCCGGGTCATCTGGCTGCCGAACACGGCAATCTGTCCGGCAGTCGGCCGGGCCAGGCCCAAAATCATCTTGAGGGTCGTCGATTTGCCGGCGCCGTTGGGTCCGAGAAAGCCGTATACCGCCCCTTCCGGCACGCGCAGCGCCAGCTCTTTGACCCGCAACACGCCGCCATACCGCTTGCAAAGTCCTTGTGTTTGTACGATCTCCATCTTGGTAACCTCCTTCTGCCATACAGTATAGCGGCGCTTCCTTACGGCCGGATGAAGGCTACCTTACGGCTTCCTTACTTTTTTGCTTTCCCATAACCGCCGGGGCGGGAAATGTGGTACAATCAAAACACAAAGCGCGCAGCATAGGCTTTTGCCGCGCGCAAAGGAAAGGATGAAATGCCATGCCCTATCGGGTCCTTTTGGTAGACGATGAACGCGCGCTGCGCGAAATGGTACAAAATACACTATCCGCAGAGGGGTACACGGTGCTGGCCGCGGCAACCTGCGCCGAAGCCCTGGCGCTGGCCGGTACAGCGCGGCCGGACGCCGTACTGCTCGACGTCATGCTGCCCGACGGCAACGGCTTTTCGCTGTTTGAACGGCTGCGCGCCATCCGCGACGTACCGGTGCTCTTTCTGTCGGCGCGGGACGAGGACGAAGCCCGCCTGCGCGGCCTGGGGCTGGGCGCGGACGACTACATCGTAAAGCCCTTTTTGCCGCGCGAGCTGTGCCTGCGGCTGGCCGCCGTGCTGCGGCGGGTGTACGGGCAAAAGCAGGCGCCTTCGCTCACCCTGGGCAGCCGGACGGTCGATTGGGGCACCGGCACGGTCACCGGCGGCCCCAAACCGGTGACGCTGACCGCCAAGGAATACGCTCTGCTGCGCAAGCTGTGGATCAGCCGCGGCAACATCGTCACCATCGACGCCTTGTGCGAAGCGCTGTGGGAGGGCACGCTGGTCGGCTATGAGAACACCCTGATGGTGCACATCCGCCGCTTGCGCGAAAAAATCGAGGACGATCCCTCGCATCCCCGATTTTTGCTCACCGTGCGCGGGCTGGGCTACCGCCTGGCCCCGGAGGAACAGCCATGAAACAAGCTGCTATGCTGCTGCGGATCTTGGTGCTGATCGCCCTGGCCATCGTCCTGACGCTCAGCCTGGTCATCCTGGCGTTGCTCTCCTTTGTCGTCTATTCGGCTACCCAGACCCGCAGCTGGAACGCACCGGTCGGCTCGATCTCCGAACACCTGACCTTTACCGCGGACGGCGGCTATGCCTTTGACGGGCAGGTGCTGCTCGAGCGGCAGCAGCTGTGGGCCATGCTGGTTGATGAAAACGGCGACGTGGTCTGGTCGGCGTACAAGCCGGACGACGTGCCCGACCAGTACAGCCTGACCGACGTGTCGTCCTTCACCCGTTGGTACCTGCACGACTACCCGGTGCAGTGCCGGGTGCGGGAGGACGGGCTGCTGGTCATCGGCGCGCCCAAGGACTCCGCCTGGAAATATACGGTCACCGTGTCCATGGATTCGCTGCACATCCTGTTTTACGGTGTGCCGCTGCTGGTGCTTTTGTGCATCAGCGGGGCGGTCGGGCTGTGCGCAGTCATCCTGCGGCGGTGGTTCTTGTCCGAGCAGACCGGCCGCGACCAGGCCCGCGCCGACTGGGTCAGCGGCGTGTCCCACGACATCCGCACCCCACTGAGTATGGTGATGGGCTACGCCAGCGAGCTGGAGCACGACCCCACGCTACCCGCCCACCTGCAAAACAAGGCGTCCATCCTAGTGCGGCAGAGCCAGCGGATCAAGGAGCTGGTGGGCGACCTCAACTTGACCATGCGGCTGGACTATGCTATGCAGCCGCTGCGCAAGGCCGAGCTTAACCCCGCCGCGCTGGTGCGGCAGGTGGCGGCCGACTTTCTCAACAGCGGGCTGGAAGCCCCGCTTTCGGTCGATCTACCCCCGGACATCCAACCCATCACAGCTGACGGCTTTTTGCTGCGCCGCGCCCTGTACAACCTGGTTTATAACGCCATCCAACACAATCCGGACGACGTGCGCATTGAGATGGGGCTGCGCTATACCGCTGGGCGCTGTGTGTTGTGGGTCCAGAGCCAAAGCACACAGCCCAGCGCTCTCCCCTTGGGCGGGGACAGCGGCTATGGCATTGCGCCGGACGGCGGCGCGCCCCACGGCACCGGCCTCAAGCTGGTCGAGCAAATCGCCCGCGCCCACGGCGGCAAGGCAGTGTTCCGGCGGGAGGACCGGCAATTCCTGTGCGAAATCTGGGTCCCAGCCTGAGCGTTTTGCTTACAAATGCGCTTCTAGCCGCTCTGTGCCGGTCTCTTGGGCCGGCGGGGCGGAAAAATCGCACACCATGCACTGCCCCTTGCCCTGCCGCTTGGCGCGGTACAGCATGGTGTCGGTCTCGCGGTAGATCTGCTCGTAGGATGCGCCGGCCTGGCACACCCGGCAGGCGCCGATGCTGCACGCCGCACCCACCGGTTTGCCGTGCCACCGGGTTGTGCCGAACGCGCGCATGAGCGCCTGCCCGCGCGACACAATTGCCGACGGTTCCCCTGCGTTTGACAACGCTATGGCAAATTCATCGCCGCCAATACGGCCGATGCCCGCCGCATCCGAAAAGGTTTCCCGCAACCGGCCGGCCATCTCTTTGAGCACATAGTCGCCGCACGGATGGCCATAGCGGTCGTTCACAAACTTGAAATCATCCAAATCCACAATCAGTAATGCAATGCTGCCAAGCCGCTCAATGTCCTCCAGCTGTCTTTCTACGCATTGCTGAAAGGCAGTCTTGTTGAGCAGGCCGGTATGTGGGTCCTGTTGTAGCAGCATATGTAGCTGCCGGTTGATCTGGTCAATCTCACGCTTCTGGTTCAACTGGATCACCGCATGACGGCTGCTAGTGAGCGAAATCGCCAACGCTACAATGGTGGTAATCGTCAAATTGAGCCGATTCCCATCGCTCAATATGGCGCCTGCCAACCACATAAAGACTGTATACGCTAGCCCATAGGTGAACAAGCTGTATATGCTGGGCATCTGGATAAAGACCGCAAGCCCCAGGACAGCCGTTATATAAATATTGACCGAAGCTTGTGGATTGCGCATCAGGTCATAGACGTTGATCGCCACATGCCACAGCAGAAAGGTGAGCACAGCGCCATACTGCACCCGCCAGCGCAGCTTGGGGCGCGCTTGACGCAGCAGCCGCCACAGCAGCAGATAGACCGCTGACGCCAGCCACAGCGCGCAGTACAGCCCAAAGTAAATGCGGTTGTTGAGCGTGCTTAGCCCGGCATTGGACAAAAACAAAACCCGCACGATATTAAACGTCTCCATTCCAAAGATCATCGTGCAAATGACCACCAGAGACAGGCGGTTCTTTTGCAGCGCATCCTGCCAATATTCCGCACGGATTTCGTCCGGAATTTTCCAAAAATTCGTCCATTTTTTGTGCATTTTTATGCCCTCCCTTTGTGGAGTTTACTCCTTCCACCTTCTCTTTCCCACCCATCCGGGTAACTTGACAGCAGAATATATTCCGTGGTATTTTGATTATATCGAATTCACAATTCTTTGCACTGGAGTGTGTAAAATAGGGTTTATTTTATGCACTTTTGGCACTTAAGTTTTACAATATGGGAACGGCTAGGAGGAGTAAACAATATGTTGACCATTGCGCTTTGTGATGATTGTGCCGAGGACTTAGAAAATATAGCAGCACTTTTGGGGGAATACCAACGGCTGCATCCAGAGAACCCATTCCAGCTGACCCGGTTTCACTCAGGGAACGCGCTTCTGTCTGCGGCCGCATGTGACCGGTTTGACCTGTATCTGCTCGATGTGCTGATGAAAGGAGCGGACGGCATCCAAACCGGCTTGCATTTGCGGCGCCGCGGCGCAACCGGCGAAATCATCTACATCACCACCACCCGCGACTTTGCGGTGGAATCCTATCAAGCGCAGGCCTTCTCTTATCTCGTCAAACCAGTCACACGTGCACAGCTATTTTCGGTGCTGGATCAGGCCATCGGGCAGAGATGGCCTGCTGAACATCTTGTCATCCGTACACCCGACGGGGATGCTCACATCAGCTTGCGGGATGTGCTGTATGTAGAGCGCACCCGCCGGGTGATGTGCTATCACATGACCGATGGCCGGAACATCTTTAGCATCACCCTGCGCGTCCCATTTCGGGAGGCCGCTGCGCCACTCCTAGCTCATCCACAGTTCGTGCTTTGTGGCGCCAGCTTTGTGCTCAATCTGGCCCATGTCAACGAGGTAGAACCATCGGTCGCGGTGTTGGATGATGGAAGCCGGGTCCCGATTCCCCGCCGGCTCAACACCCAGGTCAAACGCGCATGGATTGATTATTGGCTGACTCCTACCCTCCCCCCGCTTTTGGAAGAGACTAACAGACATGCGTGATGAAGGATGAACCAGTTATGTATTGGTTTCTATTTAGTTATTTTCTTTTGCTTGGCATGAGCATCATTTCGCTGTTTTTGGACAGCCGCTTTTCTCGCAGGCGCACGCTTTTGATCCTTTATGGTGTCACGGTCGTGTTGATGCTCCTGGATATCGTGTGGCTGTATTTCTTGGGCACCATAACCTTTACACGGATCTATATTTTCACCCACCACATCCCGACGTTCCTATGCGCCGCCTATTGCAGCCGCTACCGGGGATGGAAACTGCTGTTTTTGGTGCTATCCGCTGTGCATTTTTGCCTAATTAGCCACCAGTGCAGCGCAATGTTCTACTACCTCTTTGGTGAACGAACCTGGGTTCTGTTTTTATCCTATATCTTGATTGCCGCGCTGATTCTCTTTGTCCTGTACCGGCTGCGGCCACTGTATCTCCAAGTTTTTCAACAACTGCAACACGGCTGGTGGCTGCTTTGCCTGGTTTTATTCGGATATTATTTTATTTCCATCTATCTCATCCCTGGCTTTCTCATCCTCACGCCGCTCACCAGCATGCTCAAGCCCGCGCTGAGCGTGCTGGTCTTTGGGATGTATGTGGTTATCCTATTCCTTTTTTCGGTGATCCGGCAGGAAACCGAAAAGCGGCACAATGCCGAGTTGGCTGCCATGCAGCTTTCCTCTTTGAAAAGCCGGATTGAAGCCACTGAAGCAGCCGAACATGCTCTGCGCATTGAACGACATGACTTGCACCACCGGCTCAACACCATTGCCCGCTTGATTGAAAATGGCGACCTGGAAGATGCACTCTCCTATATTGGGTCTGTACGCCGAAAGCATGAACAAATCCAGCCGGTCTGCTGGTGCGCTGACCCAGTCCTCAACGCAATGTTTTCCTCTTATTTCACCCAGGCCCAACAAAATAATATTCAAATTGATGCCCACTTGGATTTTCCATCGTCTCTGCCAGCCAATATTGCCGATCTATCCACCGTATTTGCCAACGCTCTGGAAAACTCCATTCACGCCTGTTGCGAACTTCCACGGGATAAACGGCAAATCCGTTGCCGCTGCATCCCCTACCCCAAGCTGATGATCGAAATTGCCAACCCCTGCGCTGCGCCTGTCGAATTGAATGATGATGGATTTCCTACTTCGTCCAAATCCGGCCATGGTTTAGGGCTGCGCTCGATCCGTGCCTTTTGTGCACATCATGGCGCGCTGGTTTCTTGTAAATACGCAGATGGCTGGTTTTATCTGCGCATTGGCTTTTGAAACAAAAACATCCCCTGCCGCTGTATGGCAAGGGATGTTTTTTCATCGATCTCTTTGGGTTGATCTGGTCTTATAAAAACGGGTTTTCACCTGATACATCTGGCGGTCGGCCTCGTCGAACTGCTCGCGAATGCTGCAATTTAGAGCGCGCCAGGATCGTCCGGCCGAAATGCTGATGCCATCCTCCTGCATGGTTTTCACCACCTGGTCGATGGCCCGGCAAAACGCATCTTGCGCGACATTTGCCTGAATGACGACAAATTCGTCGCCACCGATGCGGTAGGCTTTCTTTGGAAAGGCATTATAAATATGGCGGGCAGTGCGGTAGATCAGGTCATCGCCCGCACTATGCCCCATACGGTCGTTCCATTCCTTGAGGCAATTGAGGTCAAAGCAAGCAACGCCCAGGCGGGTCATATCCCCCATCTGGCAGAGCTCCATGTCCCGGTTGAACCGGTTGCGGTTGAACAGCCCGGTCGGAAAATCTTCAAAGCTCATGCGCTTGAGCACCGATTCCAGTTCTATCCGTTTGGAGATATCAAAGGTGATGCGCTGGATGGTTTGTCCGTCCACCTGTTCGTCGATCAGCGCATTGCTGCAACTCAGATAGATACATTTGCCCGAACGGCTGTGCATCCGATAGTCCAGATAGGTTCGGTCGCCTGGCTTTTCCAAGCGGCGCAGTGCGTCGCGCAACAAAGGGACGTCCTGCCGGTCCACCTCATCAGAAAACCCTTGCGACCAGTCCATCTGGCGGATCTCTTCTTCAGGGACCTCCAGCATGTTGACAAGCGCCTGGTTGAAGGACAACAAGCGGTAGTTTTCCCCGTTGCGGCGCAGGCGGAGAATGGCACAGGGGACGGTATTGTAGATACTGATGAGTTCAGCGGTTCGTTCCGCGAGTTGTTTTTTGTGTACATCGAGCTGTTCGTCTCGATATTCCCGGTTTTGCTGGGATGCAGATGTAGGAAAACCGATTTCCTCCTCAATCATCTCACGATATGGGTTGGAAACATGCATATGGCAGCAGCGCGCTTGGTGTCCCACCCAGCGAAAGCACATGGTCACCCGCTGTTGCATCCGGATCAGGATACCGGTTTCCGGACTGGTGGTGATTTGCACTTGACCGGTACACAGATGCACGTCCGGGGTGATCTCGACAACATCATATTTCTCGTGCTCAATGCTGCATCTCCGCATTTCAAAACCACGAAATAGGGCGGCCACTTCCTGTGCGCCGACCGCATATTCCTGTTCTTCAGCGCCAAACCAACTCAGGCGGTCGTCAAACATGGCAATAACAGCTTCCATGTCGTTTTCGCAGTAATGTTTGTGCAAAATATAGCTGGTTAGCTCCTTGACCTTTTGTTCTCTTTCGGTCTGACCGACAAGCATAACATGGCTCCTTTACACCTTTGTTTTTGCACAATATGTGCCAAAGAAACAAAAAGCCGGCAGGGCGCGGTCCCGGCCGGCCCGATCTGTCTTGCGCCGCTTCCTGCAGGCGCATTTCTGAAACAAAATCCGCAGCTGCAAAACAGTTGCAAAAAACGTAAAAATATTTCAAAATCTCTATTGTATTATAAGCGACTCGCTGCACCTTTTCAAGAGCGAATTTACCGCAATCCACTTTGCACGTTGCGAATCCGCAGGATAAATCCACACAAAAAGGGCGCTTTCGGCACGGATGTGCTAAAAGCGCCGCAGTTTTTATGCCGATCAGTCTGGATCTCTCATCAAGGTGACCATGACTGCTTTTTGAGCGTGTAGGCGATTTTCGGCCTCGTTGAAAATTTCGTCCGCATGCTCCTCGAACACTTTCTCAGTGATCTCCTGTCCACGGTAAGCGGGCAAGCAATGCTGCACCATTGCGCCCGGTTTCGCGCAGGCCATGAGCTCGTCGTTGACCTGATAGCCCTGGAAGGCCTGCAAACGGGCATCCTTTTCCTCTTCCATGCCCATGGAGGCCCAGGTATCCGTGATGACGATGTCGGCGTTTTCGGCCGCTTGCATGGGTTCGTTTGTGATAAAGAAATTGGGGTTGCCCTGTGCAAAGGCCATAACCGCTTCATCCGGCCGGTAGGCGTCAGGGGTGGCTACCGAAACCTTCATCCCGGTTTTGAGACCGCCCACGATCAGCGAGTTGGCCATGTTGTTGCCGTCGCCGATGTAGCACATCTTGAGCCCTTCGAGCACCGCGAACTTTTCGCGGATGGTCATCAGGTCGGCAAGCACCTGGCATGGGTGGCAGAAATCGGTCAGGCCGTTGATGACCGGCACCGAACCGTACTTGGCCAGGTCCTCAACCTCCTGCTGGGCAAAGGTGCGGATCATAATGCCGTCCAGATACCGTGACAACACACGGGCGGTGTCCTGTACCGGTTCGCCGCGGCCGATTTGCAGGTCGCGCGACGACAGGAACAAAGCCTGACCGCCCAGCTGGTACATCCCGGTTTCAAACGACACGCGGGTGCGGGTGGACGATTTCTGGAAAATCAGGCCGATCGATTTGCCTGCCAGGATGGGATGCGGAATGTTATTTTTCTTTTCATATTTGAGTTGATCGGCCAAATCGAGCAGGCCGATGATCTCCTCTGTGCTGCAATCGAGCAGCTTGAGCAAATGCTTCACTGGAAAGCCCCCTTGGTGTGTCAAAATATACGCCGCTTTTAAAAGACGGTCTTCAAAATGGCCAGTGCCTCGTCCATCTCTTCATAGGTGATGGTCAGCGGCGGCAGCAGCCGGATGGCGTTGGCGCCGGCGGTCAGCACCAGCACGCCCTTTTCCAGGCATTCGTTTACCAGCGCGCCGCGCGCATCCGGGTCCACGATGACGCCCAGCATCAGCCCTTGGCCACGCACGCCTTGGATCTTGTCCGAGTGCAGCGCCGCCAGGCCTTTTTTGAGGTACTCCCCTTTTTCGGCCACGCTGCGCAAGAATTCCGGCCGGTTGACGATGTCCAGCACCGCATTGGCCGCCGCGCAGCAGGTCGGCGTGCCGCCAAAGGTGGTCGCATGGGTGCCTGGGCCGAGCACGTCGCAGCAGCTTTGCGCCGCAATGACCGCACCCATGGGCAAGCCGCCCGCAATCCCCTTGGCCGTGGTGACCACGTCAGGCCGGATGCCATACTGTTGGAAACAGAACAGGGTGCCGGTGCGGCCGATGCCGGTCTGCACCTCGTCGATGATGAGCAGCAGGTCGCGTTCGCGGCAAAAGGCCTCGACCGCTTGGACGAAGTCCTTGTCCAGCGGCAGCACACCGCCCTCGCCCTGAATGAGCTCCATCATAATGGCGCAGGCGTCGTCGCCGGCCTTGGCCTGGACGTCGGCCAGATTGCCCGCCTCAGCGTAGTCAAACCCCTCGGTAAAGGGGAAGAAGTAGTTGTGGAATTTTTCCTGACCGGTCGCGTTGAGGGTAGTGACCGTGCGGCCGTGGAAGGAATTTTTGAGGGTCACGATTTTGCTGCGGCCCTTGCCGTATTTGTCAAACGAATATTTGCGGGCCAGTTTGATGGCGCCCTCGTTGGATTCGGCGCCCGAGTTTGCAAAAAAGACCTTGGCCATGCCGGTGGCTTGGACCAGTGTTTTAGCGGTCTGCACCATGGGCGCGGTGAGGAACAGGTTGGAGACATGCATGAGCTTGTGCGCTTGGGCGGCGATGGCATCCACCAGCGCCTCGTTGTTGTAGCCCACGCTGCACACACCGATGCCAGAGGTCAGGTCAATATATTTTTTGCCCTCTACATCCCACAAGGTCGCGCCCTGGCCGTGGTCGAGCGCGATGGGGAAACGGCCGTAGGTGTTCATCACATACTGTTGCTCCTCGGCCTTGAGCTGTTGATAGGTCATGGAAAATATCACTCGCTTTGTATGGTTTAATAGAACATCGTACCCTCGCCGACCCGGCTGAGCAGCTCGATGAGGATGGAATGCGGCACCCGTCCGTCCAGGATGGTGGCGCGCTCGACCCCTTTGCGCACCGCTTCCACGCAGCAGTCCACCTTGGGGATCATGCCGCCTTTGATGATCCCTTCCTTGACCAGGGCCGGGACCTCGGAAACCTTAATGCGGTGGATGATGCTATTCTCGTCCGACAGGTCGCGCATCAGGCCGCGCACGTCGGTGAGCAGGATGAGCTTTTTGGCCTTCAGCGCGACCGCCAGCTTGCAGGCCGCGGTATCGGCGTTGATGTTGTAATTGGTTTCGTCGTCAATCCCCTGCGCCACGGTGGACACAACCGGGATGTAGCCCTTTTCCAGCGTGTCGATGACCGGCTGGGGGCTGACCGACACAATGTCGCCCACATAGCCGTAATCGGTGCCCTGGTTGTCGGTCAGGCGCTTGGCCTGGAACAGGCCGCCGTCCATGCCGCCCAGGCCGATGCCGTTGCCGCCCGCCTTGGCCAGCAGGGTCACCAGGTCTTTGTTGACCTTGCCGCACAAAATCATCTGGACGATGTCCATGGTCTCGCGGTCGGTGTAGCGCAGGCCGTTTACGAACCGCGACTGCTTGCCGATCTTGTCCAGCATTTCGGTGATCTCCGGCCCGCCGCCGTGTACGACCACGACGTGTACGCCGATCAGACTGAGCAGCACAAGGTCGCGGATGACCGCGTCCTTGAGCTTTTGGTTGATCATGGCATTGCCGCCGTATTTGACGACGACCGTCTTTCCGTAGTACTCCTGGATGTAAGGCAGGGCCTCCACCAGGACGTTCGCTTTGGTTTCTGCATCAAAAAGCATGGT
The DNA here is from genome assembly GCA_904420185.1 of uncultured Butyricicoccus sp. Lineage (GTDB taxonomy): Bacteria > Bacillota > Clostridia > Oscillospirales > Butyricicoccaceae > Butyricicoccus_B. The sequence goes on along the minus strand of CAJFUJ010000008.1, from coordinate 8,622 downwards.
TTTTCCCTCTTAGGTGCGGTAATCGCCGTTGATTTTGACGTAATCGTAGGTCAGGTCGCAGCCCCAGCAGGTAGCCGAGCTCTCGCCTTCGTACAGGTCTATGGTGATAACGACCTCGCTTTCGAGCAGCACCTTTTTGGCCAGCTCCTCGTCAAAGTCCAGGCCCTGGCCGTGGTCGCAAACGACCACCTTGCCCGCCTGCGAGGAAAACCCAATCGTCACATACTCAGGCCGGAAAGGCGCCTTGGAGTAGCCCATGGCACACAGCACACGGCCCCAGTTGGCGTCCGCGCCGAACATGGCTGCCTTGACCAGGTTGGACGAGCAGACCGACTTGGCCAGCCGCTCGGCAGCCTCTTCGCTGCGCGCGCCATTGACCTCGCAGGTGATGAGCTTGGTCGCGCCTTCGCCGTCGGCCGCGATCTGCCGCGCCAGACGGACGTTCACCTCGTGCAGCGCCCGGTAGAAGATCTCATAGTCCTCGTTTTGCCATTCGATTTGCTCATTGCCGGCCATGCCGTTGGCCAGGATGACGCACATATCGTTGGTCGAGGTGTCGCCGTCTACGCTCACACAGTTGTAGCTGCGGCGTACACTTTCCGAAAGCGCGTCCTGGAGCATCTCCTGGGTGATGGCGCAGTCGGTGGTCAAAAAGGCCAGCATGGTGCCCATGTTGGGGTGGATCATGCCGCTGCCCTTGCAGATCCCACCGATATGGCAGGTTTTCCCGCCCACGACAAACTCGATGGCCGCCGATTTGCGCTTGGTATCCGTGGTCATGATGGCCTGGGCGGCCGCGTCCGAGCCGTTGTAGGACAGCTGGATCTGTCCGATCTTGTCTTCGATGCACTCGACCGGCAGGCGCTGGCCGATCACGCCGGTGGAGGCAACGATCACGCTGTTTTCCTCGATGCCGAGCACCCCGGCCGCAGCCTTGGCTTGACGCCGGGCGTTGTCCATGCCGTCGGGCGCACAGGCGTTGGCGTTGCCCGAATTGACGACCACCGCCCGCGCGACGCCGTCCTCCAGGTGCTCCATGGTCACATAAATCGGTGCAGCTTTGACGCGGTTGCGCGTATAGGTCGCCGCGGCGTTGCACTCACAGTCGGAAACAAGGATTGCGAGGTCGTCAGCCTCGCGTCCGGGCTTAATCCCGCAGCGGACCGCGCCCGCCTGGAAGCCCTTTGCGGCACACACGCCGCCGGAAATAATCTTCATAGCTTTGAACCCTCTCTTTTTAAAGGCTCAGGCCGGTCGTTTCGTCCAAGCCGAGCATAATGTTCATATTCTGGACCGCCGCGCCCGATGCGCCCTTGCCCAGGTTGTCAAACAGCGCGGTGATGCAGGTCTGTTCTTCGTGGCCGTATACGACCAGCTGCAGGCTGTCCTTGCCCGCTAGGCTGTTGGCCGCCAGCATGGGCTCCTCCCCGCCGAAGGGGGCCACCGACACCAGCGCCTGCCCGGCGTAATAATCCGCCAAGCGGTCGCGCAGCATTTGGGCGGTGGGGCTGCCCGGCAGGCGCGCGTTGTGCAGCAAAACCGTCCCCGCCATGCCCTTGTAATAGTCGTCCACCACCGGGCAAAAGACCGGTGGCTGGGCCAGGCCGCACACCGTCTGCATTTCGGGCAAATGCTTGTGCCGCAAATTCAGCCCATAGATGCGGGGCGCATTCAATTTTGTGTCGCGCGCAGGGCTTTCGTATTCGGCGATCATTTTTTTGCCGCCACCCGAATATCCGGTCAGCGAAAAAAAGGTCAGCGGATCGTCGCGCAGCAGCAGCCCCATCTGCACGAGCGGGTAGACCGACGCGATCAGGCCGGTCGCGTGGCAGCCCGGGTTGGCCACCCGCTTGGACGCCGCAATGGCCGCGCGGTGCGCAGCCGACAGCTCGGCAAACCCGTATACCCAGCCCTGCGCGGTCCGATGGGCGGTGGAAGCGTCGATCACGCGGGTGTGGTCGTTGTCGATGAGTGAAACCGCCTCCCGCGCCGCGGCGTCGGGCAGGCACAAAAACACCAAATCGGCCGCATTGAGGAGCTTGCGCCGCTCGTCCACGTCCTTGCGCTTGGCCGGGTCGATGCGCAGCAGGTCAATGTCGCTGCGCTGGCCCAGCCGTTCGTAAATTTGCAGGCCAGTCGTCCCCTCCTGGCCGTCAATATACACCTTTGGCTTCATCATACTTGTTCCCAGGGCCAGGCGCTTTTTTAGGCCTTGCCCGGTTTCTTATTCCCCTTTCTCCCCTGCAATAAACGCCTGGATCTTGTTGATCTGGCGCTGAACCTCTTCAGGCGCCGGGCCACCCAAGGCCTTGCGCTCCTTGACGCAGGTGTTCAGGTCAAGCGCTTCGTACACATCCGGCCCAAACACCTTGGAAATGGCGGCAAAGTCCTTGAGCGTCAGGGTTTCCAGGGTTTCGTCCGACTTCAGGCAGGCGTTGACCAGCCGGCCGACGATCTGATAGGCATCCCGGAAGGGGACCCCCTTTTTGGTCAGGTAGTCGGCGCAGTCGGTGGCGTTGATAAAGCCGCGCGACGCCGCCCTGCGCATGTTCTTTTTGAGCAGGGTCATGGTGGCGAACATAGGCGTGAACACCTCGAGACACTGCTTGACCGTATCGATGGCGTCGAACACCGCTTCTTTGTCCTCCTGCATATCCTTATTGTAGGCCAGCGGCAGGCCCTTGAGCACGGTCAGCATGGCGGTCAAGCTGCCATAGACCCGGCCGGCCTTGCCGCGGATGAGCTCACACACATCGGGGTTTTTCTTTTGCGGCATGATCGACGAACCGGTCGAGTAGGCGTCGTCCAGCTCGACGAACTTAAACTCCCACGAGCACCAGGAGATGATCTCCTCGGACAGGCGCGACAGATGCATCATCAGGATGGACAGGTCAGAAAGCAGTTCGACGCAGTAGTCGCGGTCGGATACGCCGTCGAGCGAGTTGTCGGTCAGGCGGGCAAAGCCCAGCTGCTCACGGACAAAATCACGGTCGATCGGGTAGGTGGTCGATGCCAGCGCGCCCGAGCCGAGCGGCATTTCGTCCATCCGCTCCAAGCAGTCCTCCAGCCGCCGCACGTCGCGCTTGAGCATGTTGGCGTAGGCCATCATATAATGCGCAAAGGTGGTCGGCTGGGCCCGCTGCAAGTGAGTGTAACCGGGCATAACGGTCTCCAAATTGTCCTGAGCCTTGTCGCACAGCGCCTGCATAAAGCCCAGGATCAGGCCGATGATTTCCGGGATCTCCCGCTTGACATACATGCGCATATCCAGCGCGACCTGGTCGTTGCGGCTGCGGCCGGTGTGCAGGCGCTTGCCAGTGTCGCCGATGCGCTCGGTCAGCAGCTTTTCGATATTCATGTGAATATCTTCGTAGTCGAGCGAAAACTCCACCTTGTCGGCTTCAATGTCCGCCAGGATCTCCTTTAAGCCCTCTACGATTTTTTCGGCTTCGTGCTCCTCGATGATGCCCTGTTTGCCGAGCATGGTCGCGTGTGCAATCGAGCCGGTGATGTCCTCCTTATACAGGCGGCAGTCAAACAAGATCGACGAGTTAAAATCGTTTACCGCCAGGTCGGTTTCCTTCTGGAACCGGCCTGCCCATAATTTTGCCATACAATATACCTCATTTCCAGCAAAGCGATAGGAGATGGGTTGCCGCATCTGCTATGCGGTACATCTCCTATCGCCTGTCTTTTTTACTCTACACTCGGAAAGTGCTCGCCGGTCTTTTCAAACAGCGCCTGGTCGTTGAGGGCGCGTACCTTGAGCGGCAGGCCGAACAGGTGGATGAAGCCCGCCGAATCGGCCTGGTCGTAGCAGTCGTCCTCGTCAAAGGTGGCCATCCCCGCCGAGTAGAGCGAATAGGGCGAGGTGACCGACGCCGGGATGATGTTGCCCTTGTACAGCTTGAGCTTGACGTCGCCGGTGACCGTCTCCTGGGTGGCGTCCACAAAGGCGCTCATCGCCTTGCGCAACGGGGTGTACCACTGGCCGTTGTACACCAGGTCGGCGAACTTGAGCGCCAACTGCTGCTTGTAGTGGGCGGTTTCCTTGTCCAGGGTGATCTCCTCAAGCTTTTGGTGGGCGGCATAGAGCACCGCGCCGCCCGGGGTCTCGTAGACGCCGCGGCTCTTCATGCCGACCAGACGGTTTTCGACAATGTCCAAAATGCCGCAGCCGTTGGCGCCGCCCAGCTCGTTGAGCTTTTGGATGAGCGAAACCGAATCCATCTGCTGGCCGTCGATCGCGGTGGGCACGCCCTTTTCAAAGTGGATGGTCACATAGGTGGGGGTGTCGGGCGCCTGCTCGGGCGAAACGCCCATCTCCAAAAAGCCGGGGCGGTTGAGCGGCGCTTCGTTGGCCGGGTCCTCCAGGTCCAGGCCCTCGTGAGACAGGTGCCACAGGTTTTTATCCTTAGAGTAGTTGGTCTCCTTGTTGATCTTGAGCGGGATGTTGTGCTTTTCGGCGTACTCGATCTCCTTTTCGCGGGAGTTGAGCTCCCAGAACCGCCAAGGGGCGATGATGTCCATCTGAGGTGCGAACGCATGGATGGCCAGCTCAAAGCGCACCTGGTCGTTGCCCTTGCCGGTGCAGCCGTGGCAGATGGCATCGGCCTTCTCTTTCTTGGCGATCTCCACCAGCCTCCGGGCAATGATGGGCCGGGCAAAGGCGGTACCCAGAAGATAACCCTCATAGTTGGCTCCCATCATCATGGACGGGACAATCACTTCATCCACCATCTCATCGGTGAGATCCTCGATGTACAGCTTGGAAGCGCCGGTCTTAATGGCCTTCTCCTCCAGCCCGTCCAGCTCATCCCCCTGCCCCACGTCGGCGGAGACGGCGATGATTTCCGGATTGTTGTAGTTCTCTTTCAGCCAAGGAATGATGATAGAGGTATCCAGGCCGCCAGAGTAGGCCAGCACCACTTTTTTGATCTCAGACATAATTGTTTTCCCTCCAACATTGGTATCGGGTCCCGGCAGGCCGGACCCGGCTTGGTTCATTGGGAACAGTTTACCACTCCGGTTTCAGAATTGCAACCCCCTTTTTCGCATAATTATTCGCTTTATCCCAAAATAATTCCGTAAATATTGAATAAATATGAATATTGATCTGAATATTTTCCCGTAAAATACAAAGCTTCTCGGAATTTTCTCATTTTACAGGCAAAAATTATTGACAAACAATAAATTTTATTGTATACTACAATTAGAATTATCGTAAAACAATAATTATAGGAGGGATTCCCATGACCTGGAGACGAGGCGTGCTTCTGGTTTTCGCCGCTCTGGCGGGGGTGTTGATTCCGCTGATCCCTACCACACAGACGGCCGGCGCCATGACGGCTCCCATCGAGCTGGCCGGAGGCCTGCTGCGGAAACTGTCCCTATCCGGACCGGAGGGAAATCTCCTGGCCTGGGTCCTGGTTCTCCTGGCAGCTTGTCTGCCCCTTCTGCTGTTGGTGCTGCCTCCAAACCGGGGACAGCGGCACTGGGAGGACGCCCTGCTGCCCGCAAGCTCTCTGCTTTTGATCGCTCTGGCCTTTTGTGCGGTCAACCCCAGCTATCTGGACCGCTTTTTCGGTTCCACATTGCTGATTGCGGCCGCGGGTGTGTGGATCTCCCTGCTGGTGTTCTGGCTGGTGCTCCGTCTGCTGCGGGAAATGGAGGAGGCCTCTCTGGAGAAGCTGTCCGGCGTGCTGCGGATCCTGCTGGTGGGCTGCGCGGCTCTGCTGGTGTTTGCCGCTGCGGATCGGGGAAGTGAGGCGGTCTTGGATATGCTTAATCCCCAACAGGACTGGACCCTCTTCCTGGCGACAGTGTCGGTCCCGGAGCCGTCTGGCCTGACAGGGAACCAGGTTCTGAGCATTGCATTGGCCCTGCCTCTGCTGGAGCTGATCCCGGACTTGCTGGGGGCCTGGATGCTCCTGCTGGCGGCTGATCTGACCACGGCGCTGGCCCAGTCCCCCTTTGGAGAGGGGAGCGTGGAGCGGTGTGTAACCACAGCCCGCTGGAGCCGTCTGGCCATCCAGGTCACTCTGATGCTGACGCTGGCGGTCAATTTGGTGAAGCTGGCCCGATATCATTACTGGATCACAGAGGTAAAGGTCTCTCTGGACCTGCCCCTGATTCCGCTGATTCTCTCCGCCGCCCTGTATCTGCTGTGCCGGTGTGTCCAGCGGGGACGAGAGCTCCAGGAGGACAACGAGTCCATTATATAAGAGACGGCGCGCCAGGCCGTCGGACACTGCGAAAGGCGGGGAGGAGTATTTTTGGCCATTACCGTACATTTAAGTGAACTATTAAAGGAACGGGGCATGACCGCTAAGGAGCTGTGTGCCCTGGTGGGCATCACGGAAGCGAATCTGTCCATTCTCCGCTCCGGCAAGGCCAGCGGCGTGCGTTTCCACACCATCAACCGCATTTGTTACTATTTAAACTGTGACGTAGGGGACATCCTTCGCTTCGACGGACGATTGGAGGACGGCCATGAGATGTAGACAAATTTTGGGCGGCCTGGCGGCTGTGGGCGCGGTCTTTTCCCTGGCCGGGTGCAGCCTGGCTCAGCCTGAGCGGGTGGGACCGGATCAGGACCGATTTGTTGGCTATCACCTGGTTTACGAGCCCATTCCCAGGGAGGGGGAAGTGGTTTTCGTGGAGGATGAAAACTGGGTGGAATACGGCAGTGAGACCCTGGACCTGGGCGCCTATGGTTCCGCGGAGATTCCCCAAAAGATTTTGATTGGGGAGCGCCAGGACAACGGGAACTATATCTTCTCCGGCAAGGAGGGGCTGAACTTCTTCTTCCCGATTTACAAAGCGGGATATGGGGAGAATGAACATGAGGTGCGCCTCTCCTGCTCCCAGCTGGAAATGACCCGGCAGTCCTCCCAAACAGATGACGCTGGGAATTCTTATCACTACTCAGGGGTAGCCTGCTACGGTCTGCCCCAGGGGGTGACCGAGTGGCCGGAGGGACAGGCAGCAGAGTACGGCTGGACTGCCTACGATGTCTTTCAGCGGGAGGACGGAACCGTCTACCTCACCGGAGACGGCAACCGGTACGCCGGAGCGGGGGGAGATTTTGGGTTTGGGCAGGAGTGGATTCAGGCCGAGAAATTCAACGGAGAGACTTATCAGGAGTCCAGCCTGGAGTTCCAGGTGGACTTTCAGGTCATCCCCCGTGTGGAAAGCGTTACCCTTCAACAGTATAACGACGGCCATAGACTTTTGACGGAGCACACCCTGCCTGCCCAAGAGGCGCTGTCCCTGGAGGATGAATGGACCGTCCCCACGGCGGAGGGAGCCGCCTATACCCTGATGGTCAAGAACAACGCCGACGGTACAACGGACTATGAGCTGTTTCCCGAACCCTTGAACGAGGGGTTGCCCCGGGAGACGATTCTCTGGTTCCTGGATGCGCGCGGCATGGGCGTTCCGGTAACCACAGTCTTGGAGGCAGACACATAAGTGTCTCACGCCCCCTCTGTCTTTCCAAACAGCTCCATTGCCCCCACCGCCATCAGAAATCCTCCGAAGCACTTGTGCAGAAGCTCCACTTCCAGGGCCGTCGCCGCCCAGGCCGCCGCCCCGGCCAGAACCAGGCCGGCAGCGGTGGCCGGCACAAGTACTGGCTTGACCACATAGCCGTTTTTCACATGGGCGGGCAGGGCCATGAGTCCGGCGGGAAGAAAATACAACAGGTTAATTCCCTGGGCCAAATGCTGGTCCAGACCGGCAAATACCGTCATATAAACCAGCAGCAGGGTGCCGCCCCCCACTCCAAAGCCGGACAGCACCCCGGTCACTCCACCTGCCAGCAAGGGAAACAGCCACTCATTCATGGAAGAAAGCACCTCACTCCCCCGTAGATCAGCAGCAGGCCGAATATCCGCTTCAGCCAGGGCATCTTCATGCCCCGAAACCACTTTCCGCCCAGCCATCCCCCTACCGTTCCTCCCGCCAAATAGGGCAGCGCGGCCATCAAATCCAGCCCTCCCCGCATCAAATAGATGCCCACTGACAGCACGCACAGGGGCAGAATCACCGCCACCGAGGTGGCAAAGGCCTGCCGCTGGCTCAACCCGCACACCCCAGTGAGCAGAGGCACCAGCACGGAGCCTCCTCCCCCGCCGAAAAAACCATTGGTCAGACCCGCCGCTGCCCCGGACAGGGCATAGCGCAGAGTTCCTCTTTGCTTCATACAAACACCCCTTCCAGCCTAGTCTGCCGGAAGGGGTGTGTTTTTATGTGTGTTTCTTTATGCCGGCTTACCGGGAACGCGATGCACATGCTTCCCGCGCCGCTCCTACCAGATAGGCAATCAATGCGGCCATATCCGCCGAATCCGACACAAACAGTTCCAGTCCGCCGCCTCCCGGCTCCATCTTCCTGAGAAGCTGTCTTGCCGTATGGTCCCGTTTCAAGTCGATCTGAGTTTGATCGGAGAGGCGGATGGATACCTCCCCGCGGCTTTGATCCACAACAGCCAAAAATTTTTCCATATTTGGAATAGATAAAATCCGGATCATCTGAAACGCTCCTTTCCAAATACACCAGTTCGTCAAAAGAAATCCAGATAGAAACGCCGCACTCACCTTGTAATCCTCTCTTGACTCT
>CAJFUJ010000007.1 GCA_904420185.1 uncultured Butyricicoccus sp. | reverse complement strand
CCCCAGACCCCTACTCGTCGGTCGCCGAGGGATCGCCCGCGTCTACTGCGTAGCCTAGGATCATCAGGCTGTCCGAAAAATGGACGTTTTCGACCGGGATACCCAGGCCTTCCAGGTGCAGGTCCTCGCCGGTGAAGTTCCACAGCCCGCGGATGCCATGCCCGACCAAGTCGCGGGCCAGGGCGGGCGCGATGCCGTGCGGCACGGTCAGCACCGCGACTTCGGGCTGGTGCTGGTCGACGTAATCATACAATTCGGCCACGTCGCGGATGTTGGCCGGACCAAAGTCCATGCCCACCACCGTCTTGTCCGCGTCAAAGGCGCAGATCAGGTCAAAGCCGCTGGCCTTGAAGTCGAAATTCTTCAAAAGCGCCTTGCCGATGTTGCCAACCCCCACCAAGATCGCCTTGCGCTGCCGGTGGATGCCCAGGATATCCGCTAAGCCCTCGCACAGTTTTTCCACATTGTAGCCATAGCCCTGCTGGCCAAAGCCGCCGAAGCAGTTGAAATCCTGCCGGATCTGCGAAGCGGTCAAGCCCATGGATTCGGCGAGCGCACGCGAGGAGATGCGAGGTACGCCGTTCGCCCGGAGCATGGAAACATACCGGTAATACCGGGGAATGCGGCGGATCACCGCGCGGGACACATTCTGCTTCTTGTCCAAAGCGAAACCTCCTATTGTACGGGATGGGTGGGATAGAGTGGACGGTCAATCAAGGGATGCGATGGTTTCCAGCACATAGTCGGTGAACTGCTGCGCGGTGGCGCCGGTGTCCCGGCCGGTGATGACGTATTTCTTGTTTTCAAACATGCAGATGTCGAGTGCGCGGTCCAGCTTACCCGCCAGCTCGATCTCGCCGATGTGCTCGAGCAGCATGACCGAAGCGCGCAGCACCGACGACGGGTCGGCGTACTGGGCGCGGCCCTCCTGCACCATGCGCGGCGCAGAGCCGTGGATGGCCTCGAACATGGCGTAGCGCTTGCCGATGTTGGCCGAACCGGCGGTGCCGACGCCGCCCTGGATCTCGGCCGCCTCGTCGGTGATGATGTCGCCATACAGGTTGGGCAGCACGACCACCTTAAAGTCGCGGCGGCGCTTGTCGTCGAGCAGCTTGGCGGTCATGATGTCGATATACCAGTCGTCGAACACGACCTCGGGGTACTCCTTTGCGATGCGCTGGCAGGTGTCCAGGAACTTGCCGTCGGTGGTCTTGATGATGTTGGCCTTGGTCACGCACGAAACCCGGTTTTTGCCGGTCTTTTTGGCGTACTCGAAGGCCAGGCGGGCGATGCGCTCACAGCCCTGGGAGGTGGCGACCGTAAAGTCGATGAACAGGTCGTCGTCGATCTGCACACCTTGCGAGCCGACCGCATAGCCGCCCTCGGTGTTTTCGCGGTAGAAGGTCCAGTCGATGCCGAGTTCGGGCACCTTGACCGGGCGCACGTTGGCGAACAGGTCGAGCGCCTTGCGCATGGCCACATTGGCCGACTCTACGTTGGGCCAGGGGTCGCCCTTGCGGGGGGTGGTGGTCGGCCCCTTGAGGATGACGTGGCACTGCTTGAGCTGGTCCATCACGTCGGGCGGGATGGCGCAGCCCAGCTCGGCACGGCGCTCGATGGTCAGCCCGTCGATGACGCGGAACTCGACCTTGCCGGCCTTGACCTGATCGGCCAGCAGGGTTTCGAGCGCGTGCTGGGCCATGCCGGTGATCATGGGGCCAATGCCGTCGCCGCCGCATACGCCGATGATGATCTTGTCCAGCTTGGCGTAGTCGATGAAGTCGCCCTGCTCCTTCATGGCGCGGATGCGGGCCAGCTGGCTTTCGACCACCTTTTCATATTGTTCGATTGCTGTTTGAGATAATGCCATTGGGGTTGTCCTCCAAGTGATTCGATTTGCCGGCGCTTACGGGAAAACGGGCGGCCGGACGCCCGGGTGCGGCGTTGTTAGGCGCCGTGCTGCTGTTTGGCGTAATTGAGGGTGCCGCCGGCGAGCAGCGCGCCGCGCTGCCGGTCGGAGACCTCGCAGTCGGCCTTAAAGGTATGGCCGCCCACCACGACGGTCACCTGGCCGCCCGCCCGGATTTCCTCGGCAATATGGGGCAGCTGGATCTCATCGCCCAGGGACACCTTGTCATAGTCGGCCGGGTCGGCAAAGGTCAGCGGCAGGATGCCCGAGTTGACCAGGTTGGCCTTGTGGATGCGGGCAAAGGACTTGGCCAGCACCGCGCGCACGCCCAGGTACAGCGGCACGAGCGCAGCGTGCTCGCGCGACGAGCCCTGGCCGTAGTTGGCGCCGCCGATGATGACGCCGCCGCCCTGCTCCTTGCAGCGGGCCGGGAAGTCGGGGTCCACGTTGATAAAGCAGTAGTTGGAATAGTGCGGGATGTTGGAACGGTAGGGCAGCAGCTTGGCGCCGGCCGGGAGAATGTGGTCGGTGGTGATGTTGTCCCCGGTTTTGAGGACGATCTTGCCCGCATAGCTGTCCTCAAGCGCGTGGCCCAGCGGGAAGGGCTTGATGTTGGGCCCGCGGCGCACCTCGACGGTGGACGGGTCGTCGGCCGGCTTGACGATCAGGTTGTCGTTGACGTCAAAGTGGTCGGGCATGTGGATCTCAGGCGCGTCACCCAGGGTACGCGGGTCGGTCAGCACGCCGGCCAGCGCGCTGGCAGCCGCCACTTCGGGCGAAACCAGGTAGATCTGGGCGTCCTGTGTGCCCGAACGGCCCTCGAAGTTGCGGTTAAAGGTGCGCAGGCTGACGCCGCCCGACTCCGGGCTTTGGCCCATGCCGATGCACGGCCCGCAGGCGCACTCCAAAATGCGCGCGCCCGCCGAGATGATGTCGGACAGGGCGCCGTTCTTGGCCAGCATGTCGAACACCTGCTTGGAACCCGGGCTGATGGTCAGCGACACGTCGGGGTGGACGGTCTTGCCCTTCAAGATGGCGGCGACCTTCATCATATCATAGTAAGACGAGTTGGTGCACGAGCCGATGCAGCACTGGTTGACCGCGATGGGGCCGATCTCGGCGACCGGCTTGACGTTGTCTGGCATGTGGGGCATGGCAGCCAGCGGCTCGAGCGTGTTCAGGTCCACCGTGTACTCCTCGTCGTAGACCGCGTCCGGGTCAGAGGACAGCGGCACATACACATCGCCGCGGCCCTGGGCCTGCAAAAAGGCCTTCGTGACCTCGTCCGACGGGAAAATGGACGTGGTCGCGCCCAGCTCGGCGCCCATGTTGGTGATGGTCGCCCGCTCGGGCACCGACAGGGTCTTCACGCCCTCGCCCGCGTATTCGACGATCTTGCCCACGCCGCCCTTGACGGTCATCTGGCGCAGCACCTCCAAGATGATGTCCTTGGCCGCGACCCAGGGCTGCAGCTTGCCGGTCAGCGTCACGCGCACCATCTTGGGCATGGGGATATAGTAGGCCCCGCCACCCATGGCCACCGCGACATCCAGCCCGCCCGCGCCAAAGGCCAACATGCCGATGCCGCCGCCGGTGGGGGTGTGGCTATCCGAGCCGATGAGGGTCTTGCCCGGCGCGCCGAAGCGCTCCAGGTGGACCTGGTGGCAGATGCCGTTGCCGGCCTTGGAATAGTAGATGCCGTGCTTTTGGGCGACCGAACCGATATACTTGTGGTCGTCCGCGTTTTCAAAGCCCGATTGCAGGGTGTTGTGGTCGATATAGGCGACCGAACGCTCGGTCTTGACCTGGTCCACGCCCATGGCCTCGAACTGCAAGTACGCCATGGTACCGGTGGCATCCTGGGTGAGCGTCTGGTCAATTTTCAGGCCGATCTCCTGGCCTTTGACCATTTCGCCATCCACAAGATGGGCCTTTAAGATCTTTTCCGCAATCGTCATTCCCATTATTTTATATCGCTCCTCATTCATTTACCGGGCAAGCTGTCGCCCGTTTTTCTCTATGCGGCGGCTTCCACAGCCTTCTCCACGGCGGCCACAGGGCCTGCCGTGCCCAAACGCAAAAAACCTTTCTTATTTTACCGCAAACCAAAGGTTTTTTCCAGAGTGCGTCAAGAAATTTTTGTACAAATATTTTCGTCGATGCCGGCGGTGGCAAAGGCATTTTGTAAGGTGCTGCCCAAATTCCCAGCAAGATACTCATAATACGCCTGGCTGCCGATCATGGCGGCGTTGTCCCCGCACAGCGCAAGCGGCGGCAGGTACAGCGCCCAGTTGTGCCGGGCGGCCATCTCGTGCAGCGCCTGCCGCAGCCAGGAATTGGCCGCTACCCCGCCCGCGCACACGATATTTTGCACGCCGGTCTGTTCGGCGGCCAGCTCCAGCCGCGGCACCAGTGTGTCCACCACAGCCGCGCAAAACGCCGCCGCCAGCGCCGGTTTGTCGAGTTCCTGTCCCTTTTGCGAGGCGTTGTGCGCCAGGTTGATGACCGCGGTCTTGAGGCCGGAAAAGGAAAAATCCAGCGGCGCATCCTTGACCTTGGCGTGGGGCAGCGGGTATTTGGCCGGGTCGCCGCCGCGGGCCATGGCGTCAATTTTGGGGCCGCCCGGGTATCCCACCCCGAGCACCCGCGCGACCTTGTCGAAGGCTTCACCGGCAGCGTCGTCCCGGGTGCCGCCTAGGATTTGGAATTCGGTGTAGTCCTGTACCAGCACCAGCAGGCTGTGCCCACCCGAAGCGACCAGCGTCAAAAACGGCGGCGCCAAATCGGGAAAGGCCAGGTAATTGGCCGCAATATGCCCGCGGATGTGGTGCACCGGGACAAAGGGCTTGCCCAGCGAAAAGGCCAGCGCCTTGCCAAAGTTGGCCCCCACCAGCAGCGCGCCGATCAGCCCGGGCGCACAGGTGGCCGCGACCGCGTCCACTTCCCCGGCGCGCAGGCCGGCCTGCTGCAAGGCGGCATCGGTCACGCGCACGATGGCTTCCATGTGCCCCCGCGAGGCGATCTCGGGTACCACGCCGCCGTAGAGCGCGTGGGTCTGCACCTGGCTGTCGATCACGCTCGACAGGATGCGCCGCCCGTCGGCAATCACCGCCGCGGCCGTCTCGTCGCACGAGGATTCAATCGCTAAAATGTTCATGTCAGTTCCTTTCCATTGAGATAGCAGGTCATGAGCAGCGCGTCCTCCTTGGGATTCTGATAGAACCCCTTGCGCCGGCCGGCCGGTTCATAGCCCGCGCCCCGGTACAGCGCGATTGCCGCTTCGTTGGACACGCGCACCTCGAGCGTGACAAAGGCCAGCCCCTTGCGCCGCCCTTCCCGCTCGAGCGCGGCCAGCAGCGCGCGTGCCACCCCCTGCCGCCGGGCCTGCGGCTGCACGGCCACGTTGGTGATGTACCCCTCGTCGAGCACGGTCTGGCAGCCCACATAGCCCACCGGCTGCCCATCTCGCTCGGCCACCAGGAACAGGCCCTTGCCCAGCTCGGCGGACAGCGCCTGCTCGCTCCATGGCGCGGAAAAGCACTGCTGTTCGATCCGGGCCAGGGCGGCGATGTGCCGCGCCTGCATGGGGACGATATCCATCACTTGGCAATCCTCCGGATGACCTGCGCCACCCCGTCCCGGATCTGGGCGGCGCACCGGCGGTAGGTCTCCAGGTCGCCGCCAAAGGGGTCGGAGATGTCGGCAGGGGTCAGGGTGAACAGCTTGTCCTCGGCGTCCGGGAAGCTTTCCAGCACCCGGTCGTAGTGGGCGCCGGTCATGCACACCAGGTATTTGGCGCCGTCCACAATTTCCCGGGTGAGGGTGCGGGAGCGGTGGGCAGAAAGGTCGGCCCCCAGTTCCTGGGCGGCCTGTACGGCGTTTTCCGAAGCCGGCAGCCCGTCCACTGTGAACAATCCGGCCGACGCGGCGCGTAAACCGGTCTGTTCTTCCCCGCCCAGCGCGCGGAACAGCCCCTCGGCCATCGGGCTGCGGCAGGTATTGCCTGTACACAAAAAAACAATGGTGTCTTGCATAGTTCCTCCTTGATATTCGGGCAAAACCGCAGATGTAAAGTGGACTGCCCTTTCCCTTTACAGCGGTTAGAGCGGCCCGCAGATCCGGTTTTTAGCCCTTGGCGGTGTACCAATCGTGCCCGGCGTGCGCTTCGGCGACCAGCGGCGCGTCCATTTGCAGCGCGCCCTCCATCTCCTCGGTCAGCAGCCGGGTGACTGCCTGCTGTTCCTCGGCCGGGGCTTCCAGAATGAGCTCGTCGTGCACCTGCAAAATCAGGCGGGCGCGGTAGCCCTCCTTTTGCAGCCGCCGCCATACGCGCAGCATGGCCACCTTGATGATGTCGGCCGCCGTGCCTTGGATGGGGGTATTCATGGCCACCCGCTCGCCAAATGAGCGCAGCGCAAAGCTCTTGCTGGACAGTTCGGGCAGGTAGCGCCTGCGGCCAAACAGGGTTTCCACATAGCCGTGTTCCTTGGCGAAAGCCTTGCTGTCCTCCATGTAGCGCGCCACGCCCGGGTAGGTTTGCAGGTAGCTCTGGATGAAGTCGTGGGCCTGCTTGCGGCTGACGCCCAGATCGCCCGCCAGCGCAAAGTCCGAGATGCCGTAGACGATGCCGAAATTGACCGCCTTGCAGCTGGAACGCATCTGGCTGGTCACCTCGCTGAGCGGCACGCCGTACACCTTGGACGCGGTGGCCGCGTGGATGTCCTGGCCGTGGCGGAACGCATCCAGCATGGCCTGGTCCTGGGCGACGTGGGCCAGCACCCGCAGTTCAATTTGTGAATAGTCGGCGTCGATGAGCACATGGTTTGCATCCTCGGCCACGAACATGCGGCGCAGTTCGCGCCCGAGCTCGGTGCGCACCGGGATGTTTTGCAGGTTGGGGTCCACCGATGACAGCCGCCCGGTGGCGGTGACCGTCTGCTGGAAGTGCGAATGGATGCGGCCGTCGGCCGGGTCGATGACCTTGAGCAGGCCGTCAACATAGGTGCTCTTGAGCTTGGTCAGCTGGCGGTACTCGAGCACCGCGCCCACGATCGGGTGATAGCCCGCGATGCTCTCCAGCACCTCGGCGCTGGTCGAATAGCCGCTTTTGGTCTTTTTCTGCGCCGGAAGGCCCAGTTTTTCGAACAAAATCTCGCCCAGCTGCTTGGGCGACTGGATGTTAAAGGCGCCGCCCGCATGGTCGTAGATCTGCCCGGTCAGCGCGTCGATGCGCTCATCCAGCATTTGGCCGAATTCGCGCAGCAGGTCCGGGTCGGCCTTACAGCCGATGCGCTGCATATCGGCCAGCACGTCCATCAGCGGCAGCTCCAGGTCGAAGTACAGCTTTTCCAGCTGGGGCAGCGCGTGCAGCCGGGCCGATACCTCGCCGTACACCCGGCCAATGGCGTCGGTCCAGCGGGCCAGCAGCGCCAGCGAACCCTCCCGTTCGCCCAGCGGCGAAAAGGCGTCCTCCCCCTCGAAGGCGGGGTCGGGCAGCTCCAGGTTCAAATAGGACAGCGCCACCCGCTGCAGGTCGTATGCGCCGTCCGAAGGGCTGAGCAAATAGGCGGCCAGGCAGGTGTCAAAGTGTATGCCTTGCGGGTCGATGCCCCGGGCCAGCAGCTTGACAAGCTGCTCCTTTGCGTCGTGCAAAACCAGCGAAATGCGCCCGGAAAACAGGGTTTTCAGCAGGTTTGTCCACGCTTTGTCTGTAAAGGTTTCGGCCAGCGCCGTGATGACGCGCCCTTCGCAGGCCAGGCAGAGGGCATCCTGCCGGGCGGTCAGATGGACAAAGGCGGTCTTGCCCTCGCACGCGCACAGCTCGTCCAAAATTTGGTTTTCATCTTCGAGCAGCCGGGCGGGCGGTGTGTCGGCGGGCGGTTCGGGCGCGTCCGCCTCGCCGGCTTGCAGCCCCAGCCGCTTGATGAAGCTCTTGAACTCCAGGCGGTTTAAGAGGGCGTACAGCTGCTCCTCGTCGGCGAATTGCTCGGGCAGCGCCGCCGGGTCCAGGGGCAGGGGTGCGTCGCGCACAATGGTGGCCAGCCAGTAGCTGTCCCGGGCGCTCTGCCGGCCTTTTTCCAGCTTTTCGCGCACCCCTTTTTTGATGTCCGGGCTGTCCAGGTTGTCGTAGATGCCGTCCAGCGAGCCGAACCGCAGCAGCAGCTGCATGGCGGTCTTTTGGCCGATGCCGGGTACGCCGCTGATGTTGTCCGAGCTGTCGCCCATGAGCGCCTTCAGATCGACCAGCTGGGCCGGGGCAAAGCCGTACTCTTCCCGGAACCCGGCTTCGTCGTACAGGGTGCTGGTGGTCTGGCCCATCTTGGTGGAGACCAGGCGCACCGCGGTGTGCGGCCCGACCAGCTGCAAGCTGTCGCGGTCGCCGGTGACGATGACGCAGTCGCCGCCGGTTTCCTCCAGGCGGCGGCTGATGGCGCCGATCAGGTCGTCGGCCTCGTAGCCGGCCAGCTCGCACCGGGCGATGCCCATGGCGTCGAGCACCTCCTTGAGCACCGGCAGCTGCACGGCCAATTCGTCGGGCATCCCTTTGCGCGTGGCCTTGTAGCTGTCGAACTTCTTGTGACGGAAGGTTTTTTCGCGCACGTCAAAGCACACAATGGTGCGGTCGGGCAGTTCTTCGTCCTGCAATTTGAAGAAGGTGGACAGAAAGCCGTAAATTGCGTTGGTATACAGTCCCTCATGGTTGGTGAGCAGGCGCACGCCGTAAAAGGCGCGGTTTAAGATGCTGTTGCCGTCGATCACCATGATTTTCATAGGCAGTTCCTCATTCCGTAAATTTCGAATACCCTTATAGTATACGCCATAATTTGCTTTTGCACAACCGCGCCGCCCCAAAACCGCGCAAAAAAGCCCTGGCTCTCCCCATGCGCGCGGGAGGGTCAGGGCATCTTTTGCGCGTTGGCGCGGGCCGGTCAGTCGGGCAGTTTGAGGTCGTTCTCCTTGATCCAGCCGGCTTTGCGCAGGATTTCGCAGAAAATCACCGACAGGACGGCGGGCAGGATAAAGCTGATCAGCACCAGCCCCAGCCAATCGGTCACGCCGGGCACAATGGCAGCCGCGCCGTTTTCCGGCGCCACCCAGCCGGTATACACGCCGATCTGGCCGACCAGGCCGCAGGTCCCCATGCCCGACGACACGGGCGCGCCGTTCATCTCCAGCCCGAACAGGCAGGTAGCCAGCGGCCCGGTGATGGCCGACGCCAGCGTGGGCGGAATCCAGATGCGCGGATTGCGCACAATGTTGGGCATTTGCAGCATGGATGTGCCCAAGCCCTGGGACACCAGTCCGCCCCAGCGGTTTTCCCGGAAGCTCATCACCGCAAACCCGACCATCTGCGCGCAGCAGCCAGCCACCGCCGCGCCGCCCGCCAGGCCGGTCAGGCCCAGGGCCGCGCAGATGGCTGCCGACGAGATGGGCAGCGTCAGCGCAACGCCGACCACCACCGACACGATCACGCCCATCAGGAAGGGCTGCAAATCGGTTGCCCACATGATGATTTCACCGACCGCCGACGCCGCCGCGCCGATGGCGGGCGCGCACCAGGCAGCCAGCACACAGCCGGAAAAAATGGTCACAAACGGCGTGACCAAAATGTCGATTTTGGTTTCTTTGGACACCGCCTTGCCCAGCTCGGAGGCGACCACCGTGATGATCAGCACGGCCAGCGGTCCGCCTGCGCCGCCCAGTTCATTGGTCGCCGCGCCCACCGTGATCAGCGAAAACAGCACCAGCGGCGGGCACCGCAGCGCCCAGCCGATGGCGCACGCCATCGCCGCGCCCACCACGTGGGTTTCCTTGGCGAAATCGCCCACCTGCACCAGCGTGTCCACGCCGAGCTGGCTGCCCAGCGTGCCCACGATCGTGCCGATCAGCAGCGAGGCGAATAAGCCTTGCGCCATGGCGCCCAGCGCATCCACGCCGTAGCGCTTGGCGGAGATTTCAATGTCCTTCCTCTTTAAGAATTCCTTTACGCGATGCATTGGAGATTCCCCCTTCGATCTTGATAGTTGTCTTGTCACTTGTCAACTATCATAGCAGAAATCGCCGGACAATGCAATCTTTTTTGAAAAGAAATTGAAAAAGAGGTTCGCGGGGCGAACCTCTTGAAATGGGGGGACTGTTCAAAATCCGCTTTGCGGATTTTGAAGGGGGGTTCCGCTGCCTGCGGGCAGCGGCCAGGGCTGCGCGCCCTGGACCGCGCTGGGGACGGGTCCCCAGGCCCCTTTTGGGGGTCAGCCAAAGAGATGAAGGCCCTTCTTCGTGTAGGGCTCGCTGTGCACTGCGCGCACAGTGTAGCCGGTTTTGCCGATCGCTTCCCGGAGGGCTTGCTCGTCCAGCGGCTGCTCGCTGACGATCACCGTCTGGTTCTTGCTGTGCGACGAATGCACCTTCTTCACCGCAAACGCCTTGCGGATGGTGTCGTTGACGTGGGCTTCGCACATCCCGCACTGCATCCCCTCAACCTCAAGTGTGTATTTTGTCATGCGCTCTCCTCCCTGCCGTTTATGGGACGGCACCCATTTGGTTAGCTTTTGCTAACCAAAGCATAGCACAACCACTGCCATCCGTCAAGGGCCTGTTGGTTTGCGCGTACAGCCAAAAACCGGCCCCCTGCGTTTGATGCGCAAGGGGCCGGTTTTTTTTGGCTTGCTTTGTTTATTTCAGGACAACTTCGCCGCCCAGGCCGGTGTGTGCGGTGATATACTCGCGGCCCATCTTGGAATACTCGAAGGGGTTGGCCTTTGCCGGGTCCTGCTCGGCCTCGACCATGATCCAGCCCTCGTAGCCGGCCTTGTCCAGGATATCGAACACTGCGTCAAAGTCCACGCAGCCGTCCGGGTCGCCCGGCACGGTGAACGCGCCTTCGCGCACCGCCTTGAGGAACGACCAGTCCTCGTTCTTGACCTTTTCGACGATGGGCATACGCATATTCTTCAGGTGTACGTGGCCCACGCGGTCGGCAAACTTGCCCAGCACAGCGACCGGGTCCTCGCCCGCGAAGGTGAAGTGGCCGGTGTCAAAGCACAGGAACACATACCTGGGGTCGGTGTTTTCCAGCATGCGGATGGTCTCCTCGACCGTCTGGCAGACCGTGCCCATGTGGTGGTGGAAGCAGGTCTTGATGCCGTACTTTTCCAGCGACAGCTTGCCCAGCTTGTTCAGGCCGGTGCAGAAGCGGTCCCACTCCTCATCGGTCATGATGCGCTTGTCCTTGAGGATGCGCTTGTCCATCATGCCCTGGATGGAGCCCGACTGCTCGGAGACGTTGATGGCGTTCGCGCCGACGTAGGACAGGTACTCCAGCTCCTTTTCGAACGCGGCCTCGACCTGCTCGTAGGGCTGGTCGACCAAAAACGACGAGAACCACTTGGACGCGATGGTCATGTTGCGCACGTCCAGCATGTGCTTGAGCACTTCCTTGTCCTCTGGGTACTTGTGGCCCACCTCGCAGCCGTCATAGCCGGCCAGCTTCATCTCAGAGATGCACTGCTGGAAGGTGTTTTCGTCGCCCAGATCCCACATATCGTCATTTGACCAACCGATCGGGCAGATGCCCAATTTTACCTTCTTCGGATCCAACATTCTTTCTTACCTCCATAATTCTTTCTCTCCCGTTGACCGGGACGGTCCCGAACTGCGCGGGGGTTCCCACATTTCACAGTTCAAACCATGTATGGTTACTTTCTATTGTAGGGTACACGTCCGTCAAAGTCAAGCCGCCTGGCGCAATTTCAGGACAATTTCACGCACGCCACGCCGCTGTCCACCGCAGCCTGGGCCACCGCCTGGGCCACCGCCTGGATGACCGCCTTGTCAAAGGCCATGGGCATGATGTGTTCGGTGGTCAGTTCGTCATCGGGTACGACATAGGCGATGGCTTTGGCGGCTGCCAGCTTCATCTCCTCGTTGATGTCGCGGGCGCGCACGTCCAGCGCCCCGCGGAAAATGCCCGGGAAGGCCAGCACGTTGTTGATCTGGTTGGGATAGTCTGACCGGCCGGTGCCGACCACGGCGGCCCCGCCCTTTTTGGCGTCCTCGGGCCAGATCTCGGGCACCGGGTTGGCCATGGCGAACACCATGGGGTCCTTGGCCATGGTGGCCACCATGTCGCTGGTGAGCACCTGGGGCGCCGACATGCCGAAGAACACATCCGCACCCTTGACCGCGTCGGCCAGGGTGCCGGTCAAATGGCCCCGGTTGGTCAGGCGCGCCATCTCGGCCTGGGCCGGGTTGAGCCGCTCGTCCCCCTCGCACACGATGCCGAACCGCTCGCACATCACAATATCCTGCACGCCCAGGAACATCAGGAATTTGGTCACCGCAATCGCCGCAGCCCCGCAGCCGTTGACCACCATCTTGACCTGCTGCGGCTTGCGCCCGGTCAGGCGGCAGGCGTTGATGAGCGCCGCCCCGCAGCACACCGCTGTGCCGTGCTGGTCGTCGTGGAAAATCGGGATGTCGCACACCTCTTTGAGCTTGCGCTCGATCTCAAAGCAGCGCGGCGCGGCGATATCCTCCAGATTGATGCCGCCGAACGAGCCCGAAATCAGCTGGATGGTGCGCACAATCTCGTCCACATCCTTGGAGGCCACGCACAGCGGGAAGGCGTCCACATCGGCAAACGCCTTGAACAGCGCGCATTTGCCCTCCATGACCGGCATCCCCGCAATGGGGCCGATGTCGCCCAGCCCCAAAATGGCTGTGCCGTCGGTGATGACCGCCACCAGGTTGCCCCGGCGGGTGTAGGTGTAGCTGAGCGACGGGTCGTCCTTGATCTTCAGGCACGGCTCGGCTACGCCCGGCGTGTAGGCGATGGACAGGTCCTCCTTGGAGCTGACCGCGCACCGCGCCACCACCTCAATCTTGCCCTGCCATTTTTCGTGCGCCAGCAGCGCTTTCTCTTTCAAATCCATGGTTTACCTCCCATTGGTCTTTTTTTGATCCGCTCTCTATTGTAGCGCAATTTGGCCGTTCGGGCAACCGCCTGCGCCCAAAAGGCCGCGGCTGCGGCGGATCTATCCCCCGGCTTCCTCGCCGCCCGAAACCGTCCGGTTGCGGCCGTGCAGCTTGCCGTCATATAGGCGCTGGTCGGCCAGGCGGATGAGCTCGTCCATACCCTGGCCGGGCTGGATGGCCGCCAGGCCGAAGGTCATGGTGACGGCCAGCTTGCCGCCGCCGTAGACGAACCGCTCCCCGGCAATGTCTTGCCGCAGGCGGTCGATGTGGGTATAGGTCTGCTGCTGCGTCCAGGGGCACAGGAAC
This sequence comes from uncultured Butyricicoccus sp., assembly GCA_904420185.1. GTDB lineage: Bacteria > Bacillota > Clostridia > Oscillospirales > Butyricicoccaceae > Butyricicoccus_B. The sequence goes on along the minus strand of CAJFUJ010000007.1, from coordinate 16,645 downwards.
AAAAACTCCTCGCCGCCCCACCGGCATACCACCGCGCCCGTCGGGATGTGGGTGCGGAACAGCTGCCCCAGGCGGATGAGCACCTCATCCCCGGCCTCGTGGCCGTATTGGTCGTTGATCTGCTTGAACAGGTCCACATCCCCCAGGCAGATGGTGAAAACCTGCCCGTTGTCGCGCCACTGCTGGTAGGCGGCTTGTAAAACCGGCTCCATCCCGTGGCGGTTTTTCAGGCCGGTGAGAAAATCGCGCTGCAAATCCTCGTTGCGCTGCACGGCGGTTTGCAGGTACTTGGCAAACAGGTAGTTGATCACCAGCAGGAGCACCAGGCTGCTCACCACGTTGAGCGCGGTGAACATGGCCTCGCTGCGCGGGCCGAAGTTGTCCAGGTAGTCGAGCGGGGTCATCAGATGGTCCAGCACCTCGTCGAACAGCAGGTACAAGACCAGATAGGTACACGACAGGAAGATATACACCCGGCGCTTGAACCGGGACGAATGGTGGGTCAGCCGGATGTAGTTGGACGGGACGATCAGCGAAAACAGGTAAAGCTGGATGCCGCAGTCATCCCCCAGCACATAGACAAACGGGATGCACTGGGCGGCCACCATCAGAAAGCTGCACACATAGCCAAAGACAAAGTTGCGCAGGTCGATCACCCGGGAAAAGACCAGATAAACCACCGCCGCCACCAGGTAAAAAAGCGGCAGAATCGGGATGGACAGCAGGTGCAGCATGACGGCATTGGCTGCCGTGACAACCGCCAGAATGCCGAAGAAAAACCGCAGCTGCCACCGCACATCGGATGTTTTGGACTGGATTCCCCGGAATTTTTCCATATAAAATTGCTTGTCTTTTTTCAGCGAACATCCCTCCTGCCGCAAAAGCTGGTATGCAAAGCGCCCCGCGGACTTGCCAAATCCACAGGGCGCATGGTTCCGCTGGGCCGGGTGGTTTTAGATGCCCAGTTCCTTTTTCAGCGCGTCGATCATCTCCTGATAAGCGGCGTCGTCGAGCAGGACCGGCTCCGGGTTGGTGATGGCAAAGCTGCCGCCAAACTCAAAGCCGCCCTCGTATTTGGGGACGATATGAAAATGCAGGTGGGGATTGGTGTCGCCGTAGGAGCCCAGGTTGAGCTTGTCGCAGCCCCACAGCTTTTTGATGGCGCCAGAGGCGGCAGCCAGGTCGTCGGCAAAGTCGCGGCGCTCCTGCGCGTCGCACTCGCACAGCTCCTTTTTGTGGCTCTTGAGCGCCAGCGCGCAGCGGCCCTTGTGGGCCTGGTCCTTAAACAGGTAGAGTACGCCTGCCTTCATCTCGCCAACCTTGAACATAATGGCTTCGCGGCCCTCGTGGTGCTCGTCACAGTAAAAACATCCCATATGAATCTCTCCTTATATTTCTCTACGGGGCTTCCCGCTTCTTTCAGTATACACGGTTTGCGCGGTTTTTTCCAGCCCCCTGCGCAAATTTTCCACCCATCACGGCCGGTCCACCGCGTACAGGTTGACATCCCAGGCCGGGACATAGGGGTGGTGGCGCAGATAGAGGGCATAGCCGGGGTTCAATTGGTGCACGAGCAGGGGCAAATCGAACAGGTCTTCGTTGCGGTGGTAGCAGGCCACGTTCAGCCGCGGCCGGTGCCGCGCGATGGTCTGCGCCGCGCCCAGCAGCGCCGGGCGCTCGGCCCCCTCCACGTCCAGCTTGAGCAGCGTGCACGGCCGGCCGGCCAACAGGCTGTCCACCGCGCGCATGGGCGTCTGCACCCCGCCCTTGTCCAGCCGCGACTGCCGCCCAGCCCGCGCCGCAAACGGCAGCACGCAGTCGGCCTGCCAGGCCCCGGCCCGCTCGGCCACCACCTGGCCGTGCAGCGACCCGGCATAGGCGCGCAGTTTGCGGAAGGTCTTGGCGTCGGGCTCCAGGGCGGTGACCGACGCGAACGCCCCGCCGGTGTAATGGAGCAGTTCGCGGATGGTGTCGCCGTTGTACGCGCCCAGATCGACGAAGTGCTCGTGCGGGTGCGGGCGCAAAAGATCGGTGAAAGCCCGGTCCTTGGGGTCCTCGGCGGCGCGCAGGTAGTGCAGCCGGCCGGTGAGCTTGAAGCACAGCAGGTTGTCCAGCACTTCGCGCGAACGCGCATCGGCCAGCAGCGCGGCGGTCTCATCCAGCTCGTCCGCGTGCGCCCGGGCAAAGGCCAGGTCGAAGATCCCTTCCCCGGCCACCGGCACGTCGGGCGCGACCACGGCAAAGCGCGCATCCAGCGCGTACATCTTGTCCAGCACCTCGGGGCGGCTGCTGGCAAACGATAGGACGATCACAAGGTCCTCGCCCAGCGCCTGCACGGTCTGGTCCAGCGTGCGCACCGGAAACCCGGCAAAGCTGTGCCCGCGCACAAACTCGTCGCTGGCAAACACCCCCGCCGCCTGGATGCCCCGCTGGGCGAACACCCGCAGGATCTTGTCCGCGCCGTCCCCCATGCCGTAGAGCACGATGGGGCGGGTCTCCCCGGCCAGGGTGTCCCACACGGTGTGGTCGATGGTTTTCCATTGCATAGTTGGCTGTCTCCTTTTTCGGTCTCTCGTACGATTATACCCGCCCAGGGCGGGAATGACAAGCAGCAGTGTGTCCTTTAGATCAGAGTGAAAAAACGCTGGAGGTATCCGCAAATGCGGACACCTCCAGCGTTTCATTTCCCCATTTGGGCGGAAGAGAAGAAGATCAATCGCCTAATTTTTCATGCATTTCGTCCAAAAATTGTTGCGCGTTGGATGCGTCTACGATTTGCACACCAGAATCAATCCGCTCTTCTACGCTTTCCCCATTGACGGCTTTTATGGCGTTTTCAACCCCCAGCACGCCCATTTCATAGGGATTCTGCGCGACAGTGGCCATAATTTTCCCTTCCAAGACCAGTTCTGCAACCGGCAGTGTCCCGTCAAATCCGAGCACCTTGATATCGCGTCCCGCTTGTTCCACCGCACGCTGGGCGCCTTGGGCCATGGTATCAGAGGACGTGCAGATCAAATCCAAATCGCTGTATTTTTGCAACAAATCCTGGGTTGCGTTGAGGGCTTTTTCGCTTTCGGAGTCTGCGGCCCGAATTTCGACCAGCTCAATGCCGCCGGCCTCCAACCCAGCTTCCCATCCTCCAATCCGCTCATCGTGGGTCTGGTCGCCCAAACGTCCGCGCAGGAGAACAGCTTTTTTGCCGCTGCCGAGCACCTCAGCCGCATATTCCCCGCCCAGCCTGGCGGCAGCTTCATTGCCGGTACCAATAAAGGTCACTTTGTCCTCCCAAGGCGTGTCGGTATCCACGGCCAAGACGGGGATGCCCTCTTCTTTGGCGCGGTCAAAGGCGGTCAACACTGCATCTGGCGCCGAAGGGGCGACGCATAGCGCGCTCACATCCTGGCTGATTAGATCCTCAATCATTGTCACCTGGGTCTGGACATCGCTTTCTGAATTGGGGGCGATAAAGACCAGATGAACCCCCAATTCCTGCGCACGGGCCTCTGCGCCCGCTTTCATAAGAACCCAATATTGGTCATTGAGCGACTTGACAACAAATCCAACGGTGATGTCACTGTTAGGCTGGGTGCTGGCCGCCTGTGAATCAGCAGCACCCGAGGCTTCCGGCGCCGCCTGCGGGGAGCAAGCGGTCAGCGAAACCGCCATACAGCCTGTTAAGAGCCAAGCAAACCATCTCTTTTTCATGTTTTCACCTCTTCATTCCACGGAGTATCTGCGGTGGCGCCATCAGGACCAAGGCTCGATCAAAACCTTGTTGCAATTGTCGGTCATGCTAAACTGGATGGCTTCGTTGATTTGATCCTGCGGGAACCGGTGGGTAAAATATTTCAACCACGGGAAATCGTGCAGGTGCTTGACCATCATATCCATGGAGGCGCGATAACCAGGCAAAGCGTTTTCTGTCATACCAATGATGCGCAAATTTTTGGAGCAGACCTTGTGCATATCGATGCTGGACGGCCCCACTTCGGCAAACATACCGGGCTCCAGATAGGTGCCGCATTTGCGCAGATACTCCAGCCCCTCGGCGACCACCGTCGGCACACCTGTGCATTCTGCGACAACGTCCGCCCCCAATCCGCGGGTTTTTTCGCGCACAAAATCGATGCGATCCTTTTCTGTGGTATTGGTGACGTTGATCGTATAATCGGCGCCAAATTCTTTGGCAAGTTGCAGCTTGTAGTCAGATTTATCGGTGACAATGATGGTTTTGACGCCCAGCATCCGCGCCTTGATAACGTGCGCAAGGCCAATCGGACCGGCGCCCTGGATGACAACGGTTGCACCAAATGGCAGGCCATCCATATGGAATGAGTTGGTATTCATCGCAGTGTCAAACACATAGGTTACAGTCATGATCTCCACCAGGCAGCCCAGTTCGTCAGGCAGTTCGTCGGGCAGTTTGAACAGATAGGAGCCCGGACGGATGGTCATAAAGCGTGAAAACGCCCCATAGATCTCATCCGGCGCGTGGTTGCCGTTGATCATGCCGCCGTTGTTTCCATACACGCCGCGGCCCTCGCCTTCGCACCAGGTATACCACGACGCATGGCGGCACCAAAAGCATTTGCCGCAGACAATGACCGGCGAAAAGGTGACGCGGTCGCCGACATGCAGCTCTTCACCGTCATAGGATAGCAGCTTTGCGCCCTGTTCATCGATTTCCTCGATGATGCTGAACGCCTCATGCCCTTGATGCAGGGGGAAAGGAATGGTATATTCCAGAGCAGTACCTGCAAATTGCGTAATTTCTCCACGATAGGTGTGTTTGTCGGTGCCACAAATCCCGCACAGCTTGTTGCGCAAAATCGCGCCGCCGCGCTGAAGCTTGGGATAAGGCATTTCCTGGATTACAATATTGCCAGGCTCCAGGGTGATTGCAACTTTGTTCTTCTCCATATATATTCCGTCCTTTCCGAATGGATTTTCCGGCGCGTGCCGGCTGTTTTATGGTTTTCATTATAACGGTTTGGACGGCGCTTTCCCAGGCAGGATTCTGCGCAAGCGGTTGCGATATCTTGCACATCTGCATTTTCTCCACGAAAAACAAAAAACCAGCCAAATTGCGGTATATCCCCGCAATTTCAGCCGGTTTTATGGATATTTTATCATTTTCAATGGGATAACAAAAAATGGGCAAGTTGGCCTTTTGCAGTATTATTCTTCAATCTTGCGATTTGGGTTGTCGATTCTTTCGCATTTGCTGCGTTCACGCTGGGTGCCTGGTGCATAGTTTTTGAACTTGCGGAAGGTAGCGTAAAAATGGTTGAGGTTATCATACCCCACACGGCGTGCGATTTCCGTAATGGATAGGTCGGTGTCGCCCAGCAGCCGCTGGGCCTCGCCAATGCGCCGCTGGATGATGTATTGGTTGATCGAAATGCCGGTGTGGTCTTTGAAAATATGCGCGATATGCGAGACGCTAAAATGGAAGGTGCTCGCCAAATCCTCCAAAGAGATGGACTGCATATAATGCGCGTCCAGATATTGTTTGATATGCTCACCCAGGGCATTTTTGTCCAGTGCCTGCTGCCGCTCATCTGCATTCCATAGAATCTGGCGGATGAGGGTGAACAGGCAAACCAGGATTTGCTGCATTGGGGCAATGTGATAGGCCGGTTGCTGCTGCAACATATCCTGCAACACACGTAACAAGGCATAAACCGCATCAAACAGACCGCCGCAGGGAAAGACCGGAGAAAAATCATCCGGAAGAAAATGGTTGTATGGCAATCCATCAAATTTGACATTGGTCAGGCGCAGGCTGATCGAATGACGCGGCTGGTTGACAGCAGCACTTTCCCCATGCAAAACACCCATATTTAAAAGCAGCAGATCGCCCTTTGCGGTAGTGAGTTCTTGATTTTGACAGTATAAACTGCCACAGCCGCTCGTAATGAGCACCATTTCAGCCGCGTCATTGTGCGCATGGATGGGATGCGACCACTGGGGATCACCGAAGATCTCATCCATGCTGACAACCAGCGGCAACTGCTCGTCAAATACCATTTTGGGCGACTGATACAGCGATTCCATAATTCCACCCCCTACCCAGATGATGAAAACATACGCCTGTGCACTTGAATATTTTTATTATAGCAGGAATGCAGGTGTATGCAACCCCTCCACGTGTCTTTCCACAATTTCTCACAACCTGCGCCAACCCTACAGTCTGCCCTGAAAAAATCGCCAGATGGCATTGCGGTTTTTCTCGCCATCCTATATAATAAAAACAGATTAAAATTTTGTGAATCGTTGAAAATCACCAAAGAGTAGGGAGAGAAGTCTGCTATGTCCAACCCGTCCAAGCCCAATTCCATCCTTGCGCTCGATCCGGAACACCTGCGGGAGCTGGATGGCGTCGTTCTGGACGCCGACAGCTATGCCCGCCATGCCCCTCCCCGGCTGGCCGCGCCCCCTGCACCGGCGGCATTTCCAGCGGTTCCGCCTGCGCCGGCCCAGCAGCAGCTGCCCGCCCCGGCGGCCCAGAACGCCCAAGCCGAAGCCGCTCCGGCCGGGCCGGCGGCCGGGCCGGGGCCGGTGTTTGCCGCCGAGCCCCAGCATGTGGGCTGGTACCAGACAACCGGGCAAACGGCCGCCTATCCGGTCATGGCCGGGGCGGTCCCGCCCGGACAGACTGTGGTGTATGGTACCGGGTCGGGGTCGTATGTGTCGTCCTACTACACCTCCTTTTTCACCTCGTTTTGGACATCCTACTGGACCTCGTACTGGTTTGGGTCAGGGTCATGGGTGACAGAATATTTTTTGCGATCGTTTGGCGGGTCTTTTGCAGGACCGGGCGCTGGCTCGGCCTGGGGCATGGCGCTGGGCGGCTATGGATTGGAGCTGATTTAACAATGCGTGCTTTTCACTGCAACTGGAGCGCCCCTTTTTGTGCGCGCAACCCGGCGGAATATGCCATTGCCCCCTTTGATCTGCTGTCCACCGCCCTGTCGGCCCTCATCTGGCGCAAAAATGGCGGCTCTATCGCCATGTTCTGCGACAGCACAGCGGCTGCCTACTACTGCGCGCGCGGCCTGGACGGGCTGTGGGATGCGGGGCTCATCCCCCTGCGGCTGCCCGCCGACATCGACCCGCACATCTTTTGGGCTGCAGGTAAGCTGTTCGCCCTGCGCGCCTTTGGCGCACCCTGCGTCATGCTGGACACCGACCTGATCGTGTGGGAACCCCTGGACTGCGGCGACACCCCGCTTACGGTCATCCACCGCGAGGATCTCCAGCCCGCCGTCTATCCCGGCCCGGACGCCTTCCCCGCCGCAAAAGGGTTTGACTTTTCCTCCCTGGATTGGTCGGTGCTGCCCGCCAACACCGCCCTGGCCTACTTCGGCGACCCGGCGTTCACCGAATACTACACCGGCCGCGCCATCGAGTTCATGCGCGCGTGCAAAGGGGCCGACAACCCGCTGACCTATATGGTCTTTGCCGAGCAGCGGCTGCTGGCCATGCTGGCCAAGGAGCAGGGCGTGCCGCTTTCCACCTTTTCCAACCTGCCCACGCTGTTCGGCGGCGAACAGACCCGGTTCACCCACATCTGGGGGTTTAAACAGTACATGGCCCGGAACACCGAGCTGCTCGAACGCTTTTGCCGCCGGTGCGCCATCCGGCTGCAAAAAGAAGCGCCCGATTGGGCCGAGCGGCTTGCCAATGTGCCCGAGCTTGCGGCCTTCTTTGCCCCCTATCCGTCGCCCGGCAGCGGGGTTTAAATTGTAAACTTTTCGGCTACCCTTGTGTTAAGAGGAAACATCTGCTACACTAAAGGGAGATTTTTCGATTTTGGGCGGAGACCGGCGGTCCGGCAACCCGGCCTTGCGCCAGGCGGACCCATCCGGTCTTTCGCCCCTTTCTTTGGAGGAATATCATGCTTCTTGACCTGATTCTAGGCGGCAATCTGCGCGACATCTTGATCGGCCTGCTGCTGGGCATCCCGGCGGTTGTCATCTGCCTGACCATCCACGAAGCCGCCCACGGCTTTGCCGCCTACCTGATGGGCGACCGCACCGCCAAGGCTTCGGGCCGCCTGACGCTCGACCCCCTGGCCCACATCGACCCTTGGGGCTTTTTGTGCATGATCCTGCTCGGCTTCGGCTGGGCGCGGCCGGTGCCGATCAACATCTCCCAGATGAAAAACCGCCGGCTGGGACTGGGGCTGGTGGCTGCCGCCGGGCCGGTTTCCAACTTTGTGCTCGGCTTTTTGGGGTATGTGTGTATGCTGGTGATCTGGGTGCGGTTTTACCCGGTTGCCGGGTTCACCGAGGTGCTGTATGTCTTTTTCCAGTATATCGGGTCGCTGTCCATCGGGCTGGGGGTATTCAACCTGCTGCCCATCCATCCGCTGGACGGTTCGCGCATTGTGGACGCCATTTTGCCCTTCCGCGCCCAGGTGCGCTACCAGAATTTCATGAACCGCTATGCGCCCATCATCCTGCTGGCCGTGATCGCCTTTTTGTGGATCGGCGGACTGTCCTGGCTGCTGGGCGGGGCGCGGCAGGTGGTGCTCGGCTGGGCAATGGCGGTGGTGCAGCTGTTCTTGTGATGAACCAACACCCTTCGCCCGCAGGAGGCGCGCTGACCTTCCACCTGGACCACTTCGACGGCCCGCTCGACCTGCTGCTGCACCTGATCGAAAAAAATAAAATCGACATCTATGACATCCCCATCGCCCAGATTTTGACCCAGTATATGCAGGCGCTCGACCAGGCGGCTGCGGCCGATTTGGAAATCGCGGGCGATTTTATCGCCATGGCTGCCCAGCTGGTGCTCATCAAATCCAAGATGCTGCTGCCCCGGCACGACCAGGCCGCCGAGGAGGACCCCCGCGCCGAACTGGTCGAACTGCTGCTGGAATACCAGCGCATCAAGCTGGCCGCCCCCTTTTTGCAGCAGCAGGGCGAGCGCGGCTACGGCATCTTCACCCGGCCGCCTACCCCCCTGCCCACCGCCCGGCCGGCCGCCTACCAGCATACCCCCGCCGACCTTGTGCGCACCGGGCGCGCCCTGCTGCGCCGGGCCGAACGAAGGGTGCCGCCCCCGGCAGACGCGTTCACCGGCATCGTCGGGCGGGAAAAAGTCCCGGTCGAGGACAAGATCGCCCACATTTTGCAGCTGTTTGCCCACCGGCCCTGGCTGCAATTTGCCCGCCTGTTCGACGGCGTGCGCAGCAGGCCCGAGGCCGTGGCCACCTTTCTGGCGGTTTTGGAGCTGTCCAAAACCCACCGCATCGATCTGGAGGGCCAGGGCATGGACCTGACCCTGCGGCTGCGCCCGCCCGGAGAGGAGGCGGACGCCGAATGAACGCCCTGCAAGCCACGCTGGAGGCCATTTTGTTCGCCGCAGGCGACCCGCTGCCCGTCGAGCGGCTGGCCCAGGCCGCCGAAGCCGAACCGGACGAAGTGCGCGCGGCGCTGGACGCGCTCGCCGCGCAGTACGACCGGGAAAACCGGGGCGTGATGCTGGTGCGGCTGGAGGACAAGGCCCAGCTGTGCTCCCGGCCAGCCTACGGCGACGCCGTGCGCCGGGCGCTCGAGCGGCGCAAACCGCCCCGGCTGTCGCCCGCCGCGCTCGAGGTGCTGACCGTGGTCGCCTACCGCCAGCCGGTCACCCGCGCCTACATCGAGCAGCTGCGCGGCGTGGATTCGGGCGGCGCGCTGCTCGGCCTGATCGACAAGGGTCTCATCGCTGAGGCCGGCCGGCTGGACGTGCCCGGCCGCCCCATCCTCTACCGCACGACCGACGCCTTTTTGCGGGCCTTTTCGCTCGCCAGCTTGTCCGACCTGCCCGCGCTGCCCGAGCTGACCGCCAGCGAACAGCGCGCGCTGGATGAAATGGGGTGACGCATCCTGCTTTTTTTGAAGATTGCCGCGCTCGTGCTGGCGATTGCGCTGGGGTTGGTGATCGCGGCGCTGTGCCTGCGGGTCGGGGTGCGCATCCAAAAAAAAGACGGCGCCCTGCGCGTCGCGCTGCGCTACGGCCCGCTGCGCCTGCCCGTCTACCCGCCGCCCAAAGGGCTCAAAAGGCCGGAAAAGCCGGAAAAGCCCCCCAAAAAAGCCCGGGGAAAGCCCGCTGGCTGGGATATCTCCAAGCTGGACATCGGTGACGCCGTGTGTTTGGCGATGGACCTGACGGGCGAGGTGCGGCAAACGCTGTGCATCGACGTGCTGCGGGCCGACGTGACACTCGCCACCGGCGACGCCGCCAAAACCGGCCAGCTGCTCGGCCTTTGCTGGGCGCTGCTGGGCATGACCGTCCCGGTTTTGGAGCATACTTTTACCATCCGCGACCTGCATATCGCGGTGGGCGCCGACTTTGAATCGGACAAGCCCCGCTGGTCGGGGGACTTGGCCGTGTCGCTGCGGCCCATCCGGCTGCTGTGGACGCTGCTGAAACGGCGGGATGACCTCTTGCAGCTGCTCGACCAGATGAAAACCTGACCGGCCCGCACGGCCGCAAATCCCCAAGGGAGGAAAGAACTATGAGCGAACATCCCATCCAAACCCTGATGGCCGAAACCATGGACAAAATCAAGGCCATGGTGGACGCCAACACCATCATCGGCACCCCCATCCAGGCCGCCGGCGGCACCACCATCATCCCGGTGAGTAAGGTGACCTTCGGCTTTGGCGCAGGCGGCGCCGACTACCAGCCCAAACACCCTGCCGACAAGGCCCCCCTGTGCTTCGGCGGCGGCAGCGGCGCGGGCGTGACCGTGTCGCCGGTGTGCTTCCTCGTGGTGGACAGCACCGGCGAGGCCAGCATCCTGCCCCTCAACGCCCAGGCCGAAACCACCGCCGACCGCCTGGTCGAGATGATCCCGGGCGCGGTGAGCAAGGTGTCCAGCTTTATGGAGGGCCGCCGCGCGGCCAAGGCCGAACCGCCCGCCCCCAAAGACCCGGACAACAACACCCCGAACGAGGACGCCTAACCCAATCCCCCCTTCTATTCCGGCGCGGCCGCGCATAGGCTGAAAGCAGGAAAGAAGGGGGATGCCATGCGAAAACGGGTGATTTGTTGTTTGCTTGCAGCGCTGCTGTGGGCCGGGCCGTTTGCGGCGGACGCCGCGCAGGTGGACGCGATGCCGGCCGTTTCGGCGCAGAGCGCCATCGTGCTCGACGGCGCGACCGGCCGGGTGCTCTATAAGAAAAACGCCGACGCGGTGCTGCCCATGGCGTCCACCACCAAGATCATGACCGCCATCGTGGCCATCGAGGGCTTTGACCTGGACCACACCTACACGGTCAAGCGCGCATACACCCTGGCCAAGGGCTCGTCGATGTACCTCCAAGAGGGCCAAAGGCTCACCCTGCGCGACACCCTCTACGGCCTGCTGCTCGCCAGCGGCAACGACGCCGCCCTGGCCATTGCAGGCGAGTGCGGCGGCGCCGAACGCTTTGTCGCGGCCATGAACGACAAGGCGCTGGCCCTGGGGCTGGGCAACACCCACTTCGACAACCCCAGCGGCCTGGACGGCCCCAATCACCACACCACCGCCCGCGAACTGGCTGCGCTGGCCGCCTACGCCATGCAAAACCCCACCTTCCGCCAAATCGTGGGCACCCAGACCTATACCACCGCGGCCGGGCATTCGCTGCGCAACCACAACCGCCTGCTCTGGCAGTATGACGGCGCCATTGGCGTCAAAACCGGCTACACCATGCAAAGCGGGCGCTGCCTGGTGTCGGCCGCCGAGCGCCACGGCCGCCGCCTGATCGCGGTCACCCTCAACGACCGCAACGACTGGGCCGACCATGCCGCCCTGCTCGACGCCGGGTTCGCCCAATTTTCCGCGTACACCCTGCATGAAGCAGGCGACCCCCTGGGCGCGGTTGCCTGCGAGGGCGGCACCCAGGCCGCGCTGCCGCTGCTGGCCCAATCGGCCTGCACCGCCTGGCTGACCGCGGACGAATACGCCGCGCTGACCCCCGTGCTGATCGGGCGGCCCTTCATCTACGCGCCCGCCGGGCAAAACGACGCCTACGGCGCGGTCGAATACCGGGTAAGCGGCGTTACGCTGGCCCGGGATACGTTGGTCTTTGGCGCGGACAGCCAGATGCTGCCCGAACGCAAGGGCTTTTTGCAAACCATCCTCGAAAAACTCCGGGCGCTGTTTGCCGGCCGGTGAAGGGAACCACTATGAAAGAAAGACTGCAAAAACTCATCGCGCAGGCCGGCCTGTGCGCCCGCCGCACGGCCGAAGGCTACATCGAGGCCGGGCGGGTGACCGTCAACGGCCGCAAAGCCCGCCTCGGCGACCGCGCCGACCCGGCCTGCGACCACATCTGCGTGGACGGCAGGCCGCTCGGCCGCGCCCAGCCCAAGCGCTACCTCATGCTCTACAAGCCGCGCGGCTATGTGACCACCCTGCACGACGAGCGCGGCCGCAAGGATATCTCCCAGCTCATCGCCGGGTGCGGCTGCCGGGTGTACCCCATCGGGCGGCTGGATTACGACTCCGAGGGATTGCTGCTGCTGACCAACGACGGCGATGCTGCCCAGCGCCTGGCCCATCCCTCCCACACCGCGGACAAGGTCTATCTGGTCACCGTGCGCGGCGACCTGTCCCGCCTGCCCGCCCTGTCCGCGCCCATGACCATTGACGGCTACGCCATCCGGCCCGCCGGGGTGCAGGTCCTGTCCCAGCAGGAGGGACAGGCCCGCCTGCGCATGACCATCCACGAGGGCCGCAACCGCCAGATCCGCAAAATGTGCGAGCAGTGCGGCCTTTCGGTGCGGCGGCTCAAACGCATCGCCCAGGGGCCCATCGAACTCGACCGTACGCTGGCCCCCGGCGCGTGGCGCGACCTGACCCCCGAAGAAATCGAGCGGCTGGCCAGCCTATGACGACCCATGCAAAGAGGTGCCTTTCCCCATGCAACGCTATATCATCTCGGAATATGCGCACGACGCCCCGCCGCTGCTGCGCGACTTTTTGGTGTATCTGTCCACCATCAAGGGCAAATCCGACCAGACCGCCCACGAATATTTCCTGGATCTGCGGTTTTTCCTGCGCTATCTGCTGCACAGCCGCAGGCGGGTGCCGCCCGACGTGCCGCTGGACCAGATTTCCATCCAGCAGGTGGACCTGGACTTCCTCCAGTCCATCACCCTGTCCGACGTGTACGACTACCTGGGCTACATCGCCCAGGAGCGCCCCCGCCAGCAAAACAGCCCCCACACCGAATACGGTTTGTGCGCCACCTCCCGCGCGCGCAAGGTGGCCGCGCTGCGCGCCTTTTTTAAGTACCTGACCACCAAGGCCCGGGTGCTGGAGACCAATCCGGTGGCCGAACTGGACTCCCCCACCCTGCCCAAGCGCCTGCCCCGCTACCTGACGCTGGAAAACGCCCAGGCGCTGCTCCAAAGCGTGGAAGGGCCCTATGCCGACCGGGATTACTGCATCCTCACCCTGTTTTTAAACTGCGGCCTGCGCGTGTCCGAGCTGGCGGGTATGAATTTGCAGGACGTGCGCGGCGACACCCTGCGCATCATCGGCAAGGGCAACAAGGAGCGCATCCTCTACTTAAACGACGCCTGCCAGGACGCCATCGAAGCCTATCTGCCCACCCGCATCCAGCCCCATCCGGCCGACCAGGACGCCTTCTTTACCAGCCGCAACCGCAACCGGCTGAGTGTGCCGACCATCAAATGGCTGGTCAAAAAGCACCTGGCCGCCGCCGGGCTGGACGAGTATTCGGCCCACAAGCTGCGCCACACCGCCGCCACCCTCATGTACCAAAACGGCGTGGACATCCGCACCTTGCAGACCGTGCTCGGCCACAACAGCGTGGAAACCACCATGATTTACACCCACATCCGGGACGAAAACGTCCGCTCGGCCGCCCAAAACAACCCGCTCGCTTCGCTCAAGCGGGAACACAAGGCCGGCGATGATGACGCCGGATAAGCGGCCTGCCGCCCGTCGGGTACGCCCGGGGCTGCGCCCTCCGCGCCGCCCACCAGCAGCCCCACCCGGGCGAGCCACAGGGCGCTCAAAATCGCCGCCGTGACCCACAAGGCCCGGCTGATGTTCCGCTCCATACCAGCCCTCCTTTGCATGTTTGGGATTAGTATGGACGGAAATTGCCCCCATCATGCGCAAACGCCCCGGACAAGCCGTCCGGGGCGTTTGCTGTATTCTCCCAATTCCTCTACCTACCTCACTTTGGCGATGGGAGCGATGTTGGATATGGGCGTTTTTAGATGTCCAGCGCGCGGTAATAGCCCAGGGTGACCGCATCGACGACCCGGCCGGCCTTGAGACAGTCGCCGACCTGGAACACGCGCGGCGCGGTGTTGAAGAAATCGTCGGCCGCGGCGCGGTCGGGCTTCATGCCCGCCGCCAGCAGGACGGTGTCGGCTTCGAAGAGGGCCTCGCCGTCGGGCGTATCGCACACAAGGCCCTTATCGGTGATGGCCTTGGCGGTCGCGCGGGTGCAGATGCGCACCTTGCTCTTTTCAAAGTAGACCTTCATGGCGTTTTTGTGCATGAAATAGGCGTCAGACGCCCAGTCGTCCTTCATCTCGACGACTGTGACCTCCTTGCCCAGGCCGTCCAAGTAGATGGCGCACTCGCTGCCCACCAGGCCGCCGCCCAAGATGACGACCTTTTGGCCGAGCGCGGGTTCGGGCTGGTGCAGGGCGTCCAGGGTGGCGACGTTGGGGCCGTCCACGCCCGGGATGTTTGGCACAATGGGCTGGGCGCCGGTGGCGACGATGATCACGTCAGCTTCCAGCGCGGCCGCCTGCGCGGGGGTGAGCGCCTGGCCCAGACGGACGTCTACGCCGGCCTTTTGCAGCCGCCCGGACAGCACCTTGACAAAATTGTACATATCCTGCTTGAAGGGGATGTACTGCTCGGACAACAGCTGGCCGCCCAGGCGGTCGTTCTTTTCGTACAGGGTGACCGCGTGGCCGCGCCCGGCGGCGGTGATGGCCGCTTCCATGCCGCCCGGGCCGCCGCCGACAACGACCACCTTTTTGGGGGTTGTGGCGGGCGCGCCCGAAAAGCTGGCCAGCTCGTGGCCGACCACCGGGTTGAAGGCGCAGCAGAAGGTGCGGTTGGTCAGATAATTGTAGAAACAGGTGAAGCACCGGCAGCAGCGGGTGATGTCGTCGGCCTGGCCGGAGAAGGCCTTTTCCGGGAAATAGGGGTCGCAGATGGACTGGCGGGCCAGCTCAACGATGTCGGCCTTGCCCGAAGCGACGATGTCCTCCATCATGTCCGGGTCGTTTAAGCCGCCCAGGGTGGCGACCGGGGTTTTGACGTGCTTTTTGATCTCGGCAGCCAGGTACACATTGCAGCCGTGCTCGATGAACATGGACGGATGGGTGACGACAAAGGCGGACGGGTCCTCGTGCACGCCTGCCGACACATGGATGAGATCGACCTTGCCGTCGAGCATTTTGGCCATTTCGATGCCCTCGTCCAGGCCGTAGCCGCCCTCGATGAGCTCGGCCCCGCTCATGCGGAACTCGATGGGATAGTGCGGCCCGACCGCTTCGCGCACCTTTTGCACCACCAGCAGCGGGAAGCGCATCCGGTTTTCCAGGCTGCCGCCCCAGCGGTCGGTGCGGTGGTTCATGGACGGCGACATGAACTGGGCCAGCAGCCAGCCGTGGCCGCCGTGGATGAGGATCATGTCGAACCCGGCCTGCTTGCACAAAGCAGCCGCCTGGCCGAACAGGCCGGCGATGCGCTCGATGTCCTCCTCGGTCATGGCGGTGACCTGCAGGCCCTCGGGGTTTATCTCGTCGTTGGGGCCGTAGACCTTGGGGATGGTGTTGTCGCCGTGGCTGCGCGCGCCGGCATATTTGCCGCCGTGGGCCAGCTCCATGACCGCGCGGCAGTTGTGGCGGTGCATAGCGTCGGCCGCCTCCTTGAGCGAGGGCAGCGACATGACGTCGTAGAGTTTGACTTCCTTGGTGTGGGTGCGGCCGTCCGGGTCCACGATGCCCAGGCCGATGGCCACGCTGGCCATGCCGCCGCGGGCGCGGTTTTCGTGGAAGGCGACCTCCTCTTTGCGCATATGGCAATCAGGGTCCATCTCCGGGTTGGACATGGGCGCGCCCAGAATACGGTTTTTGAAGGTCAGGCCGTTGATGGTAATCGGGCTGGCCAGGTGCGGATAAAACTTGTTTTGCATGGTTTGCAACCTCCTGTCCCCATCGGTTGCCCGCAGCGCCTGGTGCGGCCAGGCACGCGCCGGCCAAGGATGGCGAATGCTTCTCTCTTCTTCGTGGGTCCGGACGGGCTCCAAAGGGTGGAAAATCAAGCGTCGGATTACTTGGCGCTTTGGAACCCGTCTCCCTTACCTTTATTGTAGTGCACGCCGCCCGGCCCGGCAAGGACACCTTTTACAAGGTTTTCGTCCTTTGGGCCATCCAAATGCCCTGGGGTTTTGTTCGCTGCCCGGCGCCCGGCCGCAGGGGGAATTTTTTCTCGGATTGTACGCAAAAAATGCTTGACTTTTGTACACCGCTGCCGTATAATAAACAAGGTCGCTCGAGAGCGGCTGCCAATATGGAGAGTTGGCTGAGTGGTCGAAGGCGCACGACTGGAAATCGTGTGTGCGTGATGAGCGCACCCAGGGTTCAAATCCCTGACTCT
>CAJFUJ010000006.1 GCA_904420185.1 uncultured Butyricicoccus sp. | reverse complement strand
CCCGCCGGGGGTGCAGGGGCTGGCCCCCGCGACGGCGGGGTGCAGGGGCAGAGCCCCGCCGGGGGTGCGGGGGCTGGCCCCCGCGAAGGGTCAGCAGTACTGCAACAAGGTGCTGACGTCTTTGCGTTTGGGGGCGAGGGCGTCGCCTTCGGGGTAGCCGAGGGCGATGAGGGCCATGAGCTCCTGGTCCTCAGGCACGCCGAGGAACTTTTCCAGGCCCTCGCGGTCGAACACGCCCATGATGACCGAGCCGACGCCGCAGTCGCGCGCGGCCAGGCACAGGGTTTGGGCGGCGATGCCGCAGTCGTAATACTGCCAGCCGCCTTCGCGGTCGGTCGAGTAGGAGCCGTCGCGTTCAAAGCCCGAGCGGCTCTTGACGAACGTTTGGGCGATGAGGGTCTTGCAGCCGCCGATGATGCGGGCGTTGAACGGGGCGTAGCGCTCGCAGATCTCCTTGAGGGTTTCGGGGTTCTCGATGGCGATATAGCGGGAGATCTGGGTGTTCTTCCAGCTGGGCGCATAGGCGGCCAGGGAGATGATCTTTTCCAGGGTCTCGTGGCTGACCGGCTGGCCGGTGAAGGCGCGGATGCTGCGGCGGCTCAAAATACAGGTTTGGGTGTCCATGGGTTTTTCCTCCTATAAGGGTATGAAATGCGTACTGGCTTCCATTATAAGAGCCCATATGGACGATGTCAACCGGTGCAGGAACAGGAATATTTACGAGAATGGCCGTAGAAAAGCCGACGGATTTGTAAAACATTGCGGATAGCTGGCCGGGCAGTGGGCGTGCTATGATGGAAACAAACAAGGGCCAACGCCCAATGGGAGGAACGTATGAACATCCAAGTCAAATATTTTTCCGAAGAGATCGAGCGGCTGCAAGCCATCGGCGGCAAGTCCGATTGGATCGACCTGCGCGCGGCCAAGGAGGTACGCCTTTCGGCCGGGGAATTCGCCCTCATCCCGCTGGGGGTGGCCATGCAGCTGCCAGAAGGGTATGAGGCCCACATCGTGCCGCGCAGCTCGACCTTTAAGAATTTCGGCATCTTGCAGACCAACGGCATGGGCATCGTCGATGAGAGCTACTGCGGCGACAACGACCAGTGGTTCATGCCCGCCTACGCCGTGCGCGACACGGTCATCCACGCGGGCGACCGCATCTGCCAGTTCCGGCTCATGGCCCACCAGCCCACCCTGACCTTCACCGAGGTGCCCGCCCTGACCGGCCCCGACCGCGGCGGCCACGGCAGCACCGGCGTGCGCTGACCGCTTGCACGGCCGCCTCAGAGAAACAGCAGCAGGCTGAACGCCATCACCCCCATGCCGCCCACAAATCCGGCGATGGACAGATGGTGCGCCCCACAGTCGCGCGCGGCCGGCAGCAGCTCGTCGATCGAGATAAACACCATGATCCCGGCCACAGCGGCCAGCAGTACGCCGAACACCGCCTGGTTCAAAACCGGCAGCAGCAGCGCCCAGCCGATGAGCGCCCCAGCCGGTTCGGCCAGCCCGGACAGGAAGGAAAACCAAAACGCCTTCTTTTTGGAGCCGGTGGCCTGGTAGATGGGGGTGGAAACCGCGATGCCCTCGGGGATGTTGTGGATGGCGATGGCCACAACAATCGGGATGGCAATGCCCGGCTCTTGCAGGGCCGAGACAAAGGTCGCCAGCCCTTCGGGGAAGTTGTGTACCGCAATGGCCGAGGCGGTCAGCAGGCCGGTGCGCAGCAGCCCGCCTGCATTCCCGCCGCCCTCGGGCAGCGGGGCGCTGTTTTCGGGGAAGCACCGCCCAATCAGTGCGATCAGCCCGATGCCGCCAAAAAAGGCCAGCGCTGCCGCCCAGCTGCCGCCCCACAGGCCGAGCGCCCCGGCCAGCGCCTCCTTGGCTTGGGAGAAGATCTCCACCATGGATACATACACCATCACCCCGGCCGAAAAGCCCAGGCTGATGGTCAGAAACCGCCGGTCGGTGTGCCGGCTGAGAAAGGCAATTAAGCTGCCAATGCCGGTGCTCATCCCGGCGATGAGGGTCAGCAGAAATGCCAGCGCGTAATCGTGCATGGAAGCCTCCTTCAGAAAGTTAACCTATGCTAACTCATAGTATATCACAGCGCGCGCCGTCCGTCAAACCGGAAAATCAGCCGGCTGGCTTTTTTTCCGCGCCCGCCATAGCCAGCCTATGCTGGCAAAAGCGGCTGGGTGCACCCGCAGCAATGCCCAGCCGCTTTGCAGGATTGACAGAGGGGTGGAATTCGAGTACAATAAAGATGTTTCAAAGAAAAGCCAAGAGCGGAACGCTGCGGCCCTGGGGCCGCTGCCTAGGGAAAGGGGTGCAAATCCCCTACGGTCCCGCCGCTGTAACGGAAGAGTCCGGCGCACGCGCGCCACTGGGCCCCCGCCCGGGAAGGCCGCGCCGGATGCAGACACCGAAGTCAGAAGACCTGCCCTCTTGGGAAACGTGCCTACGGTTACGAGTGATGACCGGTGTGCAGGGCTCCCTTTTGGGGGCAATTTGCGTAGTTATGCCGGTTTTGGATGCAAAGAAGCGTCTAAAAACGGCATTTTTGTATTTATAAGGAAAGCGGAGGGCCATATGGACGATGTGTACAAGGACCACAAACGGCTGCGGCGGGGGTATACGACCGGCTCGTGCGCGGCTGCGGCCGCCCAGGCGGCGGTCTATCTGCTGCTGCGCGGCAGCGCGCCGCCCGAAATACGGCTGCGCACCCCCAAAGGGGTCGAGCTGCGCCTAACGCCCGAAGCGGCGCGGCGGGCAAACGGCTGGGCCGAATGCGCAGTGCGCAAGGACAGCGGCGACGACCCGGACGTGACCAACGGCATCCGCATCTTTGTCTCGGCCGAGCCGGCCGGGGACGGCATCCAAATCCAGGGCGGCGACGGCGTCGGGCAGGTCACCCGGCCCGGCCTGGCCGTGCCGGTGGGCCAGGCGGCCATCAACCCCGGGCCGCGCGCCCAAATCACCGCAGCCGCCGCCCAGGCCGCCCGCGACTGCGGCTACACCGGCGGGCTCAAGCTGGTCGTGTCAGCCGAAAACGGCGCCGAGATCGCGCGCAAGACCTACAACAGCCATCTGGGCGTGGTGGGCGGCATCTCGATTTTGGGCACCAGCGGCATCGTCGAGCCCATGAGCGAACAGGCGCTGATGGACACCACCCATGTGGAGCTGGACAGCGCCTTTGCCGCCGGGCAGCGCATCGCGTTTTTATGTCCCGGCAATTACGGGGCCGGCTTTGCCCGCGAGGCGCTGGGGCTGGACCTGGACCGGGCGGTCAAGTGCTCCAACTTCATCGGCGACGCGCTGGACTATGCGGCGTTTGCCGGGTTTGCCGACATCCTGCTGGTCGGCCACGCGGGCAAGCTGGTCAAGCTGGCCGCCGGGGTGATGAACACCCATTCGTCGGTCGCCGACGGGCGGCAGGAGATCTTCACCGCCCACGCCGCCCTGTGCGGCGCGCCGCCGGCCGTGCTCGAGGGGCTGATGGCGGCGGTCACGGTGGACGCCTGCATCGACCTGCTCGAAGGGGCCGGGCTGCGCCAAGCCGTGCTCGCGCGCATCGGCGCGGCCATCGAGGCGCGGCTGCGGGCGCGTATGCGCGGCGCGGCCCGGGTGGAATATTTGATGTTTACCCATGCGCACGGCCTGCTCGCCCAGTCGGCGGGCGCGGCGGCGCTTTGTCAAAAATTAAAACAAGGATGAGGATACAATGCGAGGAATTTTGTATGGGATTGGCGTCGGCCCGGGCGACCCCGAGCTGATGACCCTCAAAGCGGCGCGGATCTTGCGCGCATGCGATGTGGTTGCGGCGCCCCAGTCGGCGGGCAACGACAAGACCGCCATGGCCATCGCCGCCGGGTTTGTCGAAGGCAAGCCGGTTTTGTACCTGGACATGCCCATGACCCGGGACAAGGCCCAGATGGACCAGAGCCACGATGCAGCCGCCGGCCGCATCTGCCAGCTGCTGGATGAGGGCAAGACGGTCGCCTTTTTGACCCTGGGCGACCCGTCCATCTATTCGACCTACTGGTATGTGCACAAGCGGGTGCTGGCGCGGGGGTATGACGCCCAGCTGGTGCCCGGGGTGCCGTCGTTCTGCGCGGCGGCCGCGGCGGCCAACACCGCCCTGGTCGAGGGCAGCGAGATGCTGCACATCATCCCGGCGTCGCACGACTCGACCGACGAGGGCCTGTCGCTGCCCGGCGCCAAGGTGCTGATGAAGGCGGGCAGGTCCATCCTGCAGGTGCGCGACAAATTGCGCGCCCAGGGCAAGTTAAACCAGGCCGTGCTCGTCGAGCGGGCCACCATGGACGGCCAGCGGGTGGTGCGCGATCTGGACGCGCTGGACGACCCGACCGGGTATTTTTCGATTATTTTGGTCAAGGAGGGGCAGCGATGATTTACTTTGTCGGCGCGGGCGCGGGTGCGCCCGACCTGATCACCGTGCGCGGGGCCAAGCTGCTGGGGCAGGCGGATGTGATCGTCTACGCCGGTTCGCTGGTCAACCCGGCGCTGCTGGATTACAAAAAGGACGGTTGCGCGGTGTACAACAGCGCGCAGATGACCCTTGAGCAGGTGCTGGACGTGATGGTCCCGGCCGCGCGGGAGGGCAAAACCGTCGTGCGGCTGCACACCGGCGACCCGTGCGTCTACGGCGCCCACCGCGAGCAGATGGACGCGCTGGACAAGGAAGGGCTGGCGTATGAAGTGGTGCCGGGCGTGTCCTCCTTCTGCGGGGCGGCGGCCGCGCTCAAGGCCGAGTACACCCTGCCCGACGTGTCCCAGACGGTCATTTTGACCCGCATGGAGGGCCGTACCCCGGTGCCGCCCAAGGAGAAAATCGAGCTACTGGCCGCCCACGGGGCCAGTATGGTCATCTTCCTGTCGGCCGGGCAGACCGACAAATTGCAGGAAAAATTGCTGGAAGGCGGCTACGCGCCCGATACCCCGGCGGCGATCGTCTACAAGGCCACCTGGCCGGACGAACAGGTGGTGCGCACCACGGTGGGCGGCCTGGCCGAAGCGGCCCAGCAGGCCGGCATCACCAAAACCGCGCTCATCACCGTGGGCGGCTTTTTGGGCGACACCTACGAGCGGTCCAAGCTGTACGACCCGTCGTTTTCCACCGAGTTCCGCGAGGCCAGCCGATGATCTGGGGCAAGGTGGTTTCCTTTACCGGCCGGGGCGCCGAGACCGGCCGGCGCATCGCCGCGCTGCTGGGCGAGGGCAAGATCGAGTGTTATGCGCGCGGCGTGGACCCCTCGCTCGAGGGGACAAAGCTGGCCCGCATGGTGCAGCAGGCCATGGTCGACTGCAACCTGTTGGTGTTTGTGGGCGCGTGCGGCATCGCGGTGCGCGCCATTGCGCCCTACTTGCAGGGCAAGGCGTATGACCCGGCCGTCCTCGTCGTGGACGAGGGCGCCAAGTTTGTCATCCCGCTGGTGTCCGGCCACCTGGGCGGGGCCAATGCGCTGGCCGTGCGCCTGGCCGAGGGCCTGGGCGCCCAGGCGGTGGTCACCACCGCGACCGACGGGCGCGGCCTGTTCGCGGTGGACACCTGGGCGCGCGAGCACGGCTGCACGGTGTTAAACCCGGGCGAGATCCGGTTCGTGTCCGCGGCGCTGCTGCGCGGCGAGTCGGTCGGGCTCCAGACCGATTTCCCGGTGCAGGGCGCCATCCCGCGCTACATCAAGCAGGGCGGCGGCCAGGATGCCGGGTTCACGGTCGATTTATCGGGCGCGCGCCAGCCGTTTGCGCACACCCTGCATCTGGTGCCGCGCATCGTGTGCGTGGGGCTGGGCTGCCGCCGCGGCGCGTCCCGCCAGGCCGTCGAACAGGCGGTAGGGGCGGCGCTCAAGCAGGCCGGCGTCCACATCGCCGCCCTGCAAGCGGTCGCGTCCATCGACGTCAAACGGGACGAGGCCGGGCTGCTGGACTTTTGCAAGGACCACAACCTGCCGGCTGTGTTCTATTCAGCCGACGAGCTGCGGCTGGCGCCCGGCCGGTTTACGGCGTCCGATTTCGTCCAGCAGGCGGTGGGCGTGGACAACGTGTGCGAGCGGGCGGCCGTTTGGCACACCGGCGGCGGCAAGCTGCTCATGGCAAAAACCGCGCACGACGGCGTCACCGTGGCGCTGGCGGCGCAAAATTGGGGGATGGAGTTTTGAACATACAGATGACCGGCGTGGATTTCAGCGGGGCCACCATCGCCCAGCGGGAACCCCTGTCGTTTACAAAGAACCAGGTGCTGCAGCTGCTGCCCAAGATCCGGGACGGCCAAAACGTGCTGGCCTGCGCGGTCCTGGCCACCTGCAACCGCACCGAACTGTACCTGCACACCGCCCAGCCGGTGGATGCGCTGGCGCTGCTGGCGCGCGCGGCCGGGGTTCCGGCGGACACCTACCGGGCGCTGAGCACCGCGCGGCAGGGCGAGGACGCAGTGCAGCACATCATGGCGGTCGCGGCCGGGATGAAGTCGCAGATCTTCGGGGACGACCAGATCGTCACCCAGGTGCGCCAGGCGCTCGACCTCGGGTATGAGGCGCAGTGCATGGACAGCGTGCTGGGCGCGCTGCTGCGCCGGGCGGTGGCGGCCGGCAAGCGGGTCAAGAGCCAGACCCGGCTGACCGGCGTGCCCAGCTCGGCGGCAGCGCGCGGCGTCGAGCGCGCGCAGACCTTCTTCGGCGGGCTGGACGGCAAACAGGCGGTCGTCATCGGCAACGGCGAGATGGGCCGGCTGGCGGCCGGGCTGCTGCGGCAGGCCGGGTGCCGGGTGACCATCACCCTGCGCTCCTACCGGCACGGCGAGACCATCGTCCCGGCCGGGTGCGCCACCCACGCCTACGAGGACCGGTTTGCCCTGATCGACGGCGCCGACCTGGTCTTTAGCGCCACGACCAGCCCACACTTCACCCTGACCGCCGGGCAACTGCGCGCCATGCGCACGCCGCCCCGGCTGCTGGTCGATCTGGCCATGCCGCGCGACATCGACGCCGATGCCGCCACCCTGCCCGGGGTCACGGTGTGGAACCTGGACGACCTGGGGCGGCTGGCCGACGAAAACGCCGAAGAGCGCGCCCGGGCCCAGGCCATCTTGGACCGGGAATACGCCGAGTTCAAGGCGTGGTACGACTACCGCCAGGCGCTGCCCGTGATGGGGCTGATCAAGGACGCCGCGTGCGAGCGGGTGCACTTTGACCACCAATACGAGGACCTGGCGCGCAGCGGCGACTGGGACGGCGTCATCCAGCTGGCGGTCGGCAAAACGGTCGACATGCTGCTGGGTGGCATGAAGGATATTGTCAGTGAGGAGCGGCTGGCAGGCTGCCTCCGGCACATCAAGAAAGGAAGCGGCAGATGAAGCTGTATGTAATTGGAATTGGCCCGGGCGGCGAGGAGCAGATGACCCTGCGCGCCGTCCGCGCGCTGGAAAAATGCGATTGTGTGGCCGGGTATGGCCTGTATTTGGATTTGATCGAACCGCTGCTGGCCGGCAAGGAACGCATCCAGACCGGCATGATGCGCGAGGTCGAGCGGTGTACGGCCGCGCGGGACGCGGCGCTCGAAGGCAGGACGGTGGCGGTCATCTCGTCGGGCGACGCCGGGGTGTACGGCATGGCTGGGCTGATGTTCGAAGTGTGCGCCGGGCATCCCGAAATCGACATCGAGGTGGTGCCCGGCGTGACGGCCGCGTGCGCGGGCGGGGCGGTGCTCGGTTCGCCCCTGACCTGCGACTTTGCCGCCATCTCGCTCTCCGACCTGCTCACCCCGTGGGAGACCATCGAAAAGCGGGTGCGCTGCGCCGCCGAGGGCGACCTGTGCATCGCGCTCTACAACCCGGCCAGCAAGCGCCGCACCGACCATTTGCAGCGGGTGTGCGACATCCTCCTGGATGTGCAGCCGCCCGAGACCGTGTGCGGCCTGGTGCGCAACATCGGCCGGGAAGGGGAGCGCTTCACCCTGACCACCCTGGCCCAGCTGCGCGACACCCCGGTCGATATGCTGACCACCGTCTTTGTCGGCAACCGCAGCACCAAGGTCATCGGCGGGCGCATGGTCACCCCGCGCGGGTACCGCGGCGTATGAACCTGCTGATTTTTTCCGGCACCAGCGAGGGCCATGCCCTGTGCCGGTTCCTGTCCGCCCGGGGGGCCGAAGCCCAGGTGTTCGTGGCCACCGAGTACGGCCAGGCGGTCATGGAGCCGCTGCCCGGCATCCAGGTCCACGCGGGTAGGCTGGACCAGGACCAGATGGCCGCACGCCTGGCGGAAGGCGACCTGGTCGTGGACGCCACCCACCCCTATGCGCCCGCCGTGTCGGCCAACCTGCGCGCCGCCTGCCTGCGCGCCGGGGCCGAATACCTGCGGCTGCTGCGCCCGCGCACGGGGGCCGAGGGCGCGGTGGTCGTGCCTGACACCGCGGCAGCCGCCAGGTGGCTGGCCGAACACCCCGGCCGGGCGCTGCTGACCACCGGCAGCAAGGAGCTGGCCGCCTTTGCAGCGGTGCCGGATTTTGCCGGGCGGCTGTTCGCCCGGGTGCTGCCCGCGGCCGGGGTGCTGGAAAAGTGCCTGGCGCTGGGCTTCCCGGCCAGCCACATCGTGGCCATGCAGGGGCCGTTTTCGCGCGAGCTCAACGCCGCGTTGCTGCGGCAGGTCGGGGCCGACATCCTGGTGACCAAGGATACAGGCCAGGCCGGCGGGCTGGCCGAAAAACTCGCCGCCGCGCGCGACACCGGGGCCACCGTGCTGCTCATCGCCCGCCCGTCCGACGAGCAGGGCCGCACGCTCGAACAGGTGCAGGACGAGCTGTCCGCCCGGCTGGGGCTGCAAGCGCCCCCCAAATTCCCGCTGTTTGTGTCGCTCGAGGGCCAGCCGGTGCTGGTGGTGGGCGCCGGGCAGATCGCCGCGCGGCGCATCGGCGTGCTGAACCGGTTCGGCGCTAAGGTCAAGGTGGTCGCGCCTGAAAAACGGGCGGCATTCGACGCCGAATGGCTGGCCCGGCCCTTCCGCAAGGAGGACTTGGACGGGGTCAAGCTGGCCGTGGCCGCATCCGACGACCGCTTGGTCAACCGCCAGGTGGGCGAGGAGAGCCGGGCGCGGGGCATTCCGGTCAGCGTGGCCGACTGCGCCGGGGAGAGCACCTTCTTTTTCCCGGCCGTCTGCGAGGGCGGCGGGCTGATCGCTGGGGTGGTGTCGCGCGGGGAGAACCACCGCAAGGTCGCCCAAACCGCCGCCCGCATCCGCACACTGATGGAGGAGACACCATGAACATACGAATTGGAAGCCGGGACAGCAAGCTGGCGGTGGTGCAGGCCGAGCAGGTCATCGCGCAGCTGGGCGTGCCCTGCGAGCTGGTGACCATGAAGACCACCGGCGACAGGATTTTGGACAGGACGCTCGACCAGGTGGGCGGCAAGGGCTTGTTCGTCAAGGAGCTCGACCGCGCGCTGGCCCAAGGGCGGGTGGACCTGACCGTGCACAGCCTGAAGGACGTGCCCATGGAGCAGCCGGAAGGGCTGCCGCTCTTGGCCTATTCGGCGCGGGAGGACGCGCGGGACGTGCTGGTGCTGCCCGCGGGCGCGCGCGAACTCGACCCCACAAAGCCGCTCGGCTGCGCCAGCGCCCGGCGGCGGGTGCAATTAAAGCGGTTGTTCCCGGGGATGCAGGTGCAGCCGGTGCGCGGCAACGTGCTCACCCGGCTTAAAAAGCTGGACAGCGGCGCATACAGCGCGCTGGTGCTGGCCGCGGCCGGGCTGCGGCGGCTGGGGCTGGAAGAACGCATCAGCCGGTATTTCCCGGCAGAGGAGCTCATCCCGGCGGCCGGGCAGGCCATTTTGGCCGTGCAGGGCCGGGCGGGCGAATACGCCGAACTGGCCCAAAAGATCGACGACCCGGCGTCGCGCGCGTGTGCGCTGGCCGAGCGGGCCTATGTGCGCGCGCTCGGGGGCGGCTGCTTTGCGCCCGTGGCCGCGCACGCCACCCTGCACGGCGACACCCTGCACCTGCGCGCCATGTACGCCACCGAGGACGAACAAACCGTGGTCTACGGCGACGACACCGCCCCCCGCGAACAGGCCGAAGCCCTGGGCGCGCGGCTGGCGCAAACACTCAAAAGGGAGGCCGAAGCAACGTGAACAAAGGAAAAGTGACCCTGGTCGGCGCCGGGCCGGGCGGCAAGGACCTGCTGACCCGCAAGGGCGCGGCAGCGCTGGCCGCGGCCGACGCGGTGGTGTTCGACCGGCTGGTGGGCGCGGACATCTTGGACCTGATCCCGCCCCACGCCGAAAAGATCGACGTGGGCAAGCAGAACAACCACCACCCGGTGCCGCAAGACGAGATCAACGCCATTTTGGTGCGCCTGGCCGGGCAGGGCAAGGACACCGTGCGCCTGAAAGGCGGCGACTGCTTTTTGTTCGGCCGGGGCGGCGAGGAGTGCGAATACCTGCGCGCGCACGGCGTGCCGTTTGAGGTGGTGCCGGGCGTGACCAGCGCGCTGGCCGTGCCCGCCTATGCGGGCATCCCGGTCACCCACCGGGACTACTGCTCGGCCGTGCACATCGTCACCGCCCACGCCCGGGCGGGCAAGGCGCTGTCCATCGATTTCGACGCGCTCACCCGGCTCAATGCCACGCTGGTCTTTCTCATGGGCCTGACCGCGCTCGAACAGGTGACAGACGGCCTGCTGGGGGCCGGCATGGCAGCCGATACCCCGGCGGCGGTCATCCAAAACGGCGCGCGCGGCAACCAGCGCAAGGTGGTGGCCACGGTGGGCACGCTGGCGCAGGAAGTGCGGCAGGCAGGGCTTAAAAGCCCGGCGCTGATCGTGGTGGGCCGGGTGTGCGCGCTGTCGGACGCGCTCGATTGGTTCACCCCGCTGCCGCTGCACGGCAAGACGGTGGCGGTCACCCGGCCGCGCGAACGGGCGGGCACGCTGGCGGACAAGCTGCGGCAGCTGGGCGCCAACGTGGTCGAAGCGCCGTGCATCCGGACGGTCGAGTACGAGCGGCCGGACGGGCTGCAGGCCGCGCTCGGGCAGCGGTGGGACTGGGCGGTGCTGACCAGCCCGGCCGGGGTGCAGGCACTGGTGCACGCCCTGGCGCGTCTCGGGCGCGACCTGCGCGCGCTGTGGGGCTGCCGGTTCGCGGCCATCGGCCCTGGCACGAAGGCCGCGCTGCAGGAGTACGGCATCACCGCCGACCTGTGCCCGCAGACCTACGACAGCGCCCATTTGGCCGAGGCGCTGCTGCAAGCCGCCCAGCCCGGCCAGCGCGTCCTGCTGCTGCGCGCCGGGCAGGGTTCGCCGGCGGTACCCGACGCGCTGCGGCAGGCCGGGTTTGCCTTTGCCGATGTGCCGCTCTACCGCACCGAGCCCTGCCTGGACAAAGCGGACACGCTGCGCGATCTGCTCGCCCAGGGCGCGCTCGACGTGGTCACCTTCACCAGCGCGTCCACCGTGCACGGCTTTGTTGGGGCCGTGGGGCGGCAAGCCGCCGAACATGCAAACTTTACCGCCCTGTGCATCGGCGCGCAGACAGCCGCCGCCGCGCAAGGCTACCATATGCAGGTGCAAATTGCAAAGCACGCGACGATCGACGACATGGTCGCCGCGCTAAAGGAGGAATAAACCATGTTCAACGATGTCATCCGGCCGCGCCGCCTGCGCACGTCGGACAATCTGCGCCGCCTGGTGCGCGAAACCCGCATCTCACCCGACAGCCTGATCTGGCCGGTGTTCGTGGTCGAGGGCGAGAACATTTACCGGGAAATCCCCTCGCTGCCCGGGCAGTTCCATTACAGCCCCGACCAACTGGACCTCATGGTCCAGCACGCACAGGCGCATGGGGTGTCGCGGGTGCTGCTCTTCGGCCTGCCCAAGGACAAGGACGAGCAGGGCTCGGGCGCATGGGACGAAAACGGCATCGTCCAGCAGGCCATCCGCAAAATCAAACACCTGGACCCCGCGATGTACATCGTCACCGACGTGTGCATGTGCGAATACACCAGCCACGGCCACTGCGGCATTTTGTGCGGCCACGAGGTGGACAACGACCAGACCCTGACCGTGCTGGCCAAAACCGCCCTCAGCCACGCGCGCGCCGGGGCCGACATGGTCGCGCCCAGCGATATGATGGACGGCCGGGTGGCCGCCATTCGCCAGGCGCTCGATGAAAACGGCTACCAGAATGTGCCCATCATGTCCTATGCGGCCAAGTTCGCCTCCAGCTTTTACGGCCCCTTCCGCGAAGCGGCCGGTTCGGCGCCCTCGTTCGGCGACCGCCGCGCCTACCAGATGGACCCGCACAACGGCCGCGAAGCCATGCGCGAATGCGCGCTCGACGTGCAGGAGGGCGCGGATATCCTGATGATCAAGCCGGCCATGGCCTATCTGGACCTGGTGCGCGCGGCGCGCGAACGGTTCGACCTGCCCATTGCCTGCTATGCGGTGTCGGGCGAGTACGCCATGATCAAGGCAGCCGCCAAGGCCGGTTTGATCGACGAACACGGCATCCTGTGCGAAAGCGCGGTGTGCATGTACCGCGCGGGCGCCGACATCCTGATTACCTATTACGCCTGTGAACTGGCGGACGCCATCCGGAAAGGAGAGATTGGATAATGAATCTGCGCGCTTCGGAAGCGATTTTTGCGCGGGCACAACGGGTGCTGCCCGGCGGGGTCAACTCGCCGGTGCGGGCCTTCCGCGCGGTCGGCGGCACACCCCCCTTCATCGTGCGGGGCAAAGGCAGCCGCATTTGGGATTTGGACGGGAACGAATACATCGACTTTGTCGGCTCGTGGGGGCCGCTGATTTTGGGGCACAGCTATCCGCCCATCGTCGAGGCGGTGCAAAAGGCGGTGCAGGACGGCCTGTCCTTCGGCGCGCCGACCGCGCGCGAGGTGGACATGGCCGAGTGCATCGTGTCCATGGTGCCGGGCGTGGACCTGGTGCGCATGGTGAACTCAGGCACCGAAGCGGTGATGAGCGCGCTGCGCCTGGCCCGCGGCGCGACCGGCCGGGACAAGATCATCAAATTCGAGGGCTGCTACCACGGCCATTCGGACGCCATGCTGGTGGCCGCCGGGTCGGGCGCCCTGACCCAGGGCGAGCCCAATTCGGCGGGCGTGACAAAGGGCGCGGCCAGCGACACGCTGACCGCCCAGTTTAACGACCTGCCCTCGGTGGCTGCCCTGCTCGAAGCCAACAAGGGCCAGGTCGCGGCCGTGATCGTCGAGCCGGTGGCCGCCAATATGGGCGTCATCCCGCCCGCGGACGGCTTTTTGCCCGGCCTGCGCCGGCTGTGCGACCAGTACGGCTGCCTGCTCATCTTCGACGAGGTCATCACCGGCTTCCGCCTGGCGCCGGGCGGCGCCCAGCAGTATTTCGGCGTGCAGGCCGATTTGGTCACCTTTGGCAAGATCATCGGCGGCGGCATGCCGGTGGGCGCCTATGCCGGCCGGCGCGAGCTGATGGAGCAAATCGCGCCCCTGGGGCCGGTCTACCAGGCAGGCACGCTGTCGGGCAACCCGGTGGCCATGGCCGCCGGCCTGGCCCAGCTGGAGATTTTGCGCGACAACCCGGGTTACTACGTCGAAATGGAGCGCAAGGCCCAGGGCATGGCCCACGAACTGCGCGAAAGCGCCCAAAAATACGGCCTGCCGCTGACCGTCAACCAGATTGGCGGGCTGCTTTGCCCCTACTTCACCGAAGGGCCGGTGCGCACCTTTGCCGACACCCAGAAGTCCGACCTGGACCGCTTCAAGGCCTACTTCCACCACATGCTGGAGCGCGGCATCTACTTGGCGCCCAGCCAGTTTGAAGCG
This sequence comes from uncultured Butyricicoccus sp., assembly GCA_904420185.1. Taxonomy (GTDB): domain Bacteria; phylum Bacillota; class Clostridia; order Oscillospirales; family Butyricicoccaceae; genus Butyricicoccus_B. Next base: position 28,215 of record CAJFUJ010000006.1, on the reverse strand, counting down.
GTGTTCGTCAACGTCAGCCACACCGAGGACGACATGGTCGCCGCACTGGCCGCCGCCGGACAGGCGATGGCGGCGCTGTGACCGCCGCCCGGCGTCCGGCGCCCCGCCTGCTCCTCGGCGGCACGGGCAGCGGCTGCGGCAAAACCACGGTGTCCAGCGCGCTGCTCTACGCGCTCAAGCGGCGCGGGGTGCCGCTCGGGGCCTTCAAGTGCGGCCCCGACTACATCGATCCCATGTTCCACACCGCGGTGCTGGGCCTGCCCAGCCGCAACCTGGACCTGTTTTTCACCGATGCAGCCGATTGCCGCGCCCAGCTGGCCCGCCACATCCCGGTGGGCGGCGTGGGCGTCATCGAGGGCGTGATGGGCTTTTACGACGGCGTGTCGGGCGACACCGACACCGCCTCGGCCGCCCACCTGGCCCGCGCCACCGGCACCCCGGCGGTGGTGGTCGTGCGGCCCCAGGGGCAGTCGCTGACCCTGGCGGCCGTGCTGGCCGGGCTCAAGGGCTTTGCGCCCAACACGCTCGCGGGCGTGATTGTAAACGGCGTGTCCGCGGGGATGTACCCCTTTTACAAAGGGATTGTGGAACAAAGCGGCCTGCAAGCCTACGGCTTTTTGCCGCCCGTGCCCGAGGCCGCCATCCCCGACCGGCATCTGGGATTGGTGACCGCCGGGGAGATCCAGGACTTGCAGCGCAAGCTGTCCCTGCTGGCCGACGCGGCCGAACAGGGGCTGGATGTCGATGGCCTGCTCGATTTGGCCGGGACCGCGTCCCCGCTGGAGCCGCCCGCGCCGCTGCTGCCCGCGGACGTGCAGGGGCCGGACGCCGCCCGCCCGGTGCGCATCGCGCTGGCGCGCGACCCGGCCTTCTGCTTTTACTATGCGCAGAACCTGGACATCTTGCGCGCGCTGGGCGCCGAGCTGGTCGAATTTTCGCCGCTGGCCGACGCCCATTTGCCGGACAACATCCAGGGGCTGTATTTGGGCGGCGGCTACCCCGAGCTGCACCTGAAAGCGCTGGCGGCCAACCGCAGCTTGCGCGCGGAAATCCATGACCGGGTGCAGGGCGGGCTGCCCACCCTGGCCGAGTGCGGCGGGTTCCTCTACCTGCACGAGCGGCTGTCCGACGGGCAGGAGAGCTACCCGATGGCGGGCGTCATCCCGGGCGAGGGGACGCTCACCGGGCGGCTGCAAAACTTCGGCTACGTCACCCTGACCGCCCGGCGCGGCGGGCTGCTCGGCCCGGCGGGCGCAAGCATCCGCGCCCACGAGTTCCACTACGCCCGTTCGGACGATCCGGGCGACGGCTTTACCGCCCAAAAACCAAACGGCCGGAGCTGGCCGTGTGTGCACGTGCGCGATACGCTGTATGCCGGGTATCCGCACCTGTATTTCGGCTCCAACCCACAATTTGCAGCGCGCTTTGTGCGCAAATGCAGCGAGGTGAATAGGATATGAATCGAACCCAAGCAGCCGCCCGCATCCGGCCCTTGTGCGAGCAGAGTATGCAGGCGGCGCGCACGCGGTTTTCCCAGATCGCCATCCCACTGGGCAGCCTGGGGCTGCTGCAGGACGCGGTCATCCACCTGGCCGGCATGACCGGCGAGGAAAAGCCCGACATCGGCAAGCGGGCGGTGGTGGTGTTCTGCGCCGACAACGGCGTGGTCGCCCAGGGGGTGACCCAGTGCGGCCAGGAGGTGACCGCGATTGTCACCGAAAACATGGACCGCGGCCAGACCACGGTGTGCCTGATGGCGCAAAAGGCCGGGCTGGACGTCATCCCGGTGGACATTGGCGTGGCGCGGCCGGTGCAAGGCGCGCGCATCCGCCAAAACAAAATCATGACCGGCACGAACGACATGACAAAGGGCCCGGCCATGACGGGCGAGCAGGCCGAACAGGCGGTGCAGGTCGGCCTAGACCTGGCCGAAGAGTGCAAGAACGCCGGGTACAAGCTGTTGTGCGTGGGCGAGATGGGCATCGGCAACACGACCACCACCGCAGCCGTGACCGCGGCGCTGCTCGGCCTGGACGCCGAAGCGGTCACCGGCCGGGGGGCCGGGCTGTCCAGTGAGGGCCTGGCGCGCAAAATCTCCGCCGTGCAGACCGCCCTCGCGGTCAACCGGCCCGACCCGCACGACCCCATGGACGTGCTGGCCAAGGTGGGTGGATTGGACATGGCGGGCATGGTCGGGCTGTACCTGGGCGGGGCGGCGTGCGGCCTGCCGGTGGTGGTGGACGGGGTGATCGCGTGCGCGGCAGCGCTGTGCGCGGTGCGGCTTTGCCCGGCCGTGCGCGACTACCTGATCGTGTCCCACCAGTCGGCCGAGCCGGCGGGTGAAAAGCTGCTGGACGCGCTGCACGCCAAGCCCTTTATTGCGGCCGGGATGCGGCTGGGCGAGGGGACCGGCGCGGTGGCCACGGTCGCCCTGCTCGACCTGGCGCTGGCGCCCTATCTGGGCATGCTGCGCTTTGACGAGACCGACATCGAGCCCTACCAGCCGCTGACATGATGTGCGTACTCACCGGCGGGGCGGCGTCCGGCAAGTCGGCCCACGCCGAGCGCATCTTGTGCGCCCACGCCGCGCCCCATAGCCGCCTGTATGTGGCCACCATGCAGCCCTTCGGCCCGGCCGCCCAGCGCCGCATCGCCCGCCACCAGGCGCTGCGCGCGGGCAAGGGCTTCCAGAGCGCCGAGCGCTACACCGATTTGGCCGGGTTTGCGCCGGACAAATGGTATGAGGGCGTGCTGCTCGAGTGCATGGCCAATTTGCTGGCAAACGAGCTGTTTTCGCCCGACGGGGCCGGGCCGGGCCGCGCCGCCGCCGCCATCTTGGACGGCGTGGACCGCCTGCGCGCCCGGTGCGGTACGCTGGTCGTGGTGACGAACGAAATCTTTTCGGACGGCCAGGCCTACCCGCCCGAAACCGAGCAATACATCGCGCTGCTGGGGCAGATCAACCGCGCCCTTGTCCGCCGGGCGGACGCGGCGGCCGAATCGGTGTGCGGCATCCTGCTGCCCCTGAAAGGGGGGGACTGGCTGGCATGAAGAGCATCACAAGCGGCTTTCTGGTCGCATTTTCGCTGTATTCTGCCATCCCGGTGCCCCAGGTGCAGTGGGAAAAGCGCACCATGCGCTGGGCGCTGTGCTTTTTGCCGCTGGTGGGGCTGGTCATCGGCGGGCTGGAGTGGCTGTGGTACCAGTTTTGCGCGGCCTATGGCGCGGCCGCGCTGCTGTACGCGGGCGGGGCGGCGCTGCTGCCGCTCGTCGTGTCGGGCGGCATCCACCTGGACGGCCTGTGCGACACCTGCGACGCCCTGTGCTCATTCGGCGACCGGCAAAAGCGGCTGGACATCCTCAAGGATTCCCATGTGGGCGCGTTCGGGCCGCTGTGGCTGATGGCCTTTCTGCTGGCCGAAGCCGCCTGCTTTGCCCAGGTGTACCAGACGCCGCAGTATCTGCCGCTGGCTGTGCTGGGGTTCGCGGCGGCGCGGGCGGCGGGCGGCTGCAAGATTGTGACCATGCCGTGCGCCAAGGACTCGGGCCTGGCCCATCTGTTCGCCGAAAACAGCGACAAAAAGGCGGTGGCCGTCGCGCTGGCGCTCCAAGCGATCGCCTACCCGGTGCTGGCCGGGGTGTGGCTGTACGCCGCGCCGGCCGGCATTGCGGTGGTCAGAACCGCCCTGCTGCTCGGCCTGATCTGGTACGCGCTGCACGACCGGCTGTGCAAGCGCATCTTCGGCGGCGTCACCGGCGACTTGACCGGGTTTTTCATCTCGACGGGCGAACTGCTGCTGCTGGCAGCGGCTGCCTTTGGCGGGCTCATCGCAGGATAGGAGGAAAAACACTTGACTGTACTCATCATCGGCGGCGCGGCCCAGGGCAAAAAGGCCCTGGCCATGCGCCTGTACGGCCTTGCGCCGGACGACTTTGCGGACGGGCGCACCTGCACCCGGGAAGGGCTGGCGTCCGCCCGGGCAATAGACGGCCTGCACCACCTGACCCGCCGCGAGAAGGACCTTTCCGGGCTCGTCGGACGGCTGCGGGGCAAACTCGTGCTGTGCGACGAGATCGGCTGCGGCGTGGTGCCGGCGGACAGGGAGCAGGACGACTGGCGCGAGCGCACCGGGCGGCTGTTGTGCGACCTGGCCGCCCAGGCCGACACGGTCATCCGGGTGTGCGCCGGGCTGCCCCAGGTGCTCAAGGGCGCGCTGCCGGACGCGGCCGGAAGGGAGGGATAGGCCATGCAATCGGTACACGGGGGCGATGTGTACACCTACGCGGCGCAGTACCCCGGCCGGGCGGTGCTGGACTTTTCGGCCAACATCAACCCGCGCGGTATGCCCCAAGCCGTGCGGCAGGCCTTCCTCGACTCGGTCGAGCAGTGCACCCAGTACCCCGACCCCTTTTGCCGGGAGCTGACAGGCGCGCTGTCCCGCACCTACGGCCTGGCGCCCGCCCAGTTTTTCTGCGCCAACGGGGCGGCCGAGGTGTTCTTCCGGCTGGCCGACGTGCTGCGGCCGCGCACCGCGCTGGTCACCGCGCCCACCTTCGCCGAATACGAGACCGCGCTGCGCCACTTCGGCTGCCAGGTGCGCCGCCACCGGCTGCGCGCCGAGGAGGGCTTTGCCGTGACCGAGCGCATCCTGGACGAGCTGGATCAGGTGGACGCCGTGTTCCTGTGCAGCCCCAACAACCCCACCGGCCGCGCGGTCGAGCCGGGGCTGCTGGCGCGCATGGTGGACCGCTGCCAGCAAAAACGGGTGCGCTTGATCGTGGACGAGTGCTTTTTGGACTTTTTGCCCGACGAAACCCAGCGCACCCTGCTGCCCGCGCTGGACCGGCTGGACTGCGTGGTGGTGGTGCGGGCGTTCACCAAGATGTACGCCATGCCCGGGGTGCGGCTGGGGTGGTGCGCGTGCGCCGACCGGCTGTTGCTCGAGCGGCTGCACGCGGCCGGGCAGCCGTGGGGCGTGTCCGCGCCCGCCCAGGCGTGCGGGGTGGCGGCGCTGCAGCTGGCCGGTTACGCCGGGCAGACCGCCCGGTACATCGCCCCGCTGCGGCAAAAACTGGCCCGGGATTTGCGCGAAAGCGGGCTGCAGGTGTTCGACGGGCAGGCCAATTTCCTGCTGTTCTACACCCCGCAGGCCGGGCTCAAACAGCAGCTCGCGCCGCGCGGCATCCTCATCCGCGACTGCGCCAACTACGCAGGGCTGGGCCCCGGGTATTTCCGCGTGGCCGTGCGCAAACAGGAGGAAAACGACCGGCTGGTCCGGGAAATCAGGGAGGTGCTCGCCCATGGCGAAAGCGATTATGGTGCAGGGGACGGCGTCCAACGCGGGGAAAAGTGTGTTGGCTGCCGCGCTGTGCCGCATTTTTAAACAGGACGGCTACAAGGTCGCGCCCTTTAAGGCGCAGAACATGGCCCTCAATTCCTTTATCACGGCGGGCGGCGGCGAGATGGGCCGCGCCCAGGTTATGCAGGCCGAAGCCGCCGGTATTGCGCCCGACGTGCGCATGAACCCCATCCTATTAAAGCCCACCAGCGACTGCGGCTCGCAGGTCATCCTCAACGGCCGGGCGGTGGGCAACCAGACCGCCCGCGAATATTGGGGCAACAAGCGCGCGCTGCGCCCGGTGGTGCAGGCCGCCTACGACAGCCTGGCCAGCGAGTACGACATCCTGGTGCTCGAGGGCGCGGGCAGCCCGGCCGAAATCAACCTCAAGCAGGATGACCTGGTCAACATGGGCATGGCCGAGATGGCGGACGCGCCGGTGGTGCTGGTGGGCGACATCGACCGGGGCGGGGTGTTCGCCTCGCTGTATGGCACGGTCATGCTGCTTGAGCCCCGCGAGCGCGACCGCATCTGCGGGCTGGTCATCAACAAATTCCGCGGCGACGTGGACATTTTGCGGCCCGGCCTTGCCATGCTCGAACAGCTGACCGGCAAGCCGGTGCTGGGCGTGGTGCCCTATCAGCCGCTCGACCTCGACGACGAGGACAGCCTATCCGACCAGCTGTCGCGCGACAGCTGCCACGCGCCGGTCGACCTGGCCGTCGTGCGCCTGCCGCGCATTTCCAACTTCACCGACTTTTCCGCCCTGCCGCGCGTGCCCGGCCTGGGGCTGCGGTATGTCAGCCGCCCCGACCAGCTGGCGGGCGCCGACCTCATCTTGCTGCCGGGCAGCAAAAGCACCATCGCCGACCTCAAGTGGCTGCGCGAAAGCGGGCTGGAAGCCGCCATCTTGAAGGCCCACGCCGCCGGGACGCCGGTGTTCGGCGTGTGCGGCGGCTACCAGATGATGGGCGAGACCATCGCCGACCCGGAGGGCAGCGAGGGCGGCGGGTCCATCCGCGGCATGGGCCTGCTGCCCGCCGAGACCGTATTCCGCGCCCAAAAGACCACCGCCCAGGCCGCGGGCGAGCTGCTCGCCGTCGAGGGCGACCTGGCCGCGCTCACCGGGCACAAAACCCGCGGCTATGAGATCCACATGGGCCAGACCACCCTGCGGCCGGGCGCCAAACCGCTGCAGCGGCTGCGCCGCGGCGAGGACACCCTGCTCGACGGTTGCCAGCACCAAAACGCCTACGGCACCTACCTGCACGGCGTGTTCGACGAGGGCGGGGTGCTGGGCGCGCTGGCCGGGGCGCTGGCGCAAAAGAAGGGCGTGCAGCTGGAAAGCGGGGACTTCGACATGGCGCAGTACAAAGAAGCCCAGTACGACGCGCTGGCGGACACCGTCCGCGCGGCGCTGGACATGGAGCAAATCTATCGCATTTTGGAGGGAACGGCATGACCGGTTTGATTCACATTTACCACGGCGACGGCAAGGGCAAAACCACCTGCGCCATGGGCCTGGCGCTGCGCTGCGCCGCCCAGGGCCAGCCCGTCGTCATCGCGCAATTTCTCAAGGACGGCACCTCGGGCGAGTGCCGGATGCTGGCCCGGCTGGACAACGTCACCTTGCTGGCCGCCAACCCGTCGGGCAAGTTCACCTTTGCCATGAACGACGCGGAAAAACAGCAGACCCGCGACGCGCTCGCGCGCACCTTCCAGGCGGCCGTCGATTTCGCCAAGCGGGAGCAGGCGCGCATGCTGGTGCTCGACGAGGTGTGCGGGGCGATTTCGACCGGTATGCTGCCCGAGCAGGCCGTGCTCGACTTCCTCGACCACAAGCCCGACGGGCTGGAGGTGGTGCTGACCGGGCGGGACCCGTCCGACGCGCTGCAAAGCCGGGCCGACTACATCTCGGAAATCTGCAAGCGCCGCCACCCCTACGACAAGGGCATCGCCGCACGGGAGGGGATCGAACAATGAAGCCAACCATCCTGCAGCCCGCCGAAATCGAAAAACGCAGTTTTGCCATCATCACCGAGGAGCTGGGCAACCGGACCTTCCCGGACGGGGTGGCCGAGGTGGTCAAGCGGGTCATCCACACCACCGCCGACTTCGATTATGCCGACAACCTGGCCTTTTCGCCGGACGCGGTAGAGCGCGGCAAGCAGGCCCTGCGCCAGGGCGCAACCGTAGTCACCGACACCAACATGGCCCTGGCTGGGGTGAGCAAGACCACCTTGGCCAAGTTCGGCGGAAAGGCGGTGTGCTTCATGGCCGACCCCGACGTCGCCCGCGAAGCCAAAGAACGCGGCGTCACCCGGGCGGCCGTGTCCATGGAGCGGGCCGCAGCGCTCGAAGGGCCGGTCCTCTTCGCCATCGGCAACGCGCCCACCGCGCTCATCCGCCTGCACGAGCTCATCGAGGCCGGGCAGGTGCAGCCGGCGCTGGTCATCGGCGCGCCGGTCGGGTTTGTCAACGTGGTCGAGTCCAAGGAGCTGTTCATCGGCAGCGATACCCCGCACATCGTCGCGTGCGGGCGCAAGGGCGGCAGCAACGTGGCCGCCGCCATCGTCAACGCGCTGCTCTACCAACTCTACACCCGGGAGGGCTTTGAATCATGAGCAAACAAGCGCTGGCAGTGGTCAGCTTTGGCACCACCTATCCGGCCGCACGCGCGGCCATCGGCCAGATCGAGGACAGCTTGCAGCAGGCGCTGCCCGGCTGGGACTTTTTCCGCGCCTTCACCTCGGGCATGGTCATCCGCAAGATCGAGCGGGAGGAGGGGGTGCGCATCCCCACCCCGCAGCAGCTGCTCGAACAGCTGGCCGCAGAAGGCTATACCGAGGTGCTCTGCCAGAGCCTGCACGTCATGCCCGGGCAGGAATACGAGAAAATGCTGCTCCAGCTGGCCCCCTACCGCGAGCGGTTTGACCGCCTGCACCTGGGCAAGCCCATGCTATTTGGCGCGCGCGATTACGCCTACCTGTGCCGCCGGCTGCTGGACACCCTGCCCCCCTTGGCGCCCGATGCGGCCTATGTCTACATGGGCCACGGCACCGAGCACTTCGCCAACGCCACTTACAGCCAGGTGGAAAATATGTTCCGCTACCTGGGCGGGGAACGGGTGTATGTGGGCACGGTCGAGGGCTTCCCTGACTTGGAGTACATCCGCCGCCGGCTGCGGCACCATGGCGTGCGCCGGGTGACCCTGGCCCCCTTCATGATCGTGGCAGGCGACCACGCCCAAAACGATCTGGCGGGCGATGAGCCGGACAGCTGGAAATCGGTGCTGCAAAAGGACGGGTACGAGGTGGCCTGCGATTTGCGCGGCCTGGGCGAGATGGACGCGGTGCGCGCCCTGTTCGTCGGCCACGCCCGGCAGGCGCTGGAGGAGGCAAACGGATGACAAGCCTACTGTGTGAAAAACTGCGGTTCAAATTGGAGCCGGTCGCGGTGTTCTTCACCGACGAGCGGCCCAGCGAGACCTTCCAAGCCCAAAAGGGCACGCGCGTGTGCGCGGCGTCCATGCTGGTGGCCGCGGCCACCAAGGGCGTGGTGTCCACCTTTGACGAGGACACCTACGGCTGCCCGGGCGGCGGGGTGGGCCTGTGCTTCGGCAACGCCTTCGCCAAGAACGGCCACCCGACCGACGCCCTGCTCTCCCGCGGCGACGAGGTATTGCACGCGCAGGGCCGCGACATCGGCCGCAGCCTGGGCAAGGGCGAGCGGTTCTTCGCCACGCCCGAACTGGTGCGCCAATGGGCTGCAAACGTCCCCTACACCGAGACGCCGCAAAAATACGTGGTCTTTCAGCCGCTGCACAAGGTGGCGGACGGCCAAGAACCCGATTTGGTGGTGCTGTTCGCCAACCCCGACCAGCTGTCGGTGCTGGTGATTTTGGCCGGGTATTTGCGCGGCACGGCGTGCAATGTGGCCGCGCCGTTTGCATCGGCCTGCCAGTCGATCCTGCTGGCCTACCAGCAGATCGGGCGCGAACAGCCCCAGGGCATTTTGGGCTACTTCGACATTTCACAGCGCGCGGCCCTGCCGAAGGAGCTGCTCAGCTTGACCGTCCCCTATGCGATGTTCCGGGAGATGGAGCAGGGCGCGGTGGACGGCTGCATGGAGACCGACGTCTGGAAGAGGATCTCCGGCCGGTTTGATGAACCGGCCGGCCGATAAACCGAAAAAAGTCCTTGCAACCGCTGTGCACAAGCGATTGCAAGGACTTTTTGGCACGCCCGAAGGGACTCGAACCCCCAACATTCAGAACCGGAATCTGACGCTCTATCCAATTGAACTACGGACGCAGATAACATAAAACAATATACCACATTCCCGGGGGATTGTAAAGGCCTGGCGGAAAATTTTTTTGCGCACCAGGGCAGGGGCGGATGGGGTTGTGCATTTTCCTGTAATAGAAAAATTTTTCTATTACGCTTGAAACTTGTACGCATTCGCAACAATACGTAAGGAAATAGCGCAAAACAGCGCAAGATCTTTATTGTTTGTGCACGATGCAAATGCTAAACTTAAAAAATCAAATGTGCAAATTGCACAATCAAAGGAGGAAGTAGTATGAAAAAAAGAGGTCGAATTTTGGCGGCAGCGCTCACAGGCGCATTGCTGCTGGGCAGCTTGGCCGGCTGTGGGGGAGACACATCCGGCGCATCGAGCGGCGCGGCAGATAACGCATCCTCGGGGACAGGAAGCGCTTCTTCGGGGACATCCGGCAGCGGCGTGTCGGTGGGCTTTGTGGTCAAATCGCTGTCCGACTCCTTCTATGTGCTGATGAAGGCGGGCGCTGAGGCCAAGGCCGAGGAAATGGGCGTTGAGCTCAACTTCATCGCGCCCAACTCGGAATCCGACGTGCAGGGCCAGGTGGATATGATCCAAAACCTGATCGGCCAAGGCATCGACGCCTTGTGCGTATCGCCCTCTTCGCCGGACGCAGTGCTGCCGGTTTTGCAGCAGGCCGATGCCGAGGGCATCCCGGTGCTGGCGGTGGACAACGACACGACCTTTGAAAATAAAGTGACCTTCATCGGCACCGGCAGCCAGGCTGCGGGCAAGATCGGCGGCGAATATGCAGCCCAAACCGTCGGCGAGGGCGGCAAGGCGATCATCCTGCGCGGCCGCCTGGGCGATAGCAACCACGACGAGCGCGAAGCCGGCTTCCGCGAAGGCCTGGAGGCAGGCGGCGTGGAGATCTTGGAAGTGCGCGCCTGCGACTCGGAGTCGGAAAAAGCTATGAACGCCATGCAGGACCTGATGAACCGATACAGCGACATTGATATCGTGTGCACCACTGCCGACTCCATGGCCCAGGGCGCCCAGCGCGCCATCGAGCAGGCGGGCGTGGACATCCCGGTTCTGGGCTTTGACGGCACCATCCCGGTCGCTGAGATGACCGCCGAGGGCAAGTTCTTGGGCACCGTCGCGCAGGACCCCTATAACATGGGTGTGGTCGGTGTGGAAATGGCGGTCAAGGCCGCAAACGGCGAGGAAGTAGAGCCGCGCATCGACACCGGCGCGACCATGGTCACCCAGGAGAGCGCCGCCGACTTTGTCGCAAACCTCAAGTCGCTCATGGGCGAATCTTAAAAAGGATCAATGATTTAGAAAAGGGAAATCATATCGGCCGCTCCGGATGCAACGGGGCGGCCATATGTTTCGTAAAAGGGAATGCTTGACGGTTTTTGCCCGCGCACAGCCGGCGCTTTTCATAAAACCTGCCCGATTGTGCGCCTTTGAAAAGGGCGGTTTTTGTATTTATTTCGCCCATTTTGGCATTCTTAACGAGTTTTTAACAAAAAAGCGGCCAATTTCTCAACAACTGCATTTGACTTTGAAAAAGATTCGTTGTAGTATTACATTGCTATACAAGGAATGGTGCTTGTCCCGCGCACACGATACAGGATGTTGCGTTTGGGCAGCTTTGTGCTGCCTGCGCAACAGGGACGGTATTTGCGTGGAAAGACCATAAAATGTTGAAAATGGGAATGAAACTATGAGTTTAGTAAGTTTGGGAATTGATATTGGCTCGACAACCGTTAAGCTCGTGGCGGTTCGCGGAAAGGAGATCGTCTACAAATGCTACGAGCGCCACCTGTCCAAGGTGCGCGAAAAGGCGTGCGAAATGCTGCGCGCCGCAGCCGATGTGATCGGCGGCGACCAGCTCAAGGTGGCCATCACCGGCTCGGCCGGGCTGGGCGTGGCCAAGGCCAGCGGCGTGGACTTCGTGCAGGAGGTGTACGCCACGCGCAAGGCGGTGGGCGTGCATGTCCCGAAGGCCGATGTGGTCATCGAACTGGGCGGCGAGGACGCCAAGATCGTCTTTCTGACCGGCCAGCTCGAAGAGCGCATGAACGGTTCGTGCGCGGGCGGCACCGGCGCCTTCATCGACCAGATGGCCATTCTGCTCAACGTCACCCCTGCCCAGCTCGACGAGCTGAGCCTGGAGGCCGAGCGCATCTACACCATCGCCTCGCGCTGCGGCGTGTTCGCCAAGTCGGACATCCAGCCGCTTTTAAACGAGGGCGCGCGCAAAGAGGACGTGGCCGCGTCCATCTTCCAGGCGGTGGTCAACCAGACCATCTCGGGGCTGGCCCAAGGCCGCGCCATCGAGGGCGACGTTTTGTTCTTGGGCGGGCCGCTCTTTTTCTTTATGGGCTTGCAGCGCCGCTTCCAGGAGACGCTCGGGCTGGACAAGGCCCATGCGCATTTCCCCGAACTGGCGCCCTACGCCATCGCGGCCGGCGCGGCCGAGTACGCCAAGGATACGGCCAAGACCTACGCCTTTGACGAGCTGCTGGACATCCTGGAAAAAGCGGCCGGCGAACCGGCGCTGTCCAACTACCTGGACCCGCTGTTCACCTCCCAGGAGGAGTACCGCGCCTTTACCCGCCGCCACGGCCAGCACGACGTGATGACCGAAAACGTCACCGTCTACCAAGGCGACGCCTACCTGGGCATCGACTGCGGCTCAACCACCACCAAGCTGGCCCTCATCGGCGAGGGCGGCCAGATCCTGTACCACCACTACCAGTCCAACAAGGGCAACCCGGCCGACGTCATCCGCGAACAGCTGACAAAGCTCTACGAGCTGTGCGGCGACCGGGTACATATCGTCTCGTCGGCGGTCACCGGCTACGGCGAGGCCCTCATCCAGCACGCCTTTGGCGTGGACTTCGGCCTGGTCGAGACGGTCGCCCACTTCCGCGCCGCCCGGCATTTTTGCCCCGAGGTCGATTTCATCATCGACATCGGCGGGCAGGACATCAAGTGCTTCAAGATCCGCAACCAGTGCATCGACAACATCTCGCTCAACGAAGCGTGCTCGTCGGGCTGCGGCTCGTTCATCGAGACCTTTGCCCGGTCGATGGGCTACTCGATCGAGGAGTTCTGCAAGCTGGGCCTGTTCGCCGAGCACCCCATCGACCTGGGGTCGCGGTGCACGGTGTTCATGAACTCGTCGGTCAAGCAGGCCCAGAAGGACGGCGCAGGCATTGAAGCCATCTCGGCCGGGTTGTCCATGTCGGTGGTCAAGAACGCGCTGTACAAGGTCATCCGCGCCCACTCGCCCGACGACCTGGGGCAGAACATCGTGGTGCAGGGCGGCACCTTCTTAAACGACGCCATTTTGCGCTCGTTCGAGCAGGAGATCGGCCGCGAGGTCACCCGCCCGGCTATCTCCGGGCTGATGGGCGCCTACGGCGCCGCCCTGCACGCCAAGGACAACCGCCCGGCCCAAACCAGCCTGATCGGCCCGGAAGCGCTGGCGGGGTTTGAACACACGGTTAAATCGGCCCGCTGCGGTTTGTGCGAAAACCACTGCAGCCTGACCATCAACAACTTCGGCGGCGGCCGCCGGTTTGTCTCGGGCAACCGCTGCGAACGCCCGCTCGGCGGTGGCAAAAAAACCGACCTGCCCAACCTGTACCGCTGGAAGCTGGAAAAGCTGCGCAGCTACGGTGAGCCTTCGGGCAACCCGGCCCCCATCGCCACCATCGGCCTGCCGTTCGGGCTCAACTTCTACGAGCTGCTGCCGTTTTGGACCACCTTCCTGCGTTCGCTCGGGTTCGAGACCGTTTTAAGCGACGTGTCCACCCGCGAGATGTACAGCAAGGGCCAGCACTCCATCCCCTCGGACACGGTGTGCTACCCGGCCAAGCTCATGCACGGCCACATCGAAAACCTGCTCGAAAAGGGTGTGGACGCCATCTTCTACCCGTGCATGACCTACAACCTGGACGAGGGCCGCGCGACCAACTGCTACAACTGCCCGGTGGTGGCCTATTACCCCGAGCTGCTGGCAGCCAATGTGTCGGCGCTGGCCGGCTTTGACTTCATGATGCCCTACTTCGAGCTGGCCGACCACAAGAAATTCGTGCAGCAGGCAGCCCGGTATTTTGGCGGCAAGTACCCCCAACTCAAGAAAAAGCAGATCGCCGCCGCGGCCGGCGCCGCCTACAAGGAGCTGGACAGCTACTACGCCCAGATCCGCCTTGCGGGCCAAAAGGCCATCGCCTACGCCGACGCGCACGGGCTGGACATCGCGGTCATCGCCGGGCGGCCCTACCACGCCGACCCCGAGATCAACCACGGCATCGACCAGCTGATCGCCTCCTTCGGGCTGGTGATCGTGTCCGAGGACGCGGTCTGGCAGATGACCGAAGCGCCCGACGTGCATGTGCTCAACCAGTGGACCTACCACTCGCGCATGTACGGCGCAGCCAAGTACGTCACCCAAAAGGAGAACGCCCAGCTCATCCAGCTGGTCAGCTTTGGCTGTGGCATCGACGCCATCACCACCGACGAGGTGCGCGCCATCTGTGAGCGCGGCGGCAAAATCTATACCCAGCTCAAAATCGACGAAATCAGCAACCTGGGCGCGGCCAAGATCCGCATCCGCAGTATGCTGGCCGCAGTAGAGGAGGGCAGAAGACTTGCAAAACAACCAACAACCGATCAACAATCCGCAGGCTGAAGCGGAATACCAGCTGCCGCAGTTCACCGAGGAGATGCGCCGGACCTATACCATCCTGGTGCCCAATATGCTGCCAGTGCAGCTGGGGCTGATGTGCCGGCTGATGAAAAACTTCGGCTACAACATGGAGCTGCTGCACACCGAAGGCCCCAACATCGCCGAGCAGGGCCTGCGCAACGTGCACAACGACACCTGCTACCCGGCGCTGCTGGTCATCGGCCAGCTGCTCGACGCCATCGAGTCGGGCAAGTATGACGTGCACAAAATCGCGCTCATCCTGCCCCAGACCGGCGGCGGCTGCCGGGCGTCCAACTACATCCACCTGATGCGCAAGGCGCTGGTCAAAAACGGCTACGGGTTCATCCCGGTCATCTCGCTCAACTTCGCCGGGCTGGAGGCCGACGTCAACCCCGGCTTTCGGCTGACCAAGACCATGGTCATGCAGATCGCCTACGCGCTGCTCATCGGCGACCTGATCATGATGGTCGCCAACCAGTGCCGCCCGTACGAGGTGGTCCAGGGCTCGACCGACAAGGCCATTGAGGTGTGCATGAACGCGGTCACCACCCGCTTCACCGGCGACCGCCTGGTGCGCTACGGCGAGGTCAAGCATTTGTTCCAGTTCGTGCTCACCGCCTTCGGCAAGGTCAAGCTGGACAAATCCAAGGAAAAGAAAAAGGTGGGCATCGTGGGCGAGATCTACGTGAAATTCTCGCCGCTGGGCAACAACAAGCTGGAGGAGTTTTTGCTCAGCGAGGGGTGCGAGCCGGTGCTGCCCGGGCTGGTCGATTTCTGCATGTACTCGATTTACAATTCGGTCATCGACCACGAGCTGTACGGCCGGTCGGCCACGCGCGCGGCCATCTACAAGATGGTCTATCAGTTCCTGCTGAGCAAACAGGCCGACATCATCCGCCTGATGAAAAAGGACGGCAACTTCCGCCCGCCCATGCCCTTTGAAGAGGTGCGCAAAAAGGCCCAGGGCATCATCGGCCCGGGCGTCAAGATGGGCGAGGGCTGGCTGCTGCCCGCCGAAATGGTCGAGCTCATCAGCGAGGGCGTGCACAACATCGTATGCACCCAGCCCTTCGGCTGCCTGCCCAACCACATCGCCGGCAAGGGCATGATCCGCAAGATCCGCGAGGTTTACCCTGAGGCCAACATTGTGGCCGTCGATTATGACCCAGGGGCATCCAAAATCAACCAGGAGAACCGCATCAAGCTCATGCTCTCCTCGGCCGAATGAAGCCCGCAGCTCCGATTGCGCAAATCGGGGCTGTTTTTTTGTGGACGGGTATGGTATACTGTTTGGGTATGAAATCGAAGATAGGGGGAAAGGCAAAATGGAACTGACGCTGACCGGGTTTTCGCGGGCCGAGGTGCTGCAATACCTGGGCTGGCGGGGCAGCGAGATCACCCCGGACGTCGAGCAGCAGCTGCAAGAGGGCATGGCGCAGACCCTGCACACCGCCCAGCCGCGCTATACCTACCGGGTGTTCGACCTTTTGCGGCAGGCCGAAGGGCTGTACCTGAAGGGGACCGGCGTGCGCCTGCCCGGGGACGACCTGGCCGCGCTGCTGCGCGACTGCCAGACCTGCGTGCTGCTGGCCGCAACGCTGGGCGCGCCGGTCGAAGGGCTGATGCGCCGGGCAGCGGTGCGCAACCGCACCGCCATGGTCATCTTGGACTGCTGCGGCTCGGCCGCCATCGAGGCGGTGTGCGACCAGGCCGAGGCGCACATCCTGGCCCGGCACGGCCAGGGGCTGTACCCGACCGACCGCTTCAGCCCGGGCTACGGCGACCTGCCGCTGGACTTCCAGCACACGGCGCTCGCCCTGCTCGACGCGCCCCGGCAGATCGGCCTGGGGCTCACCGATTCGTGCATCCTGACCCCGCGCAAATCGGTGACCGCGATTTTGGGCCTGGCCGTGCGGCCGCAGACCAAACGGTTCCGCGGCTGCGCCCACTGCTCAATGTTTGAAACTTGTTCGTATAGAAAGGCAGGGAAAACCTGTGGACGATAAAATTTTGTATTTGGACGGCGCAATGGGCACCATGCTGCAACAAAACGGCCTGGCCCCCGGGCAAAACCCGGAGATCCTGTGCCTGACCGCGCCCGATACCGTGACCGCCATCCACGCCGCCTATGCGCAGGCGGGCGCCGATGTGGTCTACGCCAACACCTTTGGCGCCAACCCCTACAAGCTGAAACGCAGCGGCTACACGGTGGACGAGATCATCGAAGCCGCGGTGGCCTGCGCCAAGAAAGGCTGCGCCGGGACCAGCGCGCGGGTGGCGCTGGACGTGGGGCCGATCGGCCAGCTGCTCGAACCCTATGGCACGCTGCGCTTTGAAGACGCCTACGAGATGTTCGCCCAGATGATGCGCGCAGGCGTGCGCGCGGGCGTGGACCTCATCGCCATCGAGACCATGACCGACCTGTACGAGATCAAGGCCGCCGTGCTCGCGGCCAAGGAGAACACCGATCTGCCCGTGTTTGCGACCATGAGCTTTGAAGCAGGCGGGCGCACCTTTACCGGCTGCCCGGTGCAGGCCATGGCCACGCTGCTGGGCGGCTTGGGCGTGGACGCGATGGGCGTCAACTGCTCGCTCGGCCCGCGCGAACTGCTGCCCATTGTCCAGACCCTGTGCAGCATGACCGAGCTGCCCATCATCGTCAAGGCCAACGCCGGCCTGCCCAACCCGGTCACCGGCAGCTACGACATTGGGCCAGACGAATTCGCCGCCTATATGCAGGATTTCCTCAATTTGGGCGTCGGCATCCTGGGCGGCTGCTGCGGCACCACGCCCGACTACATCCGCGCCATCCGCGCGCGCACCGACGGCCAGCGCCCAGCCATGCGCACCGTCGAACCGGCGTCCCGGCTGTGCACGGCCACCCGCGTGGTCGAGGTGGACGGCGTGCGCGTGATCGGCGAGCGCATCAACCCGACCGGCAAAAAGCGCATGCAGCAGGCGCTGCGCGAGGGCGACATGGAGTACATTCTGGAGCAGGCGGCCGAACAGGCCGACGCGGGCGCCGACATCCTGGATGTCAACGTCGGCCTGCCCGGGCTGGACGAGCCCGCCAAGATGGCCGAGACGGTCAAGGCCGTGCAAAGCGTGACCGACCTGCCGCTGCAAATCGACGCCTCCGACCCGGCCGCCATCGAAGCCGGGCTGCGGGCGGTATGCGGCAAGGCCATCGTCAATTCGGTCAATGGCGAAGCGGCCGTGCTCGAACGGGTGCTGCCGCTGGTCAAAAAATACGGCGCAGCCGTCGTCGGACTGGCCATGGACGAAAACGGCATCCCGCCCACCGCCGAGGGGCGGTTCCAGATCGCCGCGCGCATCTTGCAGGCCGCCGTGCAGCACGGCATCCCCAAGGAGGACGTGTTCATCGACTGCCTGACCCTGACCGTGTCGGCCGAGCAGGACAAGGCCCGCGAAACCCTGCGCGCCGTGCAGATGGTGCGCGAAAAATTGGGGCTGCACTGCGTGCTGGGCGTGTCCAACATCTCCTTCGGCCTGCCCGGGCGCGACCAGCTGACCGCCGGGTTTTTGACCCTGGCGCTGGCCCATGGGCTGGATTTGCCCATCGTCAACCCCAACCGCCCGGCCATTATGGACGCCATCCGGGTGTTCAACGTGCTCTATGGCCGCGACCCCAACGCCGAAGCCTACATCGCCGCCTGCGCAGGGCAGGGAAACGGCCCGGGCGGCCCGGCCGCACCGGCTGCACCGGAAACCCCGGACCCATCGCTCACGCTTGAGCAGGCGGTGGAAAAGGGCCGCAAGGAGGAGGCCCGCCGGCTGACCCAGGCGCTGCTCGACGCGGGCACGCCCGAAATCGAGGTGGTCAACCAGCGGCTGATCCCGTCGCTCGATGCGGTGGGCGCGCGGTTTGAAAGCGGCGAGATCTTCCTGCCCCAGCTCATCAACGCCGCGGGCGCGGCCCAGCAGGCCTTTGACCTCATCCGCAGCCGCATCGCCCAGAGCGGCGCGCCCGACGTGCGCAAGGGCAAAATCCTGGTCGCCACCGTCAAGGGCGACATCCACGACATCGGCAAGAACATCGTCAAGACCATCTTGGAAAACTACGGCTACCAGGTGATCGACCTGGGGCGGGACGTGCCGGTGGAAACCGTGGTGCGCACCGCCCAGGAACAGGGCATCGGGCTGATCGGCCTGTCGGCGCTCATGACCACCACCCTGGACAGCATGGAGCAGACCATCCGCGCGCTGCGGCAGGCCGGGCACCCGTGCAAGATCTGGGTGGGCGGCGCGGTGCTCACCCCGGAATACGCGGAAAAGATGGGCGCCGACTTTTACGCGCGCGACGCCAAGGAATCGGTGGATATTGCCCGCGCCGTGCTCGGTTAAAAGGAGGACACCATGAACCATCGACATCTGCTCTTTGACGGGGCCATGGGCACCTATTACGCCGCCCTATACCCCGACGACGCGTCCCCGTGCGAATGGGCCAACCTGCGCCATCCGGCCCGGGTGCGCGCCATCCACGAGGCCTACTTGCAGGCAGGCGCACAAGCCATCAAGACCAACACCTTCGGCGTCAGCCCTGCCGCCTGCGGCGGGCGGCAGCAGGCCCACGAACTGCTCGAAAGCGGCTGGGCGCTGGCCCGGCAGGCGGCCGAGCCCTTTGGCGCGCAGGTGTTCGCCGACATCGGCCCCCAGCCCGAAGGGGCAGGGGAGGACGACGGCCTGGACCTGGTGGAGCGGTTTTTGCAGCTGGGCGCCCGCTGCTTCCTGTTTGAAACCTTCGCAGACGACGCGCCGGTGCGCCGCGCGGCCGCCTACATCCGCCAAAAAGCGCCGGATGCCGATCTGGTGGCTTCCTTCGCGGTCACGCCCGACGGCTTTACCCGGCAGGGCCTGCACATCCGCGACATCTTGCAGCGCCTGCGCGACAGCGGCCTGGTGAACGCCGCGGGCATGAACTGCGTGTCCGGCCCCCACCACCTGCTCGGCCTGGCGCGCGCGCTGGCCCCCGGCTTTGCGGGCAGCAGCATGGCCTTTTCGGTCATGCCCAACGCCGGTTACCCGACCGTACAGGACGGGCGCACGGTGTTCGACGGCAGCCCGGCCTATTTCGCCGCCCGCTGCCGGGAGATGGCCGGGCTGGGCGTGCAGATTTTGGGCGGCTGCTGCGGCACCACCCCGGCCCACATCCGCCAGACCGCCCAGGCGCTGGCGGATATGGACGCCGCGCCCCGGCCCACGGCTGCGGTGCGCCGCCCGGAAAAACCCGCCCCCGCTGCGCGCAACCGGCTGGCCGAAAAACTGGACGCAGGCAAGCGGGTACTCGCCGTCGAGCTCGACCCGCCGGCTGACGCGCACATCGAGACCTTTCTGGAGGGTGCCCGGCGGCTCAAGGCTGCCGGGGTGGACGCGGTGACCATCGCCGACTGCCCGGTGGCGCGGGTGCGGGCAGATTCGTCCATGCTGGCCGCCAAGCTGCGCCGCGAACTGGACATCGACCCCATCCCGCACATGACCTGCCGCGACCGCAACATCAATGCCACCAAGGCGCTGCTGCTCGGGCTGTCCATCGAGCAGGTGCACAACGTGCTGGTCGTGACCGGCGACCCCATCCCGTCGGCCGAGCGCGACGAGGTCAAAGGGGTGTTCTCCTTCCATTCGGCGGCCCTGGCCGGGTACATCGGCCAGCTCGCCCGCGAAGGGCTGACCGCCCCCTTCCGGGTGTACGCCGCCCTCAACGTCAATGCGCCCAACTTTGATGCCGAGCTCAAAAAGGCCGTGCGCAAGCAGCAGGCCGGGGTGAGCGCCTTCTTCACCCAGCCGGTGATCACCGAGCGGGCATTTGAAAATTTGCAGCGCGCCCACGAAACCCTGCACACCCCGCTGTTTGGCGGCGTGATCCCGATCGTCAGCCACCGGAACGCCCTGTTCATGAGCCAGGAGATGGCCGGCATCGACATCCCGCCCGAAATCATCCAGCAGTACGAGGGGCTGGACCGGGCGCAGGCCGAAGCGCTGGCCGTCGAGCTGTCGGTGGGGTTTGCAAAGCGCATGGAACCTTGCACCGCGGGGCTGTATCTCATCACCCCCTTCCAGCGGGTGGGGTTGATCGAACGCATCATCGCCCGGCTGGATCTTTGATTGGCAAAGCCGGGAAAATTATGAACAGATTGCGAAAAATTATGTACAATTTGTGAAATGTCTTTGGTATCTGTTGCGGAATTTCTAAGCATTTGGTACAATCATCATATGGAAAGCAAACCGCTGGACACAAGGCTTGCTTGTAACGTGATGAATGCAATTTGCCACCAAAGTTTGGAAAGAAGATGCCAATTATGAATATCATGTTTTTCTTGACCCACAAAAGCGACGTTACATATCTCTATGAGGACCAGACCATTGCGCAAGGGCTGGAAACGCTGCGCGATTCCAGCTATACGGCCGTGCCGCTCATCTCGCGCGACGGCCGCTACCTGGGTACGGTCACCGAGGGCGACTTCCTTTGGACGCTCAACGACCCGGAAATCTGGCGCACGCGCGATACGCTGCCCATGGCTGCGGTCAAGCGCCATGTGTGCAACAAGCCGGTGCGCGCCGAGGCCCAGATCAACGACCTCATGCACACCGCCCTGCACCAGAACTTTGTCCCGGTCATCGACGACCGCGACTGCTTTGTCGGGATTGTCACCCGCAAACGCATCCTGGACTATTGCCTGAGCGAGATGGAACGGCTGCAAACAGCCGCCCAACCCGAAAAAAAACAGCACATCAAATTCGGCAAGCCGCGCATGGCCGCCGCCGAAGCGTGAAAACCGTCCGCCTTCCTTTCGGGGAGGGCGGATTTTTTTGCAGGGGGAGGTTCGCGGGGCGAACCTCTTTGATGTTAAAAATAGTTCAAAATCCGGCAGGCGGATTTTGAAAGGGGGATTCCGCTGCCTGCGGGCAGCGGCCAGCCTGCGCGGCTGGACCGCGCTGGGGACTAAGTCCCCAGGCCCCTTTTGGGGGGTGCAGCGCGCAGAAAACCACTCGGTCGTATATACAATTTTGGAAGGCTATGTTATACTGGGGATGACATACACAGGCCGCTAAGCGGCTGCAAGGGGGTGCGGATATGCGCGCAATCAAACGGTTAACGCTGTATCCCAAGGGGGTGCTGCTGGGGATGCTGGTCATGGTGCTGGTGTTCAGTGTGCTGTATCCCATCACACTGACCCGGGTGGGGTTTGCGTATCGGGATGCAATTTTGGTCCCGGCATATGAGCAGGATCGCACCGTCTATACCGGCAAAGTCCAAGGGGAAACGGCGGTATTCACCGTTTCGGACGATCATGTGGTCAGCTATCAATGGGGCGATGCTGTCTATGGGCCGTACACCGCCCGAGAGGACCCCTCCGCTATCCCGCAAAATCACGACCTGCGCGACCAGATGACCGGCGTCGAAGTACGGCAGGACAATGATGTGCTGTTTCGCGGCGGCGTGGTCGACGCCGGCAGTTCCTACCTGCTCTACAACACCGATGGTACATTATATTGGGATGAGCCCATGTTCGTCGTTTATAACACAGACCTGCCCTATGAGGAGAGCGCGCCCGCGGTGAATGACATTCTCCAGCTGTTGGCCGGGCCGGTGCAGACCCATCATGGCACAATCTGGGGCTGGGTGTTCGGTGTGCTGTTATGCGCCATCAACGCAGTGGCCATTGTGTTTGCCGACACGCTGTTCCGGTGGCGTATGTCGTTCGTCATCCGCGACGCCGAACAGGCCCAGCCCGCTGAGTGGGAGCTACTTGGCAGGCGCATCGGTTGGGCAGTCCTGGCACTGGCCGCGCTGGGGGTGTTCGTGCTCGGGTTAGCGTAGAGGGGGGTTCCGCTGCCTGCGGGCAGCGGCCAGCCTGCGCGGCTGGACCGCGCTGGGGACACGTCCCCAGGCCCCTTTTTTCCCCTTCCCGGAATGCCAATTCCGGGCGGAAGGGTCCAGGGGCTGGCCCCTGGCGGGGGTGCAGGGGGCGGAGCCACCTGCCGGGGGTGCGGGGGCTGGCCCCCGCGGTGGACGCCGGGGGGACTTTATGGTATAATACAAAGCATAGGTTCCCTGGGCGGCGCATATGGATAGGGCAGCGCCTATGCGGCGCAAAAGGGGGAACCGCCATGAAAACAAAAGAACGCCTGATCTGCGCCGGGCTGCTGGCTGCAACCGCTTTGGTGCTGGCGCTGGGCTCGTGGGCCGGACGCGAGACGCTCGGCGTCTTTTCCGCCGGGCAGACCCTGCCCACGCTGGTCATCGACGCTGGGCACGGCGGGTTCGACGGCGGCGCAGTCAGCCCGGGCGGCACCACCGAACAACAGATCAACCTGCGCATCTCCCAAAGCCTGTGCGCGCTGGCCCAATGCTTTGGCTACCCGGCCCAGTGCACCCGCACCGATGACCAGGCCCTGGACTACGATGAAAACCAATCCATCCGGCAAAATAAGGCCGCTGATTTGGCCGCCCGCGAACGCATCGCAAGCCAGGCCCCGAACGCCGTTTTCCTGAGCATCCACCTCAACAAATTCGAGGACCCACAGTACTTCGGCGCCCAGGTGTTCTATTCGCAAAACAATGACAGCAGCAAGGCCCTGGCCGAACACCTGCAAACCGCGCTGGTGAACGGAATCGACAACGGCAACATCCGCCGCGCCAAACCGGCCTCCAGCGCGGTGTACCTGATGAAAAAGCTGACCTGCCCGGCGGTGATCGTCGAGTGCGGCTTTCTCTCCAACCCGGAAGAGGAGGCCGCCCTGCGCCAGCCCGATTACCAAAAACAGCTGGCCGCCTGCATCTGGCAGGGCTTCCAACAATACTGGAGCGAACAACAACCATGAAACAAAAAACCCTTTTTTTATGCAGCGATTGCGGGTATGAAAGCCCCAAATGGTACGGCAAATGCCCGTCCTGCGGGGCATGGAACACCCTGAGCGAATACAAGGCCCAGCCCGAAACCCGCGCGCGCAGCGTGCTGCCCAGCGAGGGGCGCACGCGCATCCGCCCGGTGCGCATGGACGAAATCCAAACCAGCGGCGAGATCCGCTTTGGCTCGGGCATCGGCGAACTGGACCGGGTGCTGGGCGGCGGCGCAGTGCGCGGCTCGTTCGTGCTGGTGGGCGGCGAACCCGGCATCGGCAAATCCACCCTGCTGCTGCAAATGTGCCAGGAGATGTGCCGCACCGCCAAGGTGCTGTATGTGTCGGGCGAGGAGTCGCTGCGGCAGATCCGGCTGCGCGCCCAGCGGTTGCAGGTGTCGTCTCAGGACCTGTATGTGCTGGCCGAAACCGATATGGAACAAATCCTGGCCGAAACCGACGCGCTCGCGCCCGATGTGCTCATCGTCGATTCCATCCAGACCGCCTACCGGCGCGAACTGCCCTCCGCCCCCGGCGGCCCGACCCAGATCAAGGAATGCGCCATGCTGCTCATGCAGTACGCCAAACGGCGCGGGGTTACCATCTTTTTGGTCGGCCACGTCAACAAAGAAGGGACCCTGGCAGGCCCCAAAATTTTGGAGCACATGGTCGATTGCGTGCTCTACTTCGAGGGCGAACAGACCGGCCCGTTCCGCTGCCTGCGCGCGGCCAAAAACCGCTACGGCTCGACCAACGAAATCGGCGTGTTCGAGATGAGCGACCACGGCCTTTTGGAAGTGCAAAACCCTTCGGCCGCCATGCTGGCCGGCCATCCGGCCGGGGCGGCGGGCAACTGCATCGCCTGCGCCATGGAGGGCACCCGCCCGCTGCTGGCCGAGGTGCAGGCGCTGGTGGCCAAGAGCGTGTTCGGCACCCCGCGCCGCACCGCCGCCGGGGTGGACTACAACCGCATGGTGCTGCTGCTGGCCATCCTGGAAAAACGGGCCGGCTTGTTCCTGGCAGGCAGCGACGCCTATGTCAACGTGGTGGGCGGGATGCGGCTGGACGAACCGGCCATCGACCTGCCGATGGTGCTGGCGCTGGTGTCCAGCTTCCGGGACAAGCCGCTGCCCGAGGGCGTGATGAGCTTCGGCGAGGTCGGCCTGACCGGCGAACTGCGCGCGGTCAGCTGCGCGGCCCAGCGCATCTCGGAAGCCTACCGCCTGGGCTTCCATACCTGCATCATGCCCGACCAGCCGGCCGACGGCATCCCCCCGGGGATGCACGTGGTGCGGGTGAAAACCATCGCCCAGGCCATTGCCGCGGTGTTATAATTTTTGAGAAAGCGTGAGGTGAAACAGGATGTGCGCAACCATCGCATTGGCACAATTCAGCGCAGCCGGTGACCCGGCCGTCAACTTGGAAACCATCGCATCCTACGCCGGACAGGCCGGGTTTGCCCGGGCTGACCTGCTCGTCCTGCCCGAATACGGCATGGGCTACCCCAAAAAGGGCGGGGATTTCCCGGCCGGACAGACGCTGGACGGCCCCTTTGCCGCCGGGCTGTGCGCCCTGGCGCGGCAGCACGGGCTGTACATCGCCTGCGGCCTGCTCGAACGCACCGGCGGGGACAAGCTGTATAACACCACCGTGCTCATCGACCGGGACGGCCACATCGTGCGCGCCCACCGCAAAACCCACCTGTTTTGCTCGCCCAGCTTCCAGGAAAGCGACCACTTTTTGCCCGGCGACCGCCTGTTCCAACCGGTGGACACCGACTTCGGCAGGCTGGGCCTGCTGGTGTGCTACGAGATCCGCTTCCCCGAGCTGGCGCGGCTGCAAGTGCTGGACGGCGCCCAGCTGCTCGTCGTGTGCTCGGCGTTTGTCGCCGGCCCGGGCAAAAATGCACAGTGGCATACCCTGCTGAACGCCCGCGCCATCGAAAACGGCGTGTTCGTCTGCGCCGCCGACCACACCAAACCCCACGTCTTTTTGGGGGAGAGCTGCGCCTATGACCCGGTTGGCACGCCGCTGGGCAGCCTGGGTGCAGCCGAGGGGATGCTGATGGTCCGGTGCGACGTCGAAAACTTGGACGCATACCGGACGCAAAACCCGGCCATCTTGCAGCGGCGCGCGTCGCTCTACCAGATGAAAGACGGGCGCAGTTGACCGCCCCAAATCCGCAGGTTCACAAAAACTACACCGGCTGCGCACAGTTTGTTCAACCAGAAGGCGTATGATGGCCTTAGCAAGATTGGAAAAGGAGGGCCATCGGATGCGCATTTTGGTGGTGGAGGACGAGCTGCGGTTGGCAGATACGCTGGCCGACCTGCTGGGGCAGGAGCATTATCTGGTCGATCTGGCCCACGACGGCCTGACCGGCCTGGACGACGCGCGCAGCGGCATCTATGACGCCGCAGTGGTGGACATCATGCTGCCCGGATTGGACGGGCTGGAGCTGGTGCGCCGCCTGCGGGGAGAAGGGTCGGCGCTGCCCGTGCTGCTGCTGACCGCGCGCGCCGAAACCGCCGACCGGGTCAGCGGCCTCAACTGCGGGGCCGATTATTACCTGACCAAGCCCTTCGCCCGCGAGGAACTGCTGGCCTGCCTGCGCGCGCTGCTGCGCCGCCAGGGCGAGGTGGTGTCCGAAGAACTGACCTACGGCGATGTAAAGCTCAACCTGCTCACCGGCATGCTCTCATGCGGCAACCGGCAGGCCACGCTGTCGGCGCGGGAGTTCGCGCTGATGCGGCTGCTGCTGGCCAACCGGGAAAACCTGCTGTCCAAGGAAACCCTGCTGGTCAAGGTGTGGGGGTATGAAACCGAGGTCGAGGGCAACGTGGTCGAGGTGTATGTGAGCTTTTTGCGCAAAAAGCTCAAACACATCCATTCGGGCGTGCGCATCCAGGCGGTGCGCCGCATGGGCTACCACTTGCAGCAGGGCGGGGCATGATCCGGCGGCTGCGGTGGAAAATGGTCGCGGCGATGATGCTGGTGGTGGCGTTGGTGCTGGGCGTGGCGTGTGCGCTGTTCGACCGGTTCTACCGCCTGGACCCCGCCCGCACCGGCCCGGACGGCTACGGCCTGGGGCTGCCCATCGCAAAAAGCCTCACCCGGGCGATGAAAGGGAAAATCTGGATGCGCTCCCAGCAGGGAGTGGTCAGCTTCTTCGTGCGCCTGCCCCTCGACCGGTGAAAACGCCCAAAAACCGCCGGTTTTCCAGGCGCGGATTTTATCCCTTTTTGCGGTTATTTGGCGGATAAATTTCATATTTCTTTAAGGTTACCATGGTAAAATAACAATATGGAAGGCCAGGGCTTGGGCATCTCCAGGCACGGGCTTCCAAAGATCGCCTTTCCCCCAAAAAGGCTGATTCTTTTTTTATCCTTTTCCCTTCTGTTTGGCGTGGTCTGTATCCCAAAACCGGTCGCGCCAGACAGACCCTAAACAACGCGCTCCCTTTTGCCGAGGCAAAGGGGAGCTTTTTTTGGACACCGCCCGCGCGCGCTGCATAAGATGGACTGTCCGGCAAAACCGGAACCAACCCCGGAAAGGAGAAGTGGAGGATGGAATCTGTCTATGGCGGCCTGCTCAGCGCGCCGCGTAACCCGCCGCCCATGCGCGGCCCGCTGCCCTTGCAGCAGGAGTGGGCCGAATGGACCGCGCCGCCCACACCGCCCACACCGGTCCAACTGCCCCAGCCAAGCGCTGCGGCAGGGAGGGGAGCGCTATGAAGATTTGCGTCTATGCGATTTGCAAGAATGAGAGCGCCTTTGCCGAGCGGTGGATGCAGTCCATGGGCGAGGCCGACGCAGTGTATGTGTTGGATACCGGCTCCGAGGACGACACCGTCCAGCGGCTGAGCAGCCTGGGCGCGCAGGTGACCCAGGCGCGCATCGACCCCTGGCGGTTCGATGTGGCCCGCAACCGGTCGCTCGCGCTCGTGCCAGCCGATGCCGATGTTTGCGTGTGCACCGACCTGGACGAATGCTTTCACCCCGGCTGGCGGAAAACCCTGGAGCAAGCCTGGCAACCCGGCACCACCCGGGCCGCTTATCGGTACACCTGGAACTTCAACCCCGACGGCTCGGAAGGGGTCGTATTCTGGATCGAAAAGATCCACGCCCGCTACGGCTATCGTTGGCATCACCCGGTGCACGAGGTACTCGTACCCACCGGCGAAGCGGCCGAATGCAAAATTTATGTGGAGGGCATCCAGCTCGACCACCATGCCGACCCCAACAAATCCCGCGGGCAATACCTGCCCCTGCTCGAACTGGCCGTGCGCGAGGACCCCGACGACGACCGGAATATGCACTACCTGGGACGGGAGTATTTCTTCTACGGCGCATGGGAGGCGTGTATCCGCACCCTGCGGCAGCATTTGGCTATGCCGCGCGCCGTCTGGGCCGATGAGCGCTGCGCGTCCATGCGGTACATCGCCAAGGCCTATGCCCAGCTCGGCGACACCGCACAGGCCAAGCAGTGGTTCCTCCGCGCCATCGCCGAAGCACCCCACCTGCGTGAGCCCTATTTGGACCTGGCCCAGGCGCTCTATGCCGAGCAGGACTGGGAAGGCGTGGCCTATTGGACCGGCCGCGCATTGGCCATCACCGAGCGCCCACGGACCTATATCTGTGAAAGCCAAGCCTGGAGCAGCCTGCCCTGGGACCTGCGCAGCCTCGGCCTGTTTTACACCGGCCGCGTGCAGCAGGCCCTGGACGCCGCCCGAAATGCCTGCGCCCTGTCGCCCGACAACCGCCGCCTGCGCGAGAATGCGGCGATCATCGCAGGGGCCCTCGCGGGGGCCTAGCGGGGGCCAGCCCCCGCACCCCCGGCGGGGCTCTGCCCCTGCACCCCGCCAGGGGCTAGCCCCTGGACCCTTCCCGCGGGGGCCAGCCCCCGCACCCCCGGCAGGTGGCTCCGCCCCCTGCACCCCCGCCAGGGGCACGCCCCTGGACCCTCCGGAATTGGCATTCCGGGAAGGGGAAAAAAGGGGCCTGG
>CAJFUJ010000005.1 GCA_904420185.1 uncultured Butyricicoccus sp. | reverse complement strand
CCTTTGTTCATTTTCGATGGCTTTATTATACGGCTCCCGACGGTTTTCTGCTATACCTTTCTTGTGCTGTCTTTTCGGAATTTGGCCAATTTTTTGTGTATTTTCTGCTTGACATTTCGTATTCTTGCGAATTTTGAATAGAGCAAATTTCAGTGTGACTGTAATTTGGAAGATCATCCATGAGGGACGTGATGGGATAATCGCAAGGACACAATATAGCAAAGACTTGCGCAGACGCGCAAGAAAAATAAAAAAATAATGAAAGCAGATTCACAAAATGTATTTTCAAAAGTTAAATCACCAAATGATGTATGGCGAAATGCACAAATTAAAAGAAAAAAATTTGGCTATTGTGTTCGATTCAAACCAAAGAAAATGATTTTTTTCGGATTCTTGCGCTGCAAAACACGATTTCGCAAGATGACAAAACAAAATAAGCGGATTCTTGCGATTGGACACATCCAATGCGCCGCTCCGCAATAATTGACAAGAGCGAGAAGTCGTGTTATCTATATAAGTAACAATTACATTTACGGCATCCAATCGCCGAAAAGGAGGGGGAAAAATGCCGCCTACCGAGCTTGCTATTTCGCTGGGCAAAAAAATCCGTGCAATCCGCACAGCAAAGGATATGAAAATTACAGAGATGGCGCGTCTGTCTGGTTTGACAACCAGCATGATCAGCCAGATGGAACGCGGTTTGATCTCCCCATCGATTGAAACCTTGAAGAAAATCGGAAATGTGCTGGATGTCCCGCTCAGTTTCCTATTTGAAAACGAAGGAGAAACTGTGTCAGCCGCCGCGCAGGAGTCGCCGGGCCAGCCCGGTCAGGTCAATCTATATGGCGCTTCGCCAGTGGTACACGCTAGCCAACGTAAAAAGTTGTCCCCAGGTGATGGGATTGAACTGCAACTGCTCAACCCGAACCTGAACGGTCCAATCGAATTTATCTATAATATCTATCAGCCGCACAGCGGCACGGGAAGGGAAAAGTACAGCCACCCGGGCGCTGAATGCGGGCTGGTTCTGACGGGTGAGCTGGTGGTGGAAATCGAAGAGGAGACGTATATCCTCCGTGCGGGGGATAGCATCACGTTTGATTCTACCAAAGCGCACGCCAAACGCAACCTCTCTGACCAAGTTTGTACTTGCGTCTGGGCAAACGTCCCACCTTGGTTTTAAGAAGTAAGAAGCATCAAGCCCAATGAGGAAAGGAGCTGCTTTATGATCCAGTGTTTTGCGTCGTCAAGTTTTGAATCCAGCTTTGAGCATGGGAAACCGCCGCGCTTGCTGTCAGCGAGTAAAATTGATTCGTCGTATTCCATCCATCCACGCATTCTGCACAAGCATCCGGACTTTCTGGAGTTGCTCTATGTGCGCAGCGGCTCTGGCGTCTATATTGTGGATGAACAACGCTACACCATCAGCAAAGGCGACGTTATCATCTGCAACGCTGGCGTATTACACGACGAAGACCCGTCCCAGTCTAGGGATCTCAATACATATTCCCTGGCCCTGTCTAACGTGGCAGTGAAGGGGTTGCCCGCAAATTGCCTGATCGGCGCGGAATATTCCCCGGTGTTCCCAGCCGGGGAGTGCGCGGATTCAATTTCACAAATGATGGGCTCCATCCACAGCCTGCTGGCCACCGACGCCAAGGGTACGACAGAAACCTGTAACTATTTGGCTGCTGCGCTGGTATCCGAATTGCTGCGGGTGATTCGGAAATACTGTGCCAACGAGGGAAATACGGTGCGCAGTCGCACCGATATCATCGCTGGGCAGGTTAAGAACTACATCGATACCCATTTTGACGAGCAGTTTACCCTCCAGGATATCAGTGATGCCATCCGCGTAAGCCCGTATCACTTAGCGCATATGTTCAAAGAAAACACCGGTTACTCACCCATGCAGTATACCGTACGCCGCCGCTTGGGCGAGGCACAGAGCCTGCTGATTTCCACCAATATGTCGGTTACGGAGATCGCTGTATCGGTAGGGTTTGGGAATCCATGTCACTTTAATACCATGTTCTCCAAATATATCGGCATGTCACCCAGCCGCTACCGCAGCTCCTATGTGGCGCGCGACGATACTGCGGAGCACACCACGCGGCGCGCGCGCAAGCATTCCTGAGAGGAAAGAGAAAAGCAAAGAAGGCCGGTATCCCAGGTATACGGGATACCGGCCTTCTTTTACATGCGCGCCGGTTGAGGGACGGCGCTGTGTGCAGGCAGCAGGCCAAAATGCACCAGTGCGTTCCAGATACCATCGTGGTCAACGTCAGTCGTCACATAATCGGCAGCAGCCCTGACCGCGTCTACTGCATTGCCCATGGCCACGCCGGTCCCAACGTATTGGAGCATTTCCAAGTCATTGCCGCCGTCGCCAAAGGCCATAGCCTCTTGTGGATGTATGTCAAAGTGGGCCAGCATTTGCGCCATACCGGTGGGTTTGCCGCCCTCAGCTGGAATGATATCTGCAAAAAGCGGTGTCCAACGCGCCGACTTGCAGCCAGGCAGATGGCGAAAAAACTCCTCTTCCTCTTCGGCATAGATGAAGGGGCTGAGCTGATAGATTTTATGATTCAATGCCCGCCGGACATCTTCAACCGGACCCAATATGTCCGGGCGGCCCAAAGCCTCGCTGATTTGGCGGGCTTTTTCATTGTATAGATTGATGTATACATAGTCGCGTTCAACGAAATCGCAGGCGATCTGTTCCCGCTCTAGATAGGGGAGCAGCTGGGCGATGGCTTGGGAGGGAATGCATTGTTCATAGATTACCTGGTCACCAACCAGGCAGTACTGTCCGTTCATGGTGACATAGCCATCAAAATGGAAGTCGAACACATCGAGCAGATAGGCGGCGGTTTTGGGCGGCCGGCCTGTGGCGACGAAGAGTTTCATGCCCTGTTCATGTAAAAGTTGAAGAGCTTTTTGGGTGGAAACCGGGACCTGATGGGTTTGAAAACTCAAAAGCGTGCCATCGATGTCGAAAAAAATCGCGCGGATCATAGGGGACCTCCTCAAAATTTGTGCGATTGTAGTATACCATAAAACGGCACAAAACGCCACTGTTTGTGTAGGTGCTGCGTGTACTGCACGGCTAAAAAACCTGTACTGGAAAAAAGATCGCATTTGCGGTATAATAAAGACCGGAAATTGATTGCGGGAAAGGAGCCACTATGCCAGATTTTATTCGCGCGCGCAGGGAGGGACAGAAGGAACAGCGATTGCAAGAGATCAAAGCAGCTACCCAAGCGCTTTTCGAAGAGCTGCCCTATCATGCGATTACCTTAACAGTGATTGCCAACCGGCTGGGCTGTTCTCGCGCCCAGCTGTATCAATATATTACAACCAAAGAAGAGATTTTTCTTTTGCTGTGCGAAGATAAACGGCGGGCGTATTTTGCCGCCCTACAAGCTGCTTTTCCGGCTGATTGCGGTTATACCCCGGAGGTGTTCGCAGCGGTTTGGGCTGGCCTGCTCAATGCCCACCAGGACTTTTTGAAGTATAGCAGCTTGCTGCCGATCGTGATAGAAACCAATGTTTCGGTGGAAAGGCTGGCAGGTTTTAAACAGGCGTATTATACCGAGGTGGAGGACGTGCTGCGCCTGCTAGAAACCCAGCTGGGCTTGTCTGCGCAAAAGGCACAGGCGTTGTATGACGATGTATATTACCACGCAGTAGGGCTGGGGAGCAGCTGCTGGGATAACCCACTCATTCGGCAGGCCTTGGAAATGCTCGGTAGGAAGCCAGAAGATCTGGGGTTCCGTCAGCGAATCCGGCAATTTATCGAGATGTGCCTGCAATATTATTGCGGCAGATAGCTTGCCGGGACAGCTGCTTTCCGGTATAATAAATAGAATAGCGGCAAAATATAGAGGGAAGCTGGGATCGATCTGCCCAGCTTACGTTAGGTGGTATGTCATGAATCTTATGGTTTTTTTAAAGGGGCTCATCATCGGTGGCACTATGCTGGTTCCTGGTATCAGTGGGGGCTCGATGGCCATTATTTTGGGGATTTATAAAAAGCTGTTGGCCGCCGTGAGCGACTTTATGAAGGATAAACGGGCCAATTTTCTTTTTTTGCTAATTTTTTGCCTGGGCGCTGGGGTAGGGATGCTGCTTTTTGCAAAACCCTTGCAAAAACTCATTTCACTCTATCCCCAGCCAATGCTATACTTTTTTCTAGGCGTCGTGGCGGGGGGTATACCGCTGATTTGGAAAGCAGCAAAAATACGTCACTTTTCTTGGCAATTGCCCGTTTGCATTGGCGTGGGCATTTTGGCGGTGTGGGCTTGTTCGGCCTTGCCTACGGGCATGATCCCAGATGAGTCGGAAACCGGCATGATGCGGCTGCTGCTGCTCGGCGTGGCCGGTTTTATTGCGGCCATTGCACTGGTGCTGCCGGGGATCAGCGTGTCATATTTGTTGTTGATCTTAGGGCTTTATGATGAAACCATGCAGGCAATTAGCAGCTTGCGGCTGTCCTTTTTGCTGCCGCTGGGGCTGGGGCTGGTGCTCGGTGTCATTTTGACGACAAGGCTGCTCGACCGTGCGATGACCTACTATCCGCAGCCAACTTATCTGATTATTTTGGGCTTTGTGCTGGGGTCAGTGGCCGAACTGTTTCCAGGTGTTCCATCTGGGGTGGAGCTGATGATCTCTTGCATAACACTACTGTTGGGGTTTGTGATCATTCGTCTAATCACCCAATGGGAGAGGAAATAGTAAATTTTTGGCATTTCAGCAAGTGTAAAGGCATAGGATGGACCGGTACAAGGTCTGGCATTTAAAATCAAGAGAAATGGGGTGTCAGCAGGTGTATTTTTTGATTGATTTGGAGAACGTACATAATCCGGGAATGGCAGGTGCAGAGTACTTAGAGCCCCAGGATACGCTTCTCTTTTTTTACAGTGAGTCATCGAAATATCTGGAACACAGATATCTGTTGGATGTGGAGCGCTCAGGCTGTGCACTAGAAATCTATTGTCTTAAGCATATGGGAAAAAATGCTTTGGATTTCTATATTGCGGTCTGCGTAGGGGAAATTTTGACCCGGGACCCGCAAGCACATATTGCAATTATCAGCCGGGACAAGGGATATACCGCGGTTTGTGAGTTCGCAAAAATGCGATCAGAGGGCCGCTGCCCGGTTTTTCAGGCCCATTCGATCGAAAATGCGATTTTACAGGCCGAGCGGGCGACACCGCGCACAAAGTCTGTTCAGGAACAGCTGACGCGTGAAAATATCGAGTCCTTTTACAGTCTGCATAAGGAGAGAAACCGCATCAAGCGCAGCTTGCGCACCCTTTTTTCTGGTACTGAATATGAGGAAAAGCTGGGTGAGATTTTGGACGTGATCGCAGGGGAGGACCGTTCGCCCAAAGTGGTCTATTTGGATTCCCTGCGCCGCTTTGGCCGGAAAAGCGGCTTGGAAATCTACCAAAAGCTCAAAGAGAGCGCGATTTTCCAAGAAGCCCAACCTTTGGAGCCTGATGGTGAACAGCAGGACACACAGCAAACCAAACGCGCCGGAAAAAAGAAGCGGCGCCGGGGGAAAAAGAGCAAAAAGGCGCAAGTGGAAGTGGATTCTCAGCAAGTGGCGGAGGAAACACTCCAGGCCGTCCATAGTGTATAAAAAAGAGCGAGGCCGGATAAAAAATCCGGAACTCGCTCTTTTTGCAGTCTAAAAAACTTTACTTGGCCATTGCGGCGACTTCAGCGGCAAAGTCGTCCTGCTTCTTTTCGATCCCCTCGCCCTTTTCAAAGCGGGTGAACTTGACCAGCTTGATCTCGCCGCCCAATTCCTTGGCGACAGCGGCGATGTGCTGCTCAACCGAAACCTTGTTTTCCTTAACAAAGGCTTGCTGGAGCAGGCAATTTTCCTCGTAGTACTTGCCAATGCGGCCCTCCACCATCTTATGGATGATCTGCTCGGGCTTGGGCTTGGCGGCATTCTTGTTCTCTTCAAGCGCCTGGACCAGAAGGATTTCCTTTTCCTTAGCCAGGGTTGCCTCATCTACGTCAGCCTTGTCCATAAACGAGGGGTTCATCGCAGCGGCCTGCATACCGATATCCTTACCCAGCTCCAGGACGGTCGCGTTGCCCTTGAGGTTGTCCGAAACCGCCAGGCCGACCAGCACGCCGATCACGCCGCCCATGTGGGTGTAGGATACGTTGACCGTGCTGTCGTCATAGCGTTCAAAGCGGCGGATCTGGATGTTTTCACCGATGGTCAGCACCTTCTCCTGCAGCGCAGCTTCGACGGTCATGCCGTCCATCTGGCAGGTCTTGAGCGCTTCAACGTCGGCCGGGTTGTCCTTGATAACCACGTCAGCCAGATCGGAAACGAACTTCTGGAAGTCGGCATTCTTGGCGACAAAGTCGGTCTCCGAGTTGACCTCGATGATGCTGGCAACGCCGCAGTCCGCGCAGACCTTGGCGCAAACCATGCCCTCGGCGGCGATACGGCCAGCCTTTTTCGCAGCCTTGGCCAGGCCCTTTTCGCGCAACAGCTCGATTGCCTTGTCAAAGTCGCCGTCGGCCTCGGTCAGCGCCTTTTTGCAGTCCATCATGCCTACGCTGGTCATTTCGCGCAGCTTTTTTACGTCAGCAGCAGTAAAAGCCATTTTGATATTCCTCCAAACAATTTAAAAGAGTGGAGAGTGAAGAGTGGAGCGTGCGCACTGGTATCCGCACGGCGTACTCTCAACCCTTCACTCCAGTATAATATAAATAAAACCAGATTAAGCTTCAGCCGCTTCGGTTTCCTCGGCCGGTTCGGCCTGCTCTTCCTTGGCTTCAACCTCGAGCTGCTCACCCTGCTTGCCTTCGATCACGGCGTTGGCCATGGTCTGGGAGATCAGCTTGATCGCACGGATGGCGTCGTCGTTGCCCGGGATGACGTAATCGATCTCGTCCGGGTCGCAGTTGGTATCGACAATGGCGACAACCGGGATGCCCAGCTTCTTGGCCTCAGCGATCGCGTTCTTTTCCTTGCGCGGGTCTACCACGAACATCGCACCCGGCAGCTTCTTCATTTCCTTAACGCCGCCCAGGTATTTTTCCAGCTTAGCGATTTCCAGCTGGAGCTTGATGACCTCTTTTTTGGGCAGCAGGTCAAAGGTGCCGTCCTCCTGCATCTTCTTGAGCTGGTTGAGACGGGTGATACGGGTGCGCATGGTCTTGAAGTTGGTCAACATGCCGCCCAGCCAACGCGCGTTGACATAGAACTGACCGGCGCGCTCAGCTTCTTCCTTGATGGCATCCTGAGCCTGCTTCTTGGTGCCGACGAACAGGATGGACTCACCGGCTGCTGCGGTGTCGCGCACGAAGAAGTAAGCTTCCTCGAGCTTCTTGACCGTCTTTTGCAGGTCGATGATATAGATGCCGTTGCGCTCGGTGAAGATATACGGCGCCATTTTGGGGTTCCAACGACGGGTCTGGTGGCCGAAGTGTACGCCGGCCTCCAGCAGTTGCTTCATAGAAATTACTGCCATATTAGTTTCCTCCTTGGTTTTACCTCCATCCCGGGTCATCTGGCCAGCGGCAGCGCATGGTGCGCCACCCGCCGCTTGCATCACGGGATGTGTGGAATATTCATGCTCTGATATTTTATCACGTGGGAGGGTGCTTGTCAAAGGATTTTTTCGTATTTCAAGCAAAATTTGCGCGAATTTTTTGCAAATGCGGAGCAGAGAGCCGGCCTAGCGGTCAAAAAACCGCCAGGTGTGGTGAGGTACCCCGGGCAGCGGACGGTCATACCGCACAAGGATGATATCATCCCCCAGCTTCTCGATCTGCTCCCAGGGGATGATGATATCCTCGCCACGGCCCAGCAGGCCGAAAAAGCGCCGCCGTCCTGGTATGACCAGGGCGACGATGCGGCCGCAGACCGGATCGATTTCCACGTCAACCACATAGCCCAACCGCGCGCCGTCGCACAGGTTGATGACCTCCTTGCACCGCAAATCGGTCAGGCGGCAGGTTTGCGACATCCTCTCACCTCCGTTTCAGGCTGCGCCCGGCAGCACACGGGCAAAGAATTCGTCGGTCGAAACGCCGGACGGCCGGTTGAACCGTCCCAGCCGGTACAGACAATCGGGGTCACGCGTCAGGGTATTGAGCCGTTCCTCACAGGTCATGGTGCAGACAAAGCCCAGTGAGCGCAGCAACTCCTCGGACTCGCTGCTGTAAAACCCAAACGGATACGTATAACAGACCGGTGCAGGCAGACCGGCGTCGGTGAGCAGGCGCTGGGTTTGTTCGGTATCCTGGGTGAGCAGGGTGCGGTAATCCTCCAGGCTTTCGCCGCGCATGCGCACGCAGCCCCGCCGGGGTTCGGTTGTGTGCAGCGCAAAGGAATGGTTCTGCAGCGTAAAGACATCCTGCATTTGGCCCAACCGCTCCAGCGAGAGATAGGACCAATAGGGGTTTTCCTGCCCGTTTTCGGTGAAGCGGGCGGTCTGCTCACCGATGACCGACAGCACAGCCTGCATCCCGCGCGCCTGTAACAGCGGGTAGGCGTAGAGGTAGTTATTGTAATGGCCGTCGTCAAAGGTGAGCAGCACCGGCTTTTCAGGCAGGTCGGCAAGGCCGTCGGTGTATTGGACCAGATCGGCGATGGTGACCGTCTGATAGCCGTGGGCCTGCAAATAATCCAGGTCAGCAGCTAGGTCGTCGGGGGAGAGGGTATAGTCGCCCGCCTGCGCGGTGTCCTTGAGGATGCTGTGGTACATAATCACCGGCAGCGTCACCGACGTTTGGGCAGAGACCGGTTCGGCGGCTTCCAGGCCGTGCTCCAACACCGCTTGGTTGGCCGTAAAGATGCAGCCCAGCGTCAAGCAGGTGAGCACCATTTGCAATAGGGTCTTTTTCATATACCCGCCCCTTCCAGCGTTTTGTTTTACGATATGCCGGGGGAAGGGGGATTAGAACCGGCCGCTTGCTCCAGCAGGGACAGCAAGCCGGTGATGTCGCTTTTGAGGTGGATGACCAGCGCGCCGTCGGCTGCAACCTCGATGCGCTCGACCATCAGCCGCAGGTCCTGCCGGTCGAACCGCTCCTTTTGCAGCAGATGGGCAAAGGTGCGCAGCACGCCCTGCAAATTGTGTGTCAAGCTGGCCTGCTGCTTGGCCTGGCCCTCGAGCAGGGCTTTTTGCTGGGCTAGTCCAGCCAGCTCGGTGTGGTATTGCCGCTCCAAGCGGTCAAAGGTCTGCTGGATGGTGGCCTCCTGTTCGGGATGGGC
This sequence comes from uncultured Butyricicoccus sp., assembly GCA_904420185.1. GTDB lineage: Bacteria > Bacillota > Clostridia > Oscillospirales > Butyricicoccaceae > Butyricicoccus_B. The sequence goes on along the minus strand of CAJFUJ010000005.1, from coordinate 66,544 downwards.
GAGCAACTGGCGGATGCGTTCGCGGGTGGAGGCTTCCAGCGCGCGGTGCAGCTGTTCCTCTTCGGAGGCGAGCTTGCGCAGCCGGCCGGACAGCGTCCCGGCGCGGGCCTGGGCGCGTTCGGCGTCCAAGCGGCCCAAGGCGTCCGCCATGCTGTCGCGCACTGCAGTGATATAGGTGCGGATGCTCTCGTCCAGGGTGCGCTCGCGGATGTGGTGCGAGGTACACGCCTTCAGGCCCCGGCGGTGGTAAGCCCCGCACAGATAGGCGGGCGGCCGGTGGGCGTAGGAGATGCCGAACATCGGGCTGCCGCAATCGGCGCAGAACAGCAGCCCTGAATAGGGATGGGGATATTTGCGCTCGCCGCGGTAGGGGACGCGCGCGCGTTGGCGCATCTGTTCGCAGGCGGTGCGGAAGGTCTGCTCGTCCAGGATGGCTTCATGGTGGCCGGGAAAGACGTGGTGGGAGGCTGGATCGGTGCGCCGGTCGGTCTTGTTGATGCCCGGCCGCTGCCAGACGCCTTGCCGCAGCGTACCGGTGTAAAAGTCATTGCCGATAATTTTGGCCACTGAGCCCGCGTTCCAGACCGGGCTGGCGCGGCGTTCGACCTTGGAGGCATCCGCACCGCGGGCACGCAGTTGCTTGGCGGCCAGCTGCAAGCCGGTCGGGTATCCCTTTTCGGTCAGATAGGCGGCAATGCGGCGGTAGCCCCAGCCTTCGTTGTACAGCTGGTAGATCAGCCGCACAACGCGCGCACCCTCCTCATCGATGCATACGGTGTTTTTGCGCAGCGGGTCCAGATAGTACCCATAGGGCGCCGCGCAGATCCACTCGCCCTTTTGCTGGCGGTTCTTGACCACGGCCCGCACCTTTTTGGAGGTGTCGGTGACCGGCATTTCGTTCATCAGGAACCGGAACTGGATGTTTAGCCAGTCGTCCCGGGTGGGGTAATCGACGTGGTCGCCGATGGAGATGATGCGGATTCCCTCGTCCCGCAGGGTTTCCAGCTCATAGAGCCCGAGGGAGTTGCGGCGCGAAAACCGTGAAAAATCCTTGACCACGAGCACCGAAAACCGTCCAGCGCGCAGTGCGGCCCGCAAAGCCTGATAGCCCTCGCGCTGTGCAAATGTATAGCCCGAGCGGTCGCGATCCTCAAAAAAGGTGAGTGTGGCATCCGGGAATTGCTGTGAGACAAATTCGGTGATGATCGCCTTTTGGTTTTCGATGGAGGTATTATCCTGGCCGAGTTCCTCATCGACCGAGATGCGCGCGTAACCGGCAATGGACAGTGGCATTTATCCCAGCCCCTGATGGTCGAGCAGGGCGGCTACGCCGGGCAGCAGCGGCGCTTCTCCTCCGACAAACACACACACCCGGTACCCCTTGGCGTGCGCCTGCCGGACCGCCTGGCGATAGGCGGGGGACTGTGTGTAACCGGCCTGCTCACCATAGCTGACCCAGATGTTGCACCGGCGGGCCGCCGGATCGGTTTTGATGGTCATAAAAGCCCTCCTTTCTATGCTTAATATGCACAGCCAGAAGGTACTTATACGAAAAAAGCCCCGGCGCATTTTGATAGCGCCGGAGCGGGAGCCTACCCTTAGGGCAGGACATATTCTTTTAGATAAGCGTTATACTGCTCGACAAAGGCGGTATCCTGGCCGCTCTTAAGCCGGCTGAGGTACTCGTGGGTGTCATAACTGCCGTGCTTGAGTTCGATGATGCAGGCAGCGATGTTGGAACAGTGGTCGGACACCCGCTCAAACCCGGTGAGCAGGTCGGTGAAGATGAAGCCCAGCTCAATGGTACATTCGCCATTTTGCAGGCGGGCGATGTGGCGGTTTTTGAGCGTGCTGCGCAAATGGTCAACCACTTGCTCAAGCGGTTCGACCTGTTCGGCGATCGAAGTGTCACCGGTCTTGAAGCTCTGTACCGAAAGGTGCATGACCTGACGCACGGCTGATGAGATAACCTTGACCTCGGCAGTGGCGTCGTCGGAAAAATGGATCTGCTTGTCGTGCATCTCCTGGGCCGAATTGGCCACATCCACCGCATGGTCGCTGATGCGCTCAAAGTCACCGATGGAATGCAGCAGGCGGGAAACCTCACGGCTGTCCGCCTGGGACAGGCTGCGCGAGGACAGGCTGACCAGGTAGGTGCCGATGCGGTCCTCGTAGACGTCGATTTGTGACTCGGCCTCGCAGACGGCCGCATAGGTTTCCGGGTCAAAGCGGTCGATGAGCGACAGGGCCTGGCTGATGGCAGACTCGGATTTTTCGGCCATCTTGACTGCCAGCTTGCGGCACTGCTCAATTGCCACCGGCGGGGTGACCATCAAGCGCTCGTCGAGCAGGGAAAACTCGTCCTCGGTTGCCGGGTCGTCCTTGATGGTGGCGCAGGCCAGCCGCTCGAGTACGCCGGCAAACGGCAGCAGCAGCGCGGTGGTGAGCAGGTTAAAGCAGGTGTGCACAACCGCGATGTTGAACTGATTGACCGCCTGATCCAGGAATTGAAAATGCAGGATGGAATTGAGCGCATAAAACAGTGCAAGAAATACGACCGTACCAATGATGTTAAAATACAGGTGCACAATGGCCGTGCGGCGTGCGTTTTTGTTGGTGCCGATGGATGAGAGTAATGCGGTCGCACAGGTACCGATATTCTGACCCATGATGATGGGAATGGCGCTGCCAAAGGTGATGCTGCCGGTAGCCGAAAGCGCCTGCAAAATACCGACCGAAGCCGAAGAAGACTGAATAATTGCGGTTAATACTGCGCCAGCCAGTACACCCAAGATCGGGTTGGAGAACATCAGGATGATGTTGGTAAACTCCGGTACGTCCTTGAGCGGCTCAACTGCCGAACTCATGGTTTCCATGCCGAACATCAGCACAGCAAAGCCGAGCAAAATGGCGCCGATATCCTTTTTTTTGCTGCTCTTGACGAACATATACAGGATCACGCCGATCACCGCCAGGATGGGCGAGAACGACGATGGCTTGAGCATTTGCATGACAAAGCTGTCCCCCTGGATGCCGGACAGACTTAAAATCCAGGCCGTGACCGTGGTGCCCACGTTGGCGCCCATGATGATGCCGATGGCCTGCCGCAGGCTCATCACGCCCGAGTTGACAAAGCCGACAACCATGACCGTGGTGGCCGACGAGGACTGGATGACCGAGGTGACCGCCAGACCCAGCACAAACCCCTTAAGTGGGCTGGAGGTCAGGCGCTCCAAAATGGTTTTCAGCTTGTTGCCTGCGCTCTTCTCCAGGCCATCGCCCATGATGCCCATGCCGAAGAGGAAAAGCGCAAGACCGCCGAACAGTGTAAGCACGTCAAAAATATCCATACCTTTTTCCTTCACTCTTTACTTTACATTATTTTTACGGAAATCTTACAATCTAATTATAGCACAGGACACATTTCGTGAAAGACGGAAAAAACGTAAAATATGCGTAAAGTTTGGCGGAGAAATTGCAGCAAGATAGCGATTTTTGTAAAAGTCAAGTAAAATAAAAAATTTTCCCCGCCCGAAAGCGGGGAATTTACGTTGCACGAAGAATCCTTTTGTTTACATCGTGACATGCTTGGAGAGGAAGCTGGCTGCTGTCTGGCTCAGCTTAGCCTCTACTTCGGTGGCTTGGTCTTGTCCGTTTTCCGAGAGAAAAGCCACACAGCCGGTCACATCGCCCTCAGAAATGATCGGTGCGGCCACGACAACCGCATATGGGTCATTTGCCGACACATGGATGGCCTGATCGGAACCGTCGTGTTCATAAATGTGGCGCTGCTCCATGAGCATTTCCAAATCCGATGAAATGGCCTTTTCTGCAATATCCTTCTTGGCGCCACCGGCCACTGCAATCACGGCGTCGCGGTCGCAAATCGCGCAGGACAATCCGGCGGTCCGGCTCAACGCTTCGGCCAACTCACCCACAAAGGTCCCCAGCTCGCCCATGGGGGAGTACTTCTTGAAGATTACCTCGCCGTCGCGGTCGGTGTAAATCTCCAAGGGGTCGCCCTCGCAGTACATACGGATACAAAAAAGCGGCAGAGAACCGAAGGGATTCTCCGCCGCTTTGGAGAAATCGCATTTATTCGCCCATGACCTGAAAGACAACGTCGCGCACCCGATTGCGGGTATCACATTCAATGAGCGTCAGGTTTTGCCAAGGGCCGATGGTGAGCTTCCCATCCACAAAGGGGATGGTGATAAACGGCGAGAGCAGGGCGGCCTTAATGTGGGAAGAGCCGTTGTCATCGTGCCAGGTTTCGTGGTGCCGGTAGTGGATCACCTTGCCGGTCTCGTCGGTGTAGGGGGAAAAGATGTCCATCGCCGCCTTGAGGTCGTGCTGGACGATGCCCGGCTCAAATTCCAGGGTGGTAAGGCCGGCCACGCCGCCGGTCGTAAAGCCGGTGATGATACCGGACGAAATGCCGTGTTTGGCGCAGGCGGCGCTGACGGCCGACTGAAAATCGCCGGTGACGTCAATCATACCCATATGCGCCTTAGTATGATAGGTTTTGGTTTCGGTATAAACAGCCATGTCATTCCTCCGTTGCAGGTTGGATGGTCTGGCCAGACCCAGACTGCGCACTACCCAGGGTGAAGAAGGAGTGCAGGGTGTTTTCCCAATCCACCGTATGGTTGATTGTCAAGTCCTGATAATCGCGCAGCATCCCGGAGTTTTCCAGTGCCGACACAGTTGTGTGGTACTGGCCATTATAGTCGTAGACGCCCTGTGCGCAGACGACCGGCCAGGTCTTTTGCTGCTCAAGCAGGTAGCTTTGGTAATCACTCATTTGCAGCCCGGCGGTCTTTAGGGTCATGGGCGCCAGGTAGTTGATGCTGGTGCGCACATCGGTCTGTTGCTCGATGTCATAGTTGGCCCAGATGAAGAAGGGGACCATGTATTTCTTCATGCGCTCATAGGCGTTGGTGGACAGCTCTGGATTGACCCATTCATAAAAAGCCTCGTCCAGGTTGGGCTGGTGGTCGCCAAAAAAGACAATGATGGTCGGCTCGTCGTAATTGGCGAAGTATGTAACGAGCTCTTCCAGCGCTTGGTCGCTTTCGTGCAGCTCGGACAGATACAACTCGGTTTTGGGGAATTCACCCTCATGCCCGGTGATCGAAACCGTCTGCTCATAGCCGTTGCCGCCACCTTCGTAGCCGCTGTGGTTTTGCATGGTGATGTTCATAACGAACAGTTTTTCATCCGGGTCCTTATTTTCGAACCGTTCGCGGATCAGGCTGAAAGAATACGCGTCCGAGGGATAGAGCCGGTAATATTCCGGGTTTTGGAGATCCTCTAAGAAGGTGGTTTCGTCAAAGCCCATCTTGCTGTACACGGCTGGGCGGTTCCAGCCTGCGCGCAGCCAGGGATGGATGGCAGCAGTGGTGTAGCCCTGCTCCTTGAGCACCGACACCATAGAGTCATAGTTTGTGATCTCGTCAAAGTAGTGCAAGTACACCATCGTGTTCGGGATGAACAACACCGAGTCGCTGGACAAGAATTCAAACTCCGAGTTGGCTGTTTTGGAGCCGAAAATGGAGGCATAGGCATAGCCGGTGATGGCGTTCTCGTCCTGCGCGAGCGAGTCAATGAAAGGTGTAACTGGGATGTTGGTTTCAAAATCCCCGAGCACCCGCAGATCGCCGTATGATTCGCTCATAATCGCGATGATGTTGGGTTGCACGCCGGTTTCGGTCTGCTCGGCCTGCTCGGCGCGGGCGGCAGCCGATTGGCCGGCAATGACCTCGACCGCCTTGGCCGAGTAATTGTCCGGGATTTGCGGGCCGCTTTGCTGGCACAACGTCGCGATGTTGCTGGCCAAATACAGGTCGTAGTTAAAAGCGTTGGAATTCTGCTGGTAGTATTCGCCGTAACCGACAAAGGGCAGGCTGCCGAACATCAGCACACAGGCCAATGCCGCGCCTTGCTTAAATTTGATACGCCGGCCACGGGCGTATTCATCGCCGCCCAAGCGGTAGAGGGTAATCGTCCACAGCAAAAGCAACAGGCCCAACAAGATGATATATTGGTCGGGCGTGTAGTCATAGTTGTTGGCAACACCAATAGCAGTCTGAATAGAGGACAGATCCTCGACTGTGACCGGGGTGCCGCGGAATAGCCACACATAGTGGTTGATAATACCCAGCACACCAAAGATGCCGCCGCCAATGGCAATGGTCTTACGTAAGGAGTCAGTGCCCAGGTACAACAACATGTAGATGGCTGTATGGAACAACACATCGAGCAGGCCCAGCATAGTCATCCGCTCGTAATAGGCGCCTGACGACATCAGACTGAGATAAAAATGGGTCAGAAAGCCACAGAAGAACAGCGCAGTGACCCAGCGGATGTGCCGCAAGCCCATCAGACCGGTTGAGGGGATGAGGCGGCTGACAACCAGCACCGCACAGAAGAACACAAACGGGCTAAAAGTCTGCGTGTTGATAATGCGTTCGACAGACAGGTAATTGAGCAGAACCGCTGTGTAAAGAAGGGATATAAAAAGCATCCCATATTTTTTCCAAAAGCTCTTTTCCATTTCCTGAATCCCTTCACATAAAAAGATTTTTCGTATCTGGTTATACCACAAAAGCGGGGGAAACTCAACACATTTCCCGCCGCTTTCATCATTCTGTCACAATCTTTGTGCATCTTCACGAATTTACAAATTCTTTACGCCCATTTCATCATCACAAATCAAACAGACTTTCTCACAAACACATCAGATATTGCCCATATAAGGTTTGGCCTAGTTTTCCAGCCAACCGGTGCAGGTCGTCCAGGTCGATGTAACCGCGCAAAAAGGCGATTTCCTCCAGGCAAGCGATGTAGCGTCCGGTGTGGTCCTGCACCTGCTTGACCGCCTGGGCGGCGCTGAGCAGGTTGTCGGCCGTGCCTGCGTCCAGCCAAGTGAAGTCCCGGTCAAGCTGGATGACGTGCAGCTGGTCACGCCGCAGGTATTCCAGGTTTACGTCTGTGATTTCCAATTCGCCGCGCGCCGAAGGACGCAGCCCGCGGACAATATCAATCACCTGATTGTCATAAAAGTACATGCCCGGCACAATATAGTGGGATTTGGGGAAACGAGGCTTTTCCTCGATGGACAACGCGTTGCCTGCCTCATCAAATTCGATCACGCCAAACGCGCGCGGGTCCTCGACGTAGTAGCCAAACACGGTTGCGCCCACTTGGAATTCACGCGCAGTGCGCGCCATAATCCGGTCCATATCCAAGCTGTGGAAAATATTATCCCCCAGCACCAGGCAGACCGTGTCACTGCCAATAAAATGCTCACCCACCAGAAAGGCGTCTGCGATGCCGCGGGGCTCCTCCTGTACTTCATAGGAGATATTGACGCCCCATTGTGCCCCATTGCCGAGCAGACGGTAAAACGGGCCTTCTTCTCCAGGTGGGATGATGATAAGGATCTCGCGGATACTAGCCTCCATCAGCACAGCCAGAGGATAATAAATCATCGGTTTGTCGTATACCGGAAGCAGCGGCTTACAAACCGGGCGGGTCATCGGGTATAGGCGGGAACCTTTTCCAGCGGCGAGAATAATACCTTTCATATGTTTTTCTCCTGTCTAGACGGTTTTGTCCTGGGGCGCTTTCCGTCCGTACAGCCGTCGAAAGCGCTTTCATAAAGTATGATCTTTCATAACACCATGATAGAGGATCAAGAATGGCGCTATATATTGTAGTATAGCATGTTTTTCCATACTTGGCTAGCAGGAATCAGGTAAAAAATCAAGAATAGATGGATAGAATCTGCAAAAAAACAGCGAACCGGCCGGTAAAAGGACGGTTCACTGCAACTTTTGACAAAGTATTTTACATAAAGCCTTTACATTTATCGCTTGAGCCAACTCGGTTTTTGCCGCATCCGCACACCTGCTGCAATGCCCAAGGCTGCATACATCGTGATCACCGAAGAGCCGCCATAGGAGAAAAGAGGAAGGGTAATGCCAACAACGGGGAATAAGCCCACGCACATGAGAATATTTTCGAAGGTCTGGCTGAGGAACATCCCCGCAATACCGATGGTCAGCGTGGCTGAAAAGGTGCTATTTGCGGTAAGGCTGACATAGAACAGACGAAGGATGAGCAGGCATAGCAGGATCATAATGACAAGACAACCGATAAAACCGAATTCTTCCCCAGCCACCGAAAAGATGAAGTCAGTGTGCTTGCCAGGGAAATTGGAATGCTGGATTTGGTTGCCCTGTAAAAAACCCTCGCCAAAGATTTGCCCGGCCCCGATGGTCATCTTGCTTTTCAGGGTTTGCCAGGCAACATCATCGTTGATAGATGGATCGAACAAGACGAGAATACGGTCCAGACGGAAGCCGGATACGATATGCCAGACGAACGGCACCGATGCCAGCAGAACGACCGCCCCGCCTGCAAACCATTTCAGGCTCAGCCCGGCGCCGAACAACATGATGATGAAGATAAACAGATAGGTTAGTGTGACACCCGCATCCGACGAAGGAATAAATACAGCAGCCGCCACAATTCCCAGATGAATGCCAAGCATCAGCAAGGTGCGCCAGTGGTTGAGCCGGTCATATTCCTGGGCGATGTGTGCGGCGAAGGTGAAAATGAAGAAAACCTTACCGATTTCGCCAGGCTGGATGCCGATGGGGCCGAAACGCAGCCAGCTGTGGTTGCCGCCCTCGCTCGCGCCAAAGGGGGTATAGAGCAGGGCTTGCAGCACGATATTGGCCAAAATAAACCATTTCCAATACCGCGACATCTCCTCTAGATCGAACAGGCTCATTAAGATGAACACCCCGATGCCGATGGCCACCGAGACCAGCTGGATGATGATATATCGGTTGGGGTCCTCCATTGTCCGGGTCGCAGAGTAGATCAGAACCGCGCCAAATGCCGAACAGCATAGGGCTATGAACAATAAATACAGATCGGTATGGCGAAGATAATGTCCGATCGAACGAAAAACGCGCACAGCGACACCTCCATCATGTTACGCCCCTTATCATACCATAAAATATTGCCGGATGCGACTGGGATTTTGTAAAAATTTTTGCGTCTTGCGGACGAAGGAATCGATTTTTAGTCAAAAGAACAGAAAATTCGTGCGAACGCATGGAGATAGTGGTATAATACAAACAAAGAATAGGGCGATGCGCGGGGAAGCATCCATGAAAGGAGTCTTGAATCAGATGAAAATGAAGAAGAGAGGGCTTACATTGCTGGCGGCGGCAGTGGTGCTGACCGTTTGCCTGCCAAATGCGAAGGCGGAAAGCGCCTACCGTTGGCCGGTGCCGGCCAGTACAAAGGTCACGCAGGCCTATAGCTCGGGCCATACCGCGATCGATATTGGCGGCTCAAAGGGGACAGAAGTGGTAGCCGCCAAGGCTGGAACCGTGTACTATGTGTACACCGGCTGCGTTAACAACAATTCTTTATCCAGCGGAAAATCATGTACCGCGGCAGGATGCAGCCCGAATTGCGGAACCTATGTCAATTCAAGTGGGATTAGAACTTGTAACTGGGGGTATGGCAATGGCGTAGTACTCAAGCACGCCGATGGCAGCGGCTACTCCATGTATGCACACTTGAACACGGTGAATGTGACCAAGGGTGCGTCGGTCAGCCAAGGCCAGAAAATCGGTACCATGGGCAGCACAGGCAACTCAACCGGAACCCATTTGCATTTTGAAATGGCCAAAAACATGACAATGAGCGGCACCTATTGCAAGCCTTCCAACCCGATTAACACCAGTTCTGCTTCTTACATCTATCTTGCATCGGGAGACAGCGTTTCCGACCCTACGCCCAATGTGAAGTTCGCCAAGGCAACCGACCCCAATTATACCAGCAAAGAAAAGGTTACGAACACCAATGCAGTGCTGGTTGCGCAAATTACCAAGCCCGCTGGCACTTCGGTCACCCAAATGGGGGTATATCTCTACGACGCATCGGATAAGCTGCTCAAGAAACATTCGGAGAAGGTGAGCAATGTCAGCGCGTCTCAGACTACCTACCATTCGTGGTACGATGTCAACGATGAAGTGGGCATCACGTTGACACCAGGCACGACCTATCAGTATCAGTTCTACGGTATATTTAATGGCCAGGAAGTTAAGGGCCCTAAGTATAGTTTCAAAACGACCGGTGCAGCGCCACTGGCCTATTACGTGGCACATTTTGTGCAGTATGATGGGTCTGTCTCGTCCTGGCAGAACAAGCAGGGCACGCCCATCCAGGTCGTGCCGCCTGCGCTGGAACGCGAAGGTTATACCTTTGACGGCTGGTATACCGCGTCCACCGGCGGCACGAAGTTGACCTCCACCATGGTTTTCAACGCAGATGTGACACTGTATCCCCACTATACGCCCATTCCTGTGGTAGAGGAGCCCGAACCCGAACCCGAACCGGAGCCAGAACCGGAGCCAGAACCAGAGCCTGAACCGGAACCCGAGCCCGAAGAACCGATCGAAGAGGAGCCGGAGGAATTTACAATCGTCTTTACGGACCCGCGCACAATGGAGTCTTATGGGACCTATACGGTGCAGAATGGCGATCGGTATCCCATCCCGTCCCGGACACCCACCCGTGAAGGTTATACGTTTGACGGTTGGTATACCTCGTCCACCGGCGGCACGCGGGTGACCTCTTCGACAACGGTTCACCTAAATGGCGACCAGAATCTGTATCCGCATTGGACAAAGGACGAAACCCCACAGACCACGGTTATCAGCCTGCAAATCGGCAGCCCATACATGGTCATCAACGGCGAAACACAGAAAATTGATGCGCAGGGTACAACGCCGGTCATCCGTAGGGAACGTACCTTGCTGCCTGTACGGGCCGTTGTGGAGGGGCTAGGCGGTACAGTCGGCTGGGATGCATCTTCTAGGGTCGTACCCATTCAAATGGACGGCAAAACGCTCTATCTGCAAATCGGCAATCTAACTGCCTGGGACCATGAGGGAGAATATTATACCCTGGATTCTGCACCACTCATCATCAACGAGCGCACCATGTTGCCCATCCGCTTTATCGTCGAATACTTTGACGGCAAGGTCGGTTGGAGCCCCACAGACCAGCGCGTCAGTATTGTAAAATAACACGCTAAAAGCTGCTTCGGCAGCTTTTATTTTGCAAAAAACCGATTGCCGCTTAAAAAATAGCGAAAAATATGGTATACTATAATCCACGACACAAGGAATCCCCGCAGAACTGTGCGGGAGCTCAATCAGGAAGGACGGTTATTGTATGTTGACGGATATTGAAATTGCGCAAAGCTGCCAAATGAAGCCCATTGCCGAGGTGGCTGCGGCGGCTGGGCTGGATGCCGGCGATTTGGAGCTATATGGACAATACAAAGCCAAGCTGTCCGCCAGCGTGTGGGACAAGCTGCGGGATCAACCCAACGGCAAATTGGTATTGGTGACGGCAATCAACCCGACGCCGGCGGGCGAGGGCAAGACCACGACAACCGTCGGCCTGGGCCAAGCCATGGCCAAGCTGGGCAAAAACGCGGTGATCGCCTTGCGCGAGCCCTCCCTCGGGCCGGTGTTCGGCATCAAGGGCGGCGCAGCCGGCGGCGGCTATGCGCAGGTCGTCCCTATGGAGGACATCAACCTGCATTTTACCGGCGATATGCACGCCATCACTGCAGCCAACAACCTGCTCTGCGCCATGCTGGATAACCACATGCAGCAGGGCAACGCCCTGGGCATCGACCCGCGCCGCATCCTCTTCCCCCGCGTGATGGACATGAACGACCGCGCGCTGCGCAATATCACCATCGGCCTGGGCGGCAAGGCCAACGGCGTGCCCCGCGAGGACCACTTCATGATCACGGTTGCCAGCGAGATCATGGCCATTTTGTGCCTGGCCAGCGACCTGATGGACCTGAAAAAGCGGTTTGGCGATATCCTGGTCGCTTATACCTACGCCGGCCAGCCGGTCTATGCCCGCGACCTCAAGGCCGAAGGCGCCATGGCCGTGCTGATGAAGGACGCCATCAAGCCCAACCTTGTGCAGACCCTGGAGGGCACCCCCTGCCTGATGCACGGCGGCCCCTTTGCCAACATCGCCCACGGCTGCAACAGCGTGCAGGCCACCAAGCTGGCCCGCAAACTGGCCGACATTGCCATCACCGAGGCCGGTTTCGGCGCCGACCTGGGCGCGGAAAAATTCATGGACATCAAGTGCCGCAAGGCCGGCATGGCGCCCGACTGCGTGGTGCTGGTGGCCACCGTGCGCGCCCTCAAATACAACGGCGGCGTGCCCAAGGCCGACCTGAACACGCCCAATCTGGATGCCCTACGCCAGGGCATCTGCAACCTGGACGCCCACCTGGACAACATCGCCAAATTCGGTGTGCCGTGCGTGGTGGCGGTCAACGCATTCCCGAGCGACACCGACGAGGAAGTCGCGCTGATCCGGTCGCACTGTGCGGCCCGCGGGGTGCGCGTGGCGCTGAGCGAGGTGTTCGCCAAGGGCGGCGAGGGCGGCAAGGCCCTGGCAAACGAGGTGCTGGCCGTGCTCGACGAGGGCAAGGCCGATTTCCACACCCTCTATCCGGATGAAATGCCGCTCACCCAGAAAATCCAGACCATTGCCAAGGAAATATACGGCGCAGCCGAGGTCAACATTCTGCCCGCTGCCGCCAAGGAGCTGGAAAACATCACCGGCATGGGCTACGGCCATCTGCCCGTGTGCATGGCCAAAACCCAATATTCGCTCTCCGATGATGCGTCCAAATTGGGCCGCCCGCAGGGCTTCGCCATCACCGTGCGTTCGGCACGCCTGGCCGCAGGGGCGGGGTTTGTCGTGTGCGAAACCGGCGCGATTATGACCATGCCCGGCCTGCCCAAGGTCCCGGCAGCCGAGAAAATCGACGTGGACGCAGATGGGAAAATTACCGGGCTGTTTTAAGTAAGCGGAGAATAAGCGAAACTGAAATAATAGGACGGCCGTTTGGTACGGCCGTCCTATTATTGTTCTAGGTAGTAAAATAGCCGCCCCATAGTTTGTGGGGCGGCAAATTTATGCAATTTTCGACTGGTTTGGCGGGGATTGTGTGGAAAAAAACGCTTACCAGTACGTTGCAACATGGGCCTTGGTCACTTCGGCGGCCTTTTTGATGTTCTCCTCGTTGGTCAGCTTGTAGTAATCGGGGCGGAAGACCTCCATGGTGCAAACGTCACCTTCAAAGCCGATCTTCTTGAGGGTGTCGGCATAGCGCTTGTGCTCCAGGCAATCGCCCGGCTCGCCCGGCCATAGACGGACTTCGTCGGTGTTGTAGGCAGCGCCGCAGGGCATATTTTCCGAGCCGTTGAGGTGCCAGACGAAGATCTTCTTGCCGTCGGCCTTTTCCAATGTATCCCAGGAGGAAGCCATCGCGTGGAAGTGGTATTGGTCCAGGGTGATACCAACCAGCGGGGAATCAACCGCCTCTACAATGGCATATGCGTCCTCAAACCGGTTGATGGACATGCCGGGCGCGCCGCAAAATTCCAAGCTGAGCTTGATGCCGTGCGGCTCGACCTTCTTGACCATCTCCTGGAGCACGGCGACTGCATCGGCCTTGATCTCGTCGATGGTGGCGTGGACCGGCAGATCCATGGACGGCACGACGACGATCATCTTGCATTGCAGCTTGAGGCAGTCGGCAATGATTCGGTCGAGCTTGGCCATAACGGCGTCCTTTTCGGCCTGGGTCTGCTTCATATTGAAGAACACCAGAGCATTATAGGAGAGCATCTTGAGGTTGTGGTTGGGGTCGGCGAACCAGGCCGCCAGATCGTCGATGGTGTACTTACCGGCCGCGATTTCGCGGTCCAGGCATTCGGACTGGATGTCGATATAGTCGATGCCATATTTTTCACACAGTTCTAGATCCTCCAGAACCGAATGATTTTCGCAGAAGCGGTTGCAGCCTTCGTTAAAACCGATTTTCATACTGTTACTCCTTTCTATATTGCGGGCCGGAACACGATGGTCCCGGTTATTTCTTCGACTCTGGACGCGCGCAGATAAATTGTAAGAAGTCGAAACGCGTTTACTTTTTATAAAAATCCGGGGTGCCGCCGGTGACGACCTTTTCGGTCTGGCCCGAGGTTTGGGCTTTTACCAGCGCATCGGCGGTAATGGATGCGACATAGCCATCCCACGCAGAGGAGCCGCCGGTCTCACCCTTGAGCGCGTGGTCGACCCAGTCCTGGATTTCTACATCGTAGGAGTCGATGAAGCGCAAGATCCAGTTGTCTTCGATCTTGGTTGACACATTATGGTCAAACCGCACGGTCGGGAAGGAGGGGCAGGGCAGGTTCATCACACCGTTCTCGCAGACAACCTCGCAGTTGATGTCGTAACCAAAGCCGCAGTTTACGTTGACTTCGAGCACGGTTACAATGCCGCCCTTGGTTTTCAGAATCATAATTTGGGGGTCCTTGAGGCCGGTATGTGCCTTAGAGGAGGACTTGGGCATGATGCACTGCACTTCGTCCCACTCGTCATTTACCAGCCAGGGCAGAACGTCGATTTCATGGATGGCGGTGTCGGTGACCGCCATGGCGGTGGTGTAGTCGTCTGCAACGCCGTCGGCGCGGTGGGTGCACTTGATGACCATCGGTGCGCCGAATTTGCCCTCTTCGAGCAGCGCCTTGAGCTGCTTGTAGCCGCGGTCGTACCGGCGCATAAAGCCAACTTGTACCAGGTGCTTGCCTGAAGCCATTTCGGCGTCCACGATTTCCTTGCAGTCGGCGGCGGTGTTGGCCAGCGGCTTTTCGCTGAACACCGGCTTGCCCGCCCGGATGGCCGCCAGGACCGGACCCTTGTGGAAGGCGCCAGGGGTTGTGACAACAACGGCATTGACTGCGGGATCGTTGATCGCCTCGTTGAAGTCGGTATAGACCTTTACGCCCTCACCGGCAATTTCGGCGCCGCGCTTTGCACCCGCCTCGACAACGTCACATACGGCGACAACCGATGCACCCTTAATCCGGTTCTGGATGCGTTCAATATGTTCGCGGCCGATCATACCGCAACCGATTACTGCAATCTTGAGTTCCATAAACAATTCCTCCGTTTTTGATTTCTACTTTTGCGGGGCTGAAATAGCTCTTTTGCAATGGATATGGAGTGGAACACAGTCTGTTATTCGTCCTTCTTCGAGATCATTATACTTCCGCGTTCACGAGAACGCAAGTGCAAATTCACCGCTGTTCTGCACAAAAATCTTACGAGTTTTCTGTACATTCCGACGAACTTATCTCCGTAAGAGCAGGCCATTCTTTGGAATACAGCAGATTGCCCAACTTTTTCTCCGGGATTTATTGCTTTTCCCGAAGAATGTGGCATTCTGCACGCACCGTTGCACGCAGGGGCGCTGCCCCCTGCACCCCTGCGTGCCTTTGAAAAGGCTCGACCCAAACTTCGCTGAATGCATTCGCATTCCGATGCACATAGCAAAAAAGCGCCGGGAATCCTGCATAGCAGTCCCGGCGCTTGGGGATTGTTTGAAGCGAAAAGCGGATGGTTAGTTGTCTTGTTTGTGGCCGCGCGCGAGGAGTTCTTCCATCATTTTGTCGTAGGTTTTATCCAGCTTGTAGCAGGCTGCAATGAGGAACATGATGGCCCACAGCGCAATCGGAACATAGAGGTAGAAGGTTTCAATGGTGGCGATTGCTTGCGGTGTCTGCTCAGCGGCGGTGGCCTTCATGCCGTCGAAAGCTGCCAGGGACAAAATCCCGCCCATGATCGCCTGGGTAAATCCTGAACCGGCCTTTTGGCCCATGCTCATCGACGAGAACATCAGGCCCTCAACGCGCACGCCGTGCTTCCAGTGGCCGTATTCGATCGCGTCGCCGGGCAGCGAGTACTGCACACCATAGAACGGCGCAATCCCAAAGCCGCGGATGATGCACGATACAACGCCCAGCGGCACGCTGGTGATATTGAGCAGGAACAACAGCTGGCCGACAATGCCCATTGCGCAGCCAAAGCAGATTAGGTTGCGCTTGCCATATTTGGGCAACAGCTTGGGCAGGAGTGCGATGCCGATGATGGTGCACACCTTTTCCGCTGAGGAAAGCGGCATGACCAGATTGGCGTCGCCCAGGACGTACTGGCAGTAGTAGGTCAGGTCGGTGCCGATGATGACCTGGTAGGCCGTATAGGTGATCATCAGGCCCAGCGCGATGAGGAAATACCGGTTGGTAAAGGTGATCTTAAACGAGGTCCAGAAAGGGATGTCCTCTTTTTTGGACTGGGGTGCGGCCTGCACGCGCTCGGTGCAGGTCATGTAGGTGTTGAGCAGGACAAACACCGAGATGATCGCGTAGGCAGCAGTGACCAAAATCCAGGATAGCTGCTCTTGGCCGGTGACCGACGCCACATAGTTGATCAGCGGCAGGGTGAACGCAGTGATAATCATGCTTGCAGTGATGGACAGCATCATGCGGATGTTGCTGATGGTGTCGCGGTCACGGCGATCGCGGGTCATCAGCGAACCGAGCGCGTGGAACGGCTGGCTGATAGCCGTGTATACCACGGTATTCATGATGTTATAGGTGACAAACGCGTAGACGATCTTGCCCATATCGCCCATTGGCGGCATGGTGAACAGCAAGATCGCGGCAATCGCATACGGCAGCGTCAGGCGTAAGATCCAGATGCGCGCCTTGCCGTATTTGGAGTGGGTACGGTCGATGATCGCACCCATCGCAACGTCGGAAAAACCGTCGAAGATGCGGGAAATCAGCATAATCATGCCAACAGCACCGGCTGAAATGCCGACCACGTTGGTATAAAAATAGATGAGCAGCGTTGATGTCATGGTGTACATCAGCGTCAGCGCTGGGTCGCCGAAGCAGTACGCAAGCTTTTCGCTGACCGGGACCTTGATAAACTGGTTCATGTCCTTGCGTTTCTGCTTAAAGTTTAGCAGCTCTGCAATTCCGCCTTTCATTTTTTCAAAACACTCCTTTTCTCTGCCTTGCAAGCTGTACAAAACAGATGCTCGCATAACCCATTTTCTGTGATCTCTTGGAAAGTGAAGAAGGAAGAAGACAGAAATGTTCACGTGAACGCATTTCCTTGAAAAAGAAGCCGCATTTTGCGGCGATGCGTCCATTCAGACCATATTCAGAGAAGGTTTTGCCGAAAACCGCAGGGTTTTTGCGCAATAAGAAGGCGCCTGGGACAGACGCTCATGAGCTAGTGGTATTAATTTATCATGCTTTCGTTTGATCTGCAAGGGATTTTTCACAACTTTTCAGCACATAGCGTATTTTCATGCGAATCCAACAAATCTGGCTGAGTGATTTTAGGTGTTTTATCCGCATAGGGTGCGTGCAATGCGTGCATTTCGCCTGAAAATTCAAAAAAATTCCTGATAAATCTGAGAGAATCACGGGATTTTATCAGCAGATTCCAGGCAGCCCGCATGTTGCCCGTTGAAACCGGTACAGTTGCGTGCTATAATGAACGCATCTTCCATGTGAAAGGGGCCGAACTGTATGGCTGTCACTTCCAAGCAAATCGCAGAACTGGCCGGCGTGTCCCGCGGCACGGTCGACCGCGCGCTGCACAACCGCGGACGGGTCAACCCGGAAGTGGCTGAACGCATCCGCCAAATCGCCAAGGAACTGGGCTACGCGCCCAACGCGCTGGGCCGGGCCTTGGTCAAGACCTCCCACGGGATCCGCCTAGGGGTGATCCTGCAATCCATCGAAACGCCAACCATGCGCATTGTGTCCCAAGGGGTGGCGCAAGCTGCGCAAGAGCTCAAAAGCACTGGCGTGGAGCTGATGATCCGTGAAATTAGCCGTTTGGACGCTGCCCAGGTGCTCGAATGTATGGATCAGTTTGTCGCCGAGGGTGCGCGTGGGCTGGCGATTTCCCCGAACAATGCACCCGAAATCCGCACGCGCATCGACGAGCTGCACGAGGCAAATATCCCAGTCATCACGCTCAACTCAGATGCGCCTGGAAGCAAACGGTTGTGCTTCATCGGTATGGACAACTACCGTGCCGGGCAAACGGCCGCCGGGCTGATGCGCCTGCTGCTGCCCAAAGGCGGCAAGGTCTTTCCTCTGACCAGTCACCTCAACAACACCGCCCACAACAGCCGGCTCAACGGCTTTACCGACACGCTGTCCATGGAAACAGGGGATGCCCCATTGACTTTGCTGCCCTTCCAGCCCTGCTTTGACCGTGACGACTTTGCCTATGAGATCACCCAACACATCCTGGCATCCCACCCCGACCTAGCTGGCGTCTATGTCGCGGCCAACGGCCAGCGCGGCGCTTGCGAGGCCATCCGCGACGCCGGGCTCACCGGCCGGGTGCGCGTCATTGCCTTTGACCTGACCCCGCCCAACGATCAGCTGCTGCGCGACGGCAACATCACCTTCCTGCTCGACCAGAACGCCTTCGAACAAGGTTACCGGCCCCCTTTGCTGCTCAGCGACTACCTGATCCACCAGCGCCGCCCTGAGCGTGAGCTGCTGTATACCGACATCCGGATCTGCACCAAGTACAATACTGGTGCGCCCATCCCTAGCCGCCCCGTGTGATTTGCCAGCAGGGCAGCTGGACGCGGCCTTCCGGTCAAATGGGGTACTGCCGGAACAGGCCAGGCGAAATACCGACGTGCTTTTGAAAGCTGTGGATGAAATTTTCTTCGCTGTTATAACCGGTTTGGTAGGCGATTTCGCCGACCGTTAAGCGGGTGGAGGTCAACAGGTGCTTGGCCGCGTCGATGCGGCGCAGGACGATGTACTCATAGGGGGAATAGCCGGTCTGGGCCTTGAACTGGCGGGAAAAGTGCGAGGGGCTGAGGTGGACCGCCTGCGCGACATCCTGCACCGACAAGGGGCGCTGCAAATTTTGGCGCATAAAGCGGATGGCCTGTGAGATCCGGTCGTCATCGCGCTGGCCGGGGCCGGTCTCATCGAGCAGCAGCAGGCACAGTGCCTGGTGCAGCAGCTGCGAACAGGCGGCTTCGCTGGGGGGCTCACCCTCGGCGCAGGCGGCCAGCAGGGACGAGAGCAGCTGGATCAGAGCGGTAGATCCGGCCGGGGAAAAGACATGCTTGCCGCCGCGCGCTTGTAAGATGCGGCGGTAAAAATCGCGCGCGTTGGAACCGTTGAGCAGTAGCCAGTAAAATTCGGTGGGTCCGCAGGCCGCGTAGCGATAGGGCTCGCGGCAGTCGAAAAAAACAACCTGTCCAGCGGCAGCCAACATGGTTTCCCCGCGAAGCTGCAAGGTGAGGCTACCGCCCTGCACGGCGAAGAGCATGAGATTGCGGTTGTGGTCGCCCTGGCGGGCGATTTCTGATTGGTCACTAAACGCATAATTATGGTCGCAAAAGTAGTGACCACAGCGGGTTAGATAGTAAAACAGCTCACGTGCCAGGCTGGAAGGGGTGAAAAAATACCGTTCGGATGTCTGGTGCACGCCGGCTTCAGGGATCAGCATGGCGGAAACCTCCTTTTCTTCATGCTACCAGAATGGCGGCCAAGCTGCAAGACCAAAAAAGCAGGATTTCGCAGGACTAAGGCGGTTTCTATCATTGGAAACCTGTAAGCGCCAGCGTATAATAGGGGCAACAAAAACGCAAATCCCCCGGCTGAAATGATTTGAGGAGGAAAAAAGTATGAAAATCGCCTTTGACGTAGATGTCCTGGCCAAGCAGATGTCCATCCGCGATTATGTCCACAAGGTCGCTGATTGGGGCTACAAATACATCGAGCAGTCGCCCCATCCGCGCATCAATCCCTTCTACAAGCACCCGTTGTTCTCTCAGGAGTGCCAGCAGGAATACAAGCAGGCGCTCAAGGAAACTGGCGTGGATATCTCGTCGTTTATTGTGGTTTACCGCTGGTCGGGTCCGACCGAAGAGCAGCGCCAGTTTGCGGTCGCCAACTGGAAGCGCATGATCGAAATCGCTGTGGATATGGGCGTGCCGGTCATCAACACCGAGTTTTCCGGTGATCCCAACCAGCAGGAAATCTGCAACGGGATGTTCTTCCGCTCCATGGAAGAGCTGCTGCCGATCATCGAGCGCGAGGGGCTGCGTGTGGAAATTCAGTCCCATCCCTATGACTTTTGCGAGCTGAACGACGAGGCCTGCGACATCGTCAAATCCTTCCGCTCCAAGAACCTGGGCTATGTGTATTCGGCACCCCACGGCTTCTTCTATGACCAGGGCAAGGGCGACGTGCGCCACATGCTGCAATATGCGGGCGATGAGCTGACCCATGTCCTGCTGGCCGATACCTTTAACCAGACCCTGGATTGCCGCTACATCGCCAATCCGCCTTGGCTCAACAGCCGCGGCAAGGCTGACGTCACCATCCACCAGCATCTGGCTATGGGCGAGGGCGACGTCGATTTTCCGGGCATCTTCCAAACCCTGCGCGAAATGGACTTTGCAAATAAGCAGTTGAAGCCAAACGCCCCCAAGGCAGGCGGTGACAACATCATTTGTGTCTCCTATTTCGGGTTTCCGGAAAAGATGGACCAGCAGGCGCCCGAGGCGCTGGCGCGCATTCAGCAGGAGCTTTTGTAATTTGTCCCCCTTCAATTCCTTTTTCCTTTCGAAAGACCGCAAGGCGCTGTTTTGCGGTCTTTTTTGTGCACAAAAAAATCCGGCATTTTGGGCGGGAAGCCGTCCATGCCGGACAAAATCACTGGATGGTTGAATCCTGTTGGCCGCGTTGCTGCTTGCGGTACTGCACCGGCGTCATGCCGGTCATCTGCTTGAAGGCCTTGGAAAAGACCAGCGGGTCGCGGTAACCGACCGACTGGGCGATGGCGGCCACCGTGGAATCGGTCAAGGTAAGCTGCTCTTTGGCGCGGGTCAGGCGGAAGGTGGTTAAGAATTCCTGCGGGGAAATGTGCAGCACCCGCTGGAACAGGGTGAACAGATAGCTGCGGTTGAGCGACACATATTTGGCCATATCTGAAACTGTGATGTGGTTGGCGTAGTTGTAGTGCACATATTCGACCGCGCGGCGCACATAGAAGTTTTCACGGTCATTTTTGGCTACTGCGGACAACGGAATCGACAGCGACCGGGCCAGGCAGGCAAAAAAGCGGCACAGCAGTCCTTGCAATAGGAAATCATTTTCCACGCCTGCCGTGTTGTAGCGCAGCATTTCCTGGACGATCTCCTTGAGCTTTTCGCCGTCTGGCGAGCGATAGGTCTGCTGATCCTCGTCAAACCCGATGGCTTTGAGGTATTCGGCACAGCGCGCGCCGTCAAAGCCGATCCAAAGATAGGTCCACGGGTTATTTTCGTCGGCCTGAAAAAAAGCTGTCTGGTTTGGGCGGATGAGAAACCCCTCGCCCGCGTGCAGGGAGACCTGGCGGTCACCCGACTGGAACGTACCTTTGCCGTCTAGGACAAAATAGATTAAATAGTTGGGACGGACAGCCGGGCCAAAATGTTGGAGCGGCTCGCAGGATGCATACCCACAGTAGCACAGATAAAAATCAGAAAACATCTGATGCGCAAGCTGCAAAACATTGGAATTTTCCATACTCACCCTCCTTGCAACACACGGCGTCTCCGGAGAAAGGCCGGGCAGAGAATTGTTCAAGATACCTTAATTCTATTTTAACAGCATATAGGGGTGTGCGCAAGGGGCAGGTTTGGAAAATTAGGATGGCTCCTTTTCTGCTTGGCCGACCGACTGCTGGATAAAGGACGGGATTTGTTCACGCGGGATGTCGAGCGCCATAGAAAATTCGCTATACAAAATATCTTCAGCGCGCTTTCGGTATTCTTCATCGATGCGGCCCAAGGTATGGCGGCCGGAGGGGTTGCGGTGCTGTTTGGCATAGACGGTTTTTAGGATGCGCACCAGCCCGATGCAGTCTCGGCTGTGCAGCGCGGCGTCGTAAGATTCACGCTGCAAAAACGGGCCAGAGGACTGGATGGGCAGCGGCTCGATATCGGTCAGGTGTGCAAGCAGGGATTCGGCCTGCTGCCGGGTCATAATCGGGCGCAGATGTTCGGCGCGGTCGGTCGGCACATAGATCATGACCTTGTGGCTCACCGGGCAAAGGGTATAATAGGTGCGCTCAATGTCTATGCCCGACAGGTGCGGCACGCCGACGTCTACAACTTGGCATACGCCTTCTCCACCATAGACGACAAGTTGTCCAGTTTGAAACATAGATTTCCCTCCTGAAATGAAAATATAGAACACGCGACGGCACACTTTTTCTTTTATTTTAGCACATTTTACAGGGGAATGTAAGCGAAAAAATTGCATATCACCGCATTTTTGGTGATTTTGACGGACGAAAAGGGGGCGAAGATGCGTGTAATCCGGAAGGAAAGCACAAAAAGCGACAAGCCCCTCAGACAATGCAATGCCGCCTGAATCAGAAAAATCATTCGATAAACCGGTGAAAGATACACAGAGATATGGTGTAAACCCATGAAAAAAAGACGCCGTTTTTTGCAATTCTTGTAAGAGCGCGCCAAGGGAATGCATAAGCGCGCCGCCGAAGGGAAAAATTTTACCACCTGTTCATAAAAAACAGGCCGAAAGGCTTTGCAAATTGGCGCTAAATAAGATAAAATAAATGGAGACTGTGTGAAAATAGGAGGATACATGATGGACACTCCGAAGTATAAGCGTGTGCTGATCAAAATCAGCGGCGAGGCGCTGGCAGGTGACAAGCATTTCGGCCTGAATTTTGAGGACGTCATTGGTCCGGTCTGCGATGTGATCAAGCGGGTCAGCGAAATCGGCTGCCAAGTCGGCATTGTGGTCGGCGGCGGGAATTTCTGGCGCGGCGTCAAAGACGGCGGCGGCCGCATGGAGCGCACCCGCGCGGATTATATGGGTATGCTGGCTACCACCATCAATGCACTAGCACTTCAGGATGCGCTCGAACAGCGCAATGTACCGGTGCGCGTGCAGACGGCGATCGAGATGAACAAAATCGCTGAACCCTACATCCGCTCGCGGGCAACCCGCCATCTGGAAAAAGGCCGTGTGGTCATTTTTGGCTGCGGCACCGGATGCCCCTATTTTTCGACCGATACCGCCGCGGTGCTGCGTGCGGCCGAGGTCAACGCCGATGTGATCTTGCTGGCCAAGAATATCGACGGCGTATATGATTCCGATCCGGCGAAAAATCCAAATGCGAAAAAATATGAAACCCTGACGTACATGGAGATCTTAAACCAGGGCCTGGGTGTTATGGATACCACGGCAACCAGCCTATCGATGGATAACCATATCCCCATTTTGGTATTTGCCCTGAATGATCCGGAAAATATTTACCGTGCCGTAACCGGCGAAAGCATTGGCACGATCGTCAAAGAGGAGGAAGTAAGATGAAAGCAGACACAAAACCCTATGAACACAAGATGAACAAGACCATTGAGGTGCTTGGAAAAGAGCTGGCAGGCATCCGCGCCGGCCGCGCCAACCCGGCCGTTCTCAATAAGATCACTGTGGAATATTACGGCACACCCACCCCGCTCAACCAGGTGGCCGCTGTTTCTTCGCCCGACCCGCGTACCCTGGCTGTGCAGCCTTGGGATGCGTCCATCCTGCGCGCCGTGGAAAAGGCCATCCAGACCTCTGACCTGGGCATCAACCCGCAAAACGACGGCAAGGTGATCCGTTTGACCTTCCCGCCGCTGACCGAGGAGCGCCGTAAGGAGCTCATCAAGCAAGTGTCCAAGATCGGCGAGGATAGCAAGGTGGCTGTGCGCAACGTCCGCCGCGAGGCGATTGACAAGTGCAAGGCTGCACATAAAAAGAGCGAAATGACCGAGGACGAGCTGCACGACGCCGAGGATCAGATGCAAAAATTGACCGACAAGTTCGTTAAAGAGATCGACGGCATCATCGCTAAAAAGTCCAAGGAGTTGGCAGAGGTATAAACAAGGCATTCAAGGCCAAAGGCGCAGCGCCGGGCCGCCAGGGAAGCCGGAACACGCAAGGGGGCGGTGGCAAGCCGCCCCTTCCGCCATATGTGAGGTAAAAATGGGGATTTTGAAGCTATTTCGGGGGAAAGCGGCGCCGCAAGCGCCGGCCATAGACCGTC
Organism: uncultured Butyricicoccus sp.; assembly: GCA_904420185.1. Classification (GTDB taxonomy): domain Bacteria; phylum Bacillota; class Clostridia; order Oscillospirales; family Butyricicoccaceae; genus Butyricicoccus_B. The sequence continues at coordinate 42,460 of CAJFUJ010000005.1, read as the reverse complement.
CGGTGCCGCGGCACATCGCGGTCATCATGGATGGCAACGGGCGCTGGGCAAAAAAACGTGGAATGCCACGCTCCTATGGCCACGCGGTGGGTGCGGAGACTTTCCGCACCATCGCGACCTATTGTAAGGACATTGGCGTGCAATACTTCACGGTATACGCTTTTTCTACAGAAAATTGGAAGCGGCCCAAGGAAGAGGTCGATGCGCTGATGGATCTGTTCCGCAAATATTTGAAGGAAGCAGCGGAAACAATGTTCCAGCGCGGGGTGGCGGTGCGCGTGCTGGGCGATCTGACGCCACTGCCCGCAGATATCCGCGCGCAGATTGCAGAAGTCGATGAAATCGCTGACTCGCTCGGCCCAGATGCGGCCACGGCCAGCTTGTGTATCAATTACGGCGGCCGGGACGAGATCAAAAATGCCGTGCGCGCCCTGGCCCGCGAGGTGCAGGCAGGTACGGTATCCCCGGAGGACATCACCGAGGACAGCATCGCCGCCCATCTGTACACCGCCCATATGCCCGATCCGGACCTGATCATCCGCCCGTCGGGTGAGATTCGCACCTCGAATTTTTTGCTATGGCAGTCGGCGTACAGCGAATATTACTTTACTGAGGTGCTGTGGCCGGACTTTTCGACCGCTGACATGGATCGGGCCATCGACGACTTCAACCGGCGCGCCCGGCGGTTTGGCGGTGTGTGAAGTCAAAATAAGGGAATAGGTAGTGTTTGGAGTATGAAAACTAGAGTTCTGTTCGGCGTCGTGGGTTTTGCTTTTGTCCTGCTCGCGCTATATGTATTCCCGCCTGTGGTGCTGGCCATTGCACTGACCGTCTTGGCCACCCTGGCGGTCTATGAGTTGACAACGCCGACCGGCCTTGTCAAAAACCCGGCGGCGCGGCGCATCGCCTGGTATACGGCGCTTTTGTTCGGGATCTTCGGCTGGCTCGGCCAGGATCACGATACGCAGCAGGTGCTGCTGCTGTACAGCGGCGTGGCGCTGCTGATGCTGGTGGCTCTGTTTGCTGTGCTGCTGCGCGAGCACGACACCGTTGACTTCCAGCAAATTACGGTGGCGATGTTCGGCGGGGTTGGGTTGCCGATCATGCTGCTGTCGCTGTGGCGCATTTTCTGCATGGACGGCGGCGAGTTTTTGGTGCTGCTGCCGTTGGTGGCGGCCTGGGGATCGGATACCTGTGCGCTGTTTGCCGGCATGGCCTTTGGCAAGCACAAGCTCGCGCCGGTTGTCAGCCCCAAAAAGACGGTCGAAGGCGCCATCGGTGGCGTCGTAGGTGCAACGGCGCTGATGCTGCTGGTGGTGTATCTGTTTAACCACTTTGCCGAGCTGGACATTCACTACGCCGCTGCGGCGCTGATGGGTGCCATTGGCGCGGTACTCGGCCAGGTGGGGGACCTGTCATTTTCCATTATCAAACGGCAAAGCGGCATCAAGGATTACAGCCATCTGTTCCCCGGGCATGGCGGCGTGCTTGACCGGTTTGACAGCGTGATTTTTGTCGCACCGGCGGCTGAGATCATCTTGCGGTTGTTCGGCATATAAAGCATATTTGAAGGACGAAGGGACTACAATGATAGAGAATAAACGCATATCCATCCTGGGCGCGACCGGCTCGATCGGCACGCAGACCATCGACGTGCTGCAAGACGCGGGTGCGCAGGCGGTGGCGCTGACCACCAACCGCAATGTGCGCTTGCTCGAGCAGCAGGCGCGCGCGCTGCAGCCCAAATTGGCGGTGGCCTCGGATGAAGCGGCGGCCAAAGCGCTCAAAACCGCGCTGGCCGACACCGACATCCGGGTGGAAAGCGGGACGGAAGGGTTGCTGCACGCGGCAAGTTTGCCCGAAGCCGACATGGTTGTAACTGCGGTGGTAGGCATGGCCGGTTTGCTGCCCACGCTGGCCGCCATCGAAGCCGGGCATGATATTGCGCTGGCCAACAAGGAAACACTGGTGTGCGCGGGCGGCCTGGTGATGCAAGCGGCAGCGCGCAAAGGGGTCAAAATTTTACCGGTTGATTCCGAACACTCAGCGATTTTCCAGTGCATTCAGGCGGCCCAGGGCAACCGGCTGCACAAGATCATTCTGACCGCATCCGGCGGTCCGTTTTTTGGGAAAACGCAGGGAGAGCTGGCCGGGGTGACACCTGCGCAGGCGCTGCGCCATCCCAATTGGTCGATGGGCGCCAAAATTTCGGTAGATTCGGCGACCATGATGAATAAGGGGCTGGAGCTGATCGAAGCCATGTGGCTGTATGACTTGCCGCCCGAACAGATCGAGGTCGTGGTACACCGGGAGAGCATCGTACATTCGCTCATCGAATTTGCCGACGGGGCGGTGCTGGCCCAGCTGGGAATGCCCGACATGCGGCTGCCCATCCAGTATGCGCTGACCTATCCGGCGCGGCTGTCCTGCAAGACGCCGCGGCTGGATTTGGCGCAGGTGGGCAATTTGTCGTTTTACCCGCCCGACGGGCAGGCTTTCCCGGCGCTGCGGCTGGCCCGGCAGGCGGCCGGGCGCAAGGGCGGTGCAGGCGCTGTGCTCAATGGCGCAAACGAAGCCGCAGTTGCTCTGTTTCTTGAGGGGGAAATTGGGTTTTTGGACATTCCGCGCTTGGTAGAACAGGCGCTTGACGACATCCCAGACCAGGCGCAGCCCACGCTGGACGACGTATTGGCGCTTGACCGCGCCGCGCGGCAAGCGGTGCTGCGGGCCAAGAAGCTTTGAGGTAATTGTAATATGGAACTTCTTTCTAGTGTTGGCGGTATTATTGTGGCGCTGCTCGCATTTGGCGTGCTGATTATGGTGCATGAGATTGGGCACCTGGTCGCGGCCAAGCGCAGTGGCGTGCGGGTGGATGAGTTTTGGATCGGCATGGGCCCCAAGCTGCTCTCCCGCCAGGTTGGCGAAACCCTGTATTGCCTGCGGCTGCTGCCCATCGGCGGCGCGTGCGTGATGGAGGGCGAGGACGGCGACGACGGCACCGTGTCCGAGCGGGCCTTTTCCAAGGCCAGCCGGCCGCGGCGGTTCCTCATCCTGGTTGCGGGCGTGTTGATGAACTTTTTGCTGGGGTTTGTTATTTTGCTGTTCATCCTGCCGGGCGCGCAGGACGGCAAAATGGTGGTCCCCACGTTGGATGGCTTTTATGAGGGCTTCCAGTACGAGGGCGAGGACGGCCTGATGGTCGGCGACACCCTGCTGGAAATTGACGGCTACCGTATCCATATGCGCAGCGACGTCGAGCCTGCCATGGCCCAGGGGCAGGACGACGGCGTTTATGACATCCTGGTGCGCCGCGACGGGCGCGAGGTACTCATCGAAGATCTGCCGCTCCAGGCCAATGTCGAGGTCGATGGGCAGATGCGGTACGGCCTGCACTTTGCGACCGAGGAGATCACCCTGCCGCTGCGGTTTTCTACGGCGTTTTGGAATTCGGTCAGCCTGGCGCGCATGATTTGGGATTCGCTCGGCATGTTGGTCAGCGGCGAAGTCGGCGTGGACCAGTTGTCCGGCCCGGTCGGCGTGACCGCGGTGATGAGCCAAACGGCACAGGCCAGCATCCAGTCCTTCCTGTATCTCGTGGCATTCATGTCCATCAACCTGGGCGTGATGAACCTGCTGCCCATCCCGGGGCTGGACGGCGGGCGGCTGCTGTTTTTGATCGTGGAAGCCATCCGGCGCAAGCCGCTCGAGCCCCGGCTGGAGGGCTATGTCAACGCCGCCGGCCTGGTGCTGCTGCTCGGGCTCATGGTCTATGTGACCGGCAACGACGTGCTGCGCCTATTCACCGCCTGACGCGTGAAAGGAGAAGGTAGGATGACAAGACAAATTTCGGCCGGACCGGTCAAGATCGGTGGCGGCGCGCCTGTATCCATCCAGTCGATGACCAACACCGACACCCGAGACGCGGCTGCGACGCTGGCGCAAATTGAAGCGCTGGCGCAGGCAGGGTGCCAGATTGTGCGCTGTGCGGTGCCCGACCATGAAGCCGCCCGGGCGCTCGGTGAGATCTGCGAAAAATCGCCGCTGCCAGTGGTGGCGGACATCCATTTTGACTACCGGCTGGCGCTGGAGTCCATTGCCGCGGGCGTCAGCAAGGTGCGCATCAACCCGGGCAACATCGGCGGGGACGACCGGGTGCATGCGGTCGTGCAGGCGGCCCGAAGCAAGGGCATCCCCATCCGCATTGGCGTCAATTCGGGCTCGGTGGAGCGCGAAATTTTGGCCCGGTACGGTGGCCCGACGCCCGACGCCTTGGTTGCGTCGGCGCTGTACCACGCCCGGCTGCTGGAGAAATTCGATTTTTACGACATTTGCCTGTCCATGAAGTCGTCCTCGGTGCCGGACACCATGCGCGCCTACCTGCTGGCGCACGAACAGACCGACTACCCCCTGCATTTGGGCGTGACCGAGGCCGGCACCGAATACATGGGCACCATCAAATCGGCGGCCGGGATCGGCGGGCTGCTGGCGCTGGACGTGGGGGACACCATCCGCGTGTCCCTGACCGACGACCCGGTGCGCGAAATATTCGCCGCCCAGGCCATTTTGAAGGCCGTGGGGCGAAACGACGACGGCATCGACGTGGTCGCTTGCCCAACCTGCGGCCGCACGCGCATCGACCTGATCGGCATCGCTAAGGAGGTCGAGCGGCGGGTGGCCGGACTGCACGGCAAGAAGCTCAAGGTCGCGGTCATGGGCTGCGCGGTCAACGGGCCAGGCGAGGCGCGCGAGGCCGACTTGGGCATTGCAGGCGGCGACGGCGTGGGCCTGCTGTTCCGCAAGGGCGAAATTTTGCGCCGGGTGCCGCAGGACCAGCTGGTGGATGAGCTGATGCAGGAAATCCAATTCGAACTGGAAAGATGAGGTATAGAGTGCAGGCGGGGCGGCGCGTCCCGCCCGCAAATGCGAGGGTGTAAAGGAGTCAGGCCGTATGGCAAGAGCGCTTGCGGATTTGTTTGACCGCTGTAAAATCGAAGAATCGGTGCAAGGGTATTTTGATGCGGGTGAAGTGCGTTCACTGGCGGTGAGCACGAACAAAAAAACGATGATTTGTCACGTGCGGTTTGACGAGGTCGTGCCGGTGCAGGCCATCGGGGCGTTGGAGCGCTCAATCGCCAAGACTTACGCGCTCACCCGGATGCGCATTTCCCCGCGGTACGCCCTGTCTGGCTTGACCGAGGCATATTTGCAGACCCTGCGCGATTGGCTGTGCCAGGAAGCGCCATCGGCTTGCGGCTTGCTGGCAGACAGCCAGTGGCGGGTCGAGGACGGGGCACTGCGCATTCGCATGAGCGAAGCCTCGTGCCAGTATTTAAAGCCCCATTTGCGCGCCTTATCCGGCCGTATCTATGCCGAAACCGGGCTGGAAATCCCGGTCGAGGGCGTGCCGTTTGATGACGATACCGCCCAGGCGCTGCTGGACAGCCAGCGCACCGCGCGGCGTGAAACACTGCAAAAGGCGATGCAGGCGCTGCCCGCCATGCCCGCAGCTGGGGACAAGCCCCCAAAACCCCGCCCGGCCGCCAAACCGCGCAAAGAAGCCCAGCCGTTCCAGCGGCCCAAGGCCGAAAAGGTGGCGGACGAAAACCAGATTTTCGGCAAGCTGTATGCGGGCGAGGTGCTGGCAATCCGCGACGCCTTGGGCGAATTCGGCCAGGTGACCGTGCAGGGCGAGATTTTCTTTACCGACCACAAGGAAATTGTCTCCAAGCGCAGCGGCAAGGAGTGGATGAAGGTGTCCTTTGACCTGACCGACAACACCAATTCGGTGCGGGTGTCCAAGTTTTTCAGCAAGGACCAGGCCGCAGAGATCGTGCCGCTGCTCAAAACCGGCGCCTATGTCCGGGTGCAGGGCAAAATCACCTACGACACCTACGAAAAAGAGAGCATCTTGGAGCCGACCGGCATCGTCAAGGCCAAAAAGCACATCCGTATGGACAAGGCCGAAAAAAAGCGGGTGGAGCTGCATTTACATACCAACATGAGCGCAATGGACGGCATTTCTTCGACCAAGGCGCTCATCCAGCGGGCCAAATTGTGGGACCATCCGGCCATGGCCATCACCGACCACGGTGTGGCGCAGGCCTTCCCCGAAGCACTGCACGCCATCGAAGGGGGCAAGATCGACCTGAAGATCCTCTACGGCGTGGAAGCCTATTATGTCAACGACGCGGCCGGGGTATCGGTCGTGCGCGGCAAGGGCGATGCGCCGCTTTTGGGCGAGATGATCGTGTTCGACCTGGAAACCACCGGCCTCAAGCCCGCCACCGAGGAGATCACCGAGATCGCAGCCGTGCTGGTGCGAGACGGGCAGATCGTCGATTCCTTCCAGACCTATGTCAACCCCCACAAGCACATCCCGGCTGAGATCACCGAGCTGACCGGCATTTCGGACGAAACCGTGCGAAATGCGCCCGATCTAAGCCAGGCCATCCCGCGCTTTTTGGAGTTCGCCGGCGAGCGGCCGCTCATCGCCCACAACGCCGGGTTTGATCTGTCGTTTTTGAATGCGGCCTGCAAACGGCTGGACATTGCACGGCAGTTCACCTCGATCGACACGCTGGAGATGAGCCGCATCCTGCTGCCCCACCTGCACAAGCACAAGCTCAACGTGCTGGCCAAGGAGCTGGCCGTCGGGCCGTTCGAGCACCACCGCGCCAGCGAGGACGCAACCGTGCTCGCGCGCATCTGGATCAAACTGGCCGACAAGTTGCGCCTGGAGCTGCACGCGCAAAATGTGTCGGACATCAACCCGCTGTTGGCCGGGGTGCGGGCCAAGTCGGGTTCGCTCAAAAACCTGAACCGCTACCATTTCATCATCCTGGTGCAAAACCAGACCGGGCTGAAAAACCTGTACAAGCTGATTTCGTACAGCTATCTGAACCATTTTTACAAAAAACCGCTCATGCCGCGTTCCGAGCTCATCAAGCACCGCGAGGGCCTGATTTTCGGCTCGGCCTGCGAGGCGGGCGAGGTGTTCCGGGCCATGGTCGATGGCGCCGAGTGGGACGAGCTCAAGCGCATCGCTTCCTTTTACGACTACCTGGAGATCCAGCCCATCGACAACAACCGCTTTATGATCGAAAAAGGGCTGGCCAAGGACGAGGAGGACTTGCGAAACTGGAACCGCAAGATTCTGCGCCTGGCCGACGAGCTGGGCAAGCCCTGCTGCGCGACCGGGGACGTCCACTTCCTCGAGCCCGAGGACGAGGCCTTCCGCCGCATCCTCATGGCCGGGCAGGGCTTTGCCGACGCCGACAAGCAGGCGCCGCTCTACCTGCGCACCACCGACGAAATGCTGGCCGAATTCGCCTACCTGGGCGCCGACCGCGCCTATGAAGTCGTGGTCGAAAACACCAACAAGATCGCCGGTCTGTGCGAAGCAATCCGGCCGGTGCCGCGCGAAAACTACCCGCCCAAAATCGAGGGCGCGGAAGAGGACCTGCGCCGCATGAGCTACGAAAAGGCCAAGCGCATCTACGGCGACCCGCTGCCCGAGCTGGTGCAAAAGCGGCTGGACCGGGAGCTGAACTCGATCATCGGCAACGGCTACGCGGTCATGTACATCATCGCGCAAAAGCTGGTGACCAAGTCGCTCGAGGACGGGTACTTGGTCGGTTCACGCGGCTCGGTCGGCTCGTCCTTCGCGGCGTTTACTGCCGACATCACCGAGGTCAACTCGCTGCCGCCCCACTACCTGTGCCCGGACGACAAATACGTCGAGTGGCACGACGAGTATTCCTGCGGCGTGGATCTGCCCGAAAAGGCCTGCCCGCGCTGCGGCAAGCTGCTGACCAAGCAGGGCTTCGGCATCCCGTTTGAAACATTCCTGGGCTTTGAGGGTGACAAGGTGCCGGACATTGACCTGAATTTTTCGGGCGAGTACCAAAGCCGCATCCATTGGTACACCGGCGAGCTGTTTGGCCACGACCATGTGTTCCGCGCCGGGACCATCGGCACGGTCGCCGAAAAAACCGCATATGGCTATGTGAAAAAGTACATGGAAGAGCGCGGCCTGACCTGTTCGCACGCCGAGGAAAACCGCCTGACCGCCGGCTGCACCGGCGTGCGGCGCACATCAGGCCAGCACCCGGGCGGCATCGTTGTGGTGCCCAAGGAGGTCGAAATCTACGATTTCTGCCCGGTGCAGCACCCGGCCGACGACCCCAATTCGGATATCATCACCACCCATTTTGAATACCACTCGATCGACGCCAACCTGCTCAAGCTCGACGAGCTCGGGCACGATGACCCGACCATCATCCGCCATATGCAGGACTTGACCGGTGTGGACGCCCAACAGATCCCGCTCGACGACCCGGATGTGATGAGCCTGTTCACCTCCAACAAGGCGCTGCGCTATGTGGACGACGCCCCCGACCCGATTTTGGGCGACCTGGGCTGCCTGGCTGTCCCCGAGTTCGGCACCAAATTTGTGCGCGGCATGGTGTCCGAAACCAAGCCGCACACCTTTGCCGAGCTGGTGTCTATCTCGGGCCTGTCGCACGGCACCGACGTGTGGCTGGGCAATGCGCAGGACCTAGTACACCAGGGCATCGGCCTGGCCGACTGCATCTGCTGCCGCGACGATATTATGAACTATCTCATCCTAAAGGGTGTGGAACCCAAGCTCAGCTTTACCATTATGGAGTCGGTGCGCAAGGGCAAGGGACTCAAGCCCGAGTGGGAGGAGGCCATGCGCGCCCAGCAGGTGCCGGAGTGGTACATCGATTCATGCAAAAAGATCAAGTATATGTTCCCCAAGGCGCACGCGGTCGCCTATGTCATGATGGCCTACCGCATCGCGTGGTTCAAGGTCCACCGGCCGCTGGCCTTCTATTCGGCGTATTTTTCCATCCGCGCCAAGGGCTTTGACGCTTCCTGCATGATCCGCGGGGATGCGGTCTGTTTGGACAAAATCAGCGAATTGCAGCAAAAGGACCGCGAAAAGGCCATCACCGCCGCCGAAAAAGAAACCGCAACCACCTTGGAGGTTGTACACGAGTTTTACAAGCGCGGGTTCCACTTTGAACCCATGGACATCTATCAATCGGACGCGACCCGCTTTTTGGTCACCGAAAATGGGCTGATCCCGCCCTTCACCTCGATGCCCGGCGTGGGCGAACAGGCGGCGGTCAACATCGTCGAGGAGCGGCAAAAAGGCCCCTTCCTTTCGGTGGAGGAATTGCTCATGCGCTGCAACAAGGTGTCCAAATCGGTCGTAGAAACCTTGGGTGAGATCGGCGCGCTGGGCAGCATGCCGCGCTCAACCCAGATGAGCCTGTTTGCGTGACAAAAGAAAAGCCATGCACCTACGCTTGAAAACCGGGATGCGCCTTGACAGGGCGGCTTTGTCGTGTTAGTATTTTAATGCGATAAAATTTCCGAGGAGAATGTACGCTATGAACCGATACAAGATTTCCACCCCCGAGGGGACCCGCGACCTGCTGTTTTCTTCCTGCCGCGCGCTGCGGCAGACCGAAAGCGCCATCCGTGAAACGCTGAAGGGCAAGGGATACAGCGAAATCATCACCCCGTCGGTGGAATATTACGATGTCTTTGCCCAGGGCAACCCCGAGCTGAACCAGGAAGCCATGCTCAAGATCATCGACAAATCCGGCCGCATCTGCGTGGCCCGCCCGGACAACACCACCCCGATTGCCCGCATTGCGGCCACCCGTTTGGATGACGCCGCGCTGCCGGTGCGGCTGTATTACAGCCAAAAGGTGTTCCGCTCGGTGTCGGGCGACCACGGCCATAAGGGCGAATTTTTGCAGGTGGGCGCCGAGCTCATCGGCGCGGATGGGCTGTCGGCCGACCTGGACATCCTGTCGGCGGCGTCGCAGGCGCTCAAAAACAGCGGCGCGCGCAACTTCCGCATCGAGCTGGGCCACGCCGAGATCTACAAAGCCCTCATCGAGGCGCTGGGCGTGGACGCGCAGACGGCTGAATCCATCCGCCGCCTGATCGAAAACAAGTCGTTCGCCGCATTGGGTGACGAATTGGAGCCCTACCGCATGAAGCCCGAAGCGGGGGCGCTCTATGCCATGCCCCAGCTGTTCGGCGGCATCCAGGTGCTCGACGAGGTGGAAAACCTGACCGGCAATGTGCGCGTGCTGGGCGCGGTGGCCTATCTGCGGCGGCTGTACGCGGCGCTCGACCAGGCGGGCTTTGGCGGCGCGGTGATGATCGACCTGGGGCTGGTGCACGAGATGGACTACTACACCGGCATTATTTTCCGCGGCTATGTGGGCGGCGCCGGGTCGGCCATTTTGTCGGGCGGGCGGTACAATTCCCTGTGCGCCAAATTCGGCCGCGACCTGCCCGCGGGTGGGTTTGGCATCGATGTGGAGAGCCTGGCCGAGAGCAAGGACGAGCAAACCCCCAAAATGCGCGACACCGTGCGCATCGCCCTGACCAAGGGCCGGCTGGAAAAGAAAACACTTGCGCTTCTGCAGGCTTCGGGGTACGATATTTCTGAGCTGGAAGCCGGCAGCCGCAAGCTGATCTTCACCCTGCCGGACACAAAGATCGAAATCGTGCTGGCCAAAGCGGCCGACGTGATCACCTATGTCGAGCACGGTGTGTGCGACATGGGCGTGGTCGGCAAGGACACCATCATGGAAAAGGGCGGCGCGTTTTACGAGATGGTCGATCTGGGGTTTGGCAAGTGCCGGTTTGTGCTGGCCACCAAAAAGGGCAAACAGGTCTATGGCGCGTACAAAACGCCGGTCATCGCCACCAAATACCCCAATGTGACCAAGGCGTTCTTCCACAAGAAAAACATGGACGTGGAAACCATCAAGATCGAAGGCTCGGTCGAGCTGGCGCCGCTGCTCGAGCTGGCCGACGCCATTGTGGACATCGTGGAAACCGGGTCCACCCTGCGCGAAAACGGCCTGGAAGTGGTCGAGGACGTGGCCCCCATCTCGGCGCGGGTCATCGTCAACCTGGCCAGCGCCAAGATGAAAAAGGCCGACATCGAAAAGGTGATCGCCGAGCTGGAGGAAGGCCTGGACAAATAAGGCGGGAGCGCGCGGGCAATGGGCGCCTGTCTCTTTCCGCCAGACGAAAGTGAGGAATATCATGTTTTTGAAAACTGTGCTGGCCGACGGGCAGGCAGAGCAGCGCGTCCTTCAAGAGATGCAGGCGCGCGCGGCTGAAACCCGCGGCGACATTGAACATATGGTGCGGGAAATCATGGAGGACGTGCGGCAAAACGGGATGCCAGCGGTTGAAAAATACTCCATGCGGTTTGATAAGACCAAGCCCTATGTGATTTCGCCGGCTGTGCTGGAAAAGGCCTATCAGGCGTGCGGCGACAGATTGCGCGCGGCGCTGGAAAAGGCGGCGGCCAATATCCGCGACTACCACGAAAAAATGTTGGTGAAAACCTGGGAATACCGGCGCGCGCCCGGGGCCGTGCTGGGGCAGACCGTGCGCGGGCTGCACCGGGTCGGGCTGTATGTACCCGGCGGCACGGCGGCCTATCCGTCGAGCGTGCTGATGAACGCAATCCCGGCCAAGGTCGCGGGCGTGGGAGAGCTGGTCATGGTCACGCCGCCGACCGACAACCTGTCCACCGAAGTGCTGGCAGCCGCCTATATCGCGGGCGTGGACACGGTCATCGCGGTGGGCGGCGTGCAGGCGATTGCGGCGCTGGCCTATGGCGCGGGCTTTATCCCGCAGGTGGATAAGATCGTCGGGCCGGGCAACGCCTTTGTGGCGGCAGCCAAAAAGCTGGCCTATGGCACGGTGGACATCGACATGATCGCCGGGCCTTCTGAGGTACTGGTCATCGCTGACCACACGGCCAACCCGACCTATGTGGCTGCCGATTTGCTCAGCCAGGCTGAGCACGACCGGTTGGCGTCCGCGGTGCTGCTGACCGACTCCATGGCCCAGGCGCAGGCCATCTCATGCGAGATGGAGCGCATGGCCCAAACCCTGCCGCGTTGGGAGATCATCCGTGAGAGCGTGGAGAATTATGGCTGCGCGGTCGTGTTCGAGGAGCTGGCTGACGCGTGCAAGCTGGCTAACCAGATCGCGCCCGAACACCTGGAGGTGTGCACCGCTGCGCCGCGCGAACTGCTGCCGCTGCTGACAAACGCGGGCGCCATCTTTTTGGGGCAGTATTCGCCCGAACCGCTGGGCGATTACATGGCAGGCCCCTGCCATGTGCTGCCCACTTCGGGGACGGCGCGGTTCTTTTCGCCGCTCTCGACCGACACCTTCTTGAAAAAAACCAGCGTGATCGAGTATTCGCGGGAAGAGCTGCAAGCGCTGAGCGGGGATATTGTCGCGCTGGCGAACGCCGAAAAATTGGGCGCGCACGCAAACAGCATCGCGGTGCGCTTTGCGCCGCCAGAGGAGGAAGAATAAATGGCCGGTATCCGCACCGAATTGCGGCAGTGTACCAAATGCCGCGAAACCAAGGAAACCCAAATCGCGCTCTATCTCAACCTGGACGGGGGCGAGCGCAAAATTGAAACCGGGATCGGTTTTTTTGACCATATGCTCCATTCGTTCGCCGTACATGGCGGGTTTGGGCTGATTTTGAAGTGTACGGGCGATTTGCAGGTGGACGGCCACCACACGGTCGAGGACGTGGGCATCGTGCTTGGCCAGGCGCTGGCCAATATCCTGGGCGACCGGTCGGGCATCGCGCGGTTTGGCTCGGCCTATGTGCCGATGGACGAAGCGCTGGGCTTTTGCGCGCTGGATATCTCGGGGCGGCCCTATCTGGTGTTTGACGCGCCCATGCCCCAGCCCATGTGCGGGCAGTATGACACCTGCCTGACGGTCGAGTTCATGCGCGCGTTCGCCACCCATGCGGGCATCACCCTGCACCTAAAGGCCCCCTACGGCGACAACGCCCACCACATCACCGAAGCGCTGTTTAAGGCTCTTGCGCGCGCGCTTAAGGAAGCAGTACGCGAAACCGGGGACGAGGTGCTTTCGGCCAAGGGAACGCTGGCATGACGGCCGTGCTTGCGGTCGGGCTGGGTGGCGCACTGGGCGCCATCGGGCGGTATGGCATCAGCCTGCTGCCGCTCAAAGGCGCCTTTCCCTGGCTCACGCTGCTGACCAACCTGCTCGGTGCACTGGGCATCGGCCTGGTGGCCGGCTTGGCGGCGGGCGGACGGCTGCCGCCCACCTGGACGCTGTTTTGGAAAACCGGCGTTTGCGGTGGGTTCACCACCTTTTCCACCTTTTCGCTGGAGAGCTTGCGCCTGTTTGACAGCGGACGCACCGCGCTCGGCGTATGCTATGCGGTAGCGAGTGTTGTGCTGTGCATTTTGGGCGTTTTCTGCGGCGAATGGGCCGCAAAACGCCTATGCGGCCGCGGTTTTTGAAGGAAGCAGGTGACCTGCCAGCAATTGGCCGCTTTGCGCGGCGCGGACAATCAATGAAGAGGATACGATCAATGGGTTATATTGCAATTATAGATTATGGCGCCGGGAACCTGATGAGCGTGCACAATACGCTGGACTATCTCGGCTACGACAACCGGATCGCCAGCACGCCGGAAACCATCCGGCAAGCGGCGGGCGTGGTGCTGCCCGGCGTGGGCGCCTTTCCCGATGCCATGCAGGCGCTGGAGCACTCCGGGCTGATCGAGGCGGTGCTGGAAGCCGCCCGGCAAAAGCCCTTCCTCGGCATCTGCCTGGGGATGCAGCTTTTGTTCGACGAATCCGACGAGGTGCGGCCGACCAAAGGGCTGGGGTTGCTACCCGGGCGCATCGAGCGCATCCGCACCAGCCTGAAACTGCCCCAGATCGGCTGGAACGCCCTGCACATCGAGCGGGCCAATGCCCTCACCCAGGGCGTGCAGGAGGGGGATTATGTCTATTTTGTCCACTCGTTCGCCGCTTGCCCGGCCCGGGCGGAGGATCTCTCGTGTACAACCGACTACGGCATCCAGGTGCCCGCCATGGTGGCGCGGGATAACCTGTTTGGCTGCCAGTTCCACCCGGAAAAGAGTGGGCCGGTCGGTTTGACAATGATAAAGAATTTTGCAAAACTTACGGAGGTGAAGGTATGAAAATTCTACCTGCAATTGATTTGAAGAACGGACAGTGCGTGCGTATGCTGCGCGGCGATTATGATACCGCGCACAAGGTCGCAGAGGACCCGGTGGAAACCGCCAAAAATTTTCTGGCCGCAGGTGCAGAGATGATCCATATGGTCGATTTGGATGGCGCAAAGGATGGTACCCATGCCAACTACGACGTGGTCAAGCGGGTCATCCAGGAAACCGGCGCGGTGGTCGAGCTTGGCGGCGGCATCCGGAAAATGTCGGATGTGGACGCTGTGCTCGATTTGGGCGTGGCACGTGTAATCATTGGCTCTGCAGCGGTCAAGGATCCGGAGTTTGTCCGCAAAGCGGTGCTCAAATACGGGGAAAAGATTGCGGTTGGCATCGACGCGCGCGGCGGCACAGTGCGCACCGAGGGCTGGCTCAAGGACTCGGGGGAGGACTTCCTGGAGTTTGCCCGGCTGATGGACTCTTACTGTGTGAACACCATCATCTTTACCGACATCGATAAGGATGGTATGCTGGAAGGCCCCAACTTCGACCAGCTCGCCCAGCTGCGCGAGGCGGTTTCGTGCAAGATTGTGGCGTCGGGCGGCATCACCACCCTGCGCGACATCGCGCGCTTGCAGGAGCTCGGTATTGACGGGGCGATCGCCGGCAAGGCGGTGTACAGCGGCACGCTCGATCTGGCTACAGCCATTCAGGCAGTTGGAGACTAAAACCATGCTGGCAAAACGCATTATCCCCTGCCTGGATGTGAAGGATGGCCGGGTGGTCAAAGGGGTTAATTTCGTCGGCCTGCGCGACGCAGGCGATCCGGTGGAGCTGGCCAAGTTCTACTCGGCCGAGGGCGCAGACGAAATCGTCTTTTTGGACATCACGGCCACGAGCGACAACCGCGCGACCATCGCTGATGTGGTGCGCCGCACCTGCCGGGAGGTCTTTGTACCGGTCACGGTCGGCGGCGGTATCCGTACGGTTGATGATTTCCGCGATATCTTGCGCGCAGGGGCAGATAAGATTTCGGTGAACTCGGCGGCCGTCAAAAACCCCGATCTGATCGGCCAGGCGGCCGATAAATATGGCAGCCAATGTGTGGTGGTCGCCATAGACGCGCGGCGCAGTGGCAAAACCCCATCCGGCTTTGAGGTGTACGTGGCGGGTGGCCGCACGCCGACCGGTATAGACGCCATCGCCTGGGCCGAGGAGGCATATACGCGCGGTGCAGGCGAGATTTTGCTGACCTCCATGGACAAGGACGGCACCAAGTCGGGCTTTGACCTGGAGCTGACCGAGCGGGTGTGCGAGGCTGCCCCGATCCCGGTGATCGCGTCGGGCGGCTGCGGTACCTTGGCGCACTTCGCCGAGGCATTCGAACAGACCGGCGCCACGGCGGCGTTGGCCGCGAGCCTGTTCCATTACGGCGAGCTGCGGATCGGTGAGGTAAAGGAGTACTTGCGCGGCCGGGGCATCCCGGTGCGATAGAGGAAAAGCGAGGGGAGAGTGGAGCGGATTCTCCACTCTTCGCCCGTTGGAGAGGAGGGAAGCGAAATGGAGCTGTCGAAATTTTTTTCCAAGGGGCAGTTGATTCCCGTTATCTGCCAGGATGTACGAAATGGCGAGGTGCTCATGCTCGGCTATGCCAATGAGGAGGCGCTGCGCCGTACAATGGAAACGGGTACGGCCTGGTTTTTCTCGCGTTCGCGGCAAAAGCTGTGGAACAAGGGGGAGACATCGGGCAATTTTATTTTTGTCGAGAAAATTTTGTCCGACTGCGACGACGATACCTTGATCTATGTGGGGACGCCCAAGGGACCGGTCTGCCACACTGGCAACCGCACCTGTTTTTATACCACGCTATGGGAAAAAGCGGATGGATGAGGGCGGCTTAACACGACCGACGTGCGGAAAACGGGGCGGCCGTCCGCCCGGAAAGGAAGAAGACAATGGATGCATTTGAACAAATGGAAGCGGTGATCGCGCTGCGGCGTGAACAGCCGCAGGAAAACTCGTATACTTGCTACCTGTTTGAAAAAGGGCTGGACAAGATTTTGAAAAAGGTGGGCGAGGAGTGCGCCGAAACCATCATCGCCGCCAAAAACGGCGAAAAAGCCGAACTCATCGGCGAGATCAACGATGTTTTCTATCATATGATGGTTATGATGAACGAATGTGGGGTTACGCTTGCCGAAGTGTGCGCGGAAATGGACAAGCGGGCACAGAAGATTGGAAATCTAAAACAGTTCCACGTTTCCGACCATAATACCTGAAAAGGAGGGGCGCGCCATGCGCAGAAAGGACCGCGAGATTTTCGGAAGAGAGAACATTGAACCGATTTTGCAGGAATGTAAGGTGTGCCGTCTGGCCATGCTGGCGGACGGAAAACCCTATGTGATCCCGATGAATTTTGGGTACACGTGGGATGAAAGTGGGTTGACGCTCTATTTCCACAGCGGCCTGAAGGGCAAGAAGATCGACGCATTAAAGGCCAATCCCTACGTCTGTTTTGAAATGGACACCCAGCACGGTCTGGTGGAGAAGGGGGATATGGCCTGCCGGTATAGTTATTCGTTCTCCTCGATCGTGGGGGAGGGGACGGTAACCTTCGCGCAAGACAACGACCAAAAGCGCGCCGGGTTTGACCGCATCATGCTGCATCAGACCGGCCGCGAAGGCTGGCAGTATGGGGATGCCCATCTGGCGGTGACCGAGGTATTTTGGGTGCACGCCGATTCGTTCGAGGCGTCGCGCAAGATTCCCAAAGAGGGGTGAAAAAAAGCTGGCATAAGCCAGCTTTTTTATCCCTCTGCGGGCAGGCGGTAGATCGCTTTGTAGGCGGCCGAAGGCGCACCCTGCTCATCCAGGATGAGAAGGGGCGGCTCGACGGCGAGGCCATCCGGGCTACCGCCCTTGCGGCACTCGACGAGCACGGCGCTCGGCGGCTTTTGGGCGGTCTGGTGGACAAAGCGCAGCCGTTTGGGGATCAGACGCACCCGTTGCAAAGCGGTCAGAAGCGGCAGCAGGCGCTCGGGACGGAACACGAGGGCGCATTTGCCTCCGTCGCGCAGCACAAACGCCGCCGCCAGGGCGATATCGTCGATGCTGGCTTGGCCGTCCGCGCGGGCCATCCCCTGGGTGGGGGACACCTTGCCCGCGCTGCGCTTGAAATAGGGCGGATTGCATACGACGTAATCCATGCAGCCGTGGATCAGCAGGCTGCGGATTTGCCGCAGGTCGCCGGTTATCACATGGACGTTGTCCAGCTGGTTTTCCATGACCGAGCGCAAAAACAGGTCTGCCGCACCCGGCTGTAGCTCTAACCCGGTGATGGAGAGATCGGGCCGCCAGCACAGCAGGCTCAGTGCCCCAACACCGGCCCCAAGGTCCAGCACATGCGCACATTTCCGCGGCCGGGCGAAGGCGGACAGCAGGACTGAGTCTTGCCCCAGCTTGAAAAATTCATCCGATTGCAACAGCCGCAAACCGTTTGGCAGAAGTTCTATGGTTTCCAAATTCCCACTCCTTTGACACCCACGCCAAAAAGCGCAGGAATCTTTTGCTTTGATGATAGCAAAAAGGCTGGATTCTGTCAAACAACGGTTAAATCCTTTGACAAATACAACAAGATACCGTACAATAAAAATGCATACTTCTTTCGTGGGGAATGCTGCGCGCCCGCACCGCTGCGACATTCCTAGAAGAGGGCTGATTTACGGTTCAAGGAAGGCGATTCCATATGCTACTTAAGGAGCTGATCGAAGACGCGCGCTCGATCCGAGAACGCGACCCCGCGGCCCGGACAACGGCCGAAGTGTTTTTGCTCTATCCGGGCTTCCATGCGGTCATTTATCACCGCATGACCCATTGGCTTTACCGGCATAAACGGTTTTTTCTCGCGCGGATGCTGTCACAATTCGCCCGCACCATGACCGGGGTTGAGATCCACCCGGGCGCAAAGATCGGCCGGGGGCTGTTTATCGACCACGGCATGGGCATCGTGATCGGTGAAACCGCGGAGGTGGGCGATTATTGCACGATTTACCACGGCGTCACCTTGGGCGGCACCGGTAAGGACACCGGCAAACGCCATCCAACGATCGGAAATAATGTACTTATTTCAGCCGGCGCCAAGGTACTAGGTCCGTTCACGGTAGGCGACAACTCCCGCATCGGCGCCAATGCGGTGGTTTTGCAGGAGGTCCCGCCCGATTCCACGGTGGTGGGCGTCAAGGCCCGTGTGGTAAAGATCGGCGGCCGCCGTGTGCCTTCGTTCGATCTCGACCAGGTCAACGTCCCCGACCCGCTTTCTCAGGAGCTTTGCCGCTTGGAACACCGGGTGTATGTACAAGAGCAGCAGCTGCGTGAAAGCAAAGAAAAGCAAGAAGCTGAACAAAATTCGCAGAAATAAGCCGGAGAATCGATCGAATTTTGTAGGAAGTTATGTTTTTTTTCTTCCGTATCTCTAGATGTTTACAACGGGCAACAAATCCGTTATAATATGATTAACAAGAAGAATCATTCTTGTTAGCGCATGGGAGAGATTGCCCATTGCGTGTTGATCATGCAAGGGAGGAAAAAGCATTGATTCGCACAAAGCAAAGACAGCTTATTATGGATGCTGTGTCGGCCAGTACGACCCATCCGACAGCGGATGAACTCTTTCGAGATATCCGAAAACAGCTGCCGACCATCAGCTTGGCGACCGTATACCGCAACCTCAATCTCCTTGCAGCAGATGGAAAAATTCGAAAGATCGAAATGCCAGGGATGCCCGACCGCTTTGATTGGCGATTGACTACCCATGATCATCTGCTGTGCGAGGGCTGCGGCCGCGTGTTTGACTTCACGCTTCCGCAGTCGCTGGGCCGCCAGATTGAGGAGGCCTCCGGTATGTCGGTGCGGCAATATACGCTGGTGGCACGCGGCTTTTGCTCGGACTGCCGCCAAAAGAAAATTTCATAATCGCGAAGCCTTTTGTAAAACCATCTATAAGGACGTAGAAGAGACTTGCACGAAAGTCCTTCATCTTGGAATTGGTGTTGAACGGCCATCTCGGTTTGGCAATTCCTTCATTTTTCTCTCGCGAGAAAAATGAGGGAATTTTTTTGGCCTACCTTTTGGGCAAGGCAAACCGTTGGTGCGGCGGTTTATTTTCTGGTTGAAAGCAAAAAAGACGGACGGTAATGAATACCGTCCGTCTTGTATTTGTGGGGGAAATCAGCCCTGGTTGCTGTACAGGTCGATCAGCTTTTGCAGGTGTGCATAGCGTGCGACCGAAGCGTCCTGGGACTTCTGGAACAGCTCTTCTGCACGCTCGGGGAAGGAGCGGGTCAGAGCCGAGAAGCGGGCCTCGTTCATCAGGAAGGCGCGATAATCCTCGCTCTTGGGTGCCTTGGAGTCCAAAATGAACGGATTCTTGCCTTCGGCCTTGAGCGCCGGATTGAAGCGGAACATATTCCAGTAACCGCAATCTACCGCACGCTTCATCTCCTTCTGGCAGTTAATCATGCCGCCCTTGATGGAGTGCATCTCGCAGGGCGCATAACCGATGATAAGGGAGGGGCCGTTGTAGGCTTCGGCCTCAGCGATGGCCTTAAGGGTCTGCTGCGGGTTGGCGCCCATGGCGACCTGTGCAACATAGACATAGCCATAGCTCATCGCCATTTCAGCGAGGGACTTCTTGCCGATGGCCTTGCCAGCAGCAGCAAACTGTGCAACAGCACCGATATTGGTAGCCTTGGAGGCCTGACCGCCAGTGTTGGAGTAAACCTCGGTGTCGAAGACCATGACATTGACATCTTCGCCCGAAGCCAGGACGTGGTCCAGACCGCCGTAGCCGATGTCATAAGCCCAGCCGTCGCCGCCGAAGATCCAGATGGACTTCTTGGCCAAGAATTCCTTGTGGGCCAGGATTTCGCGCGCCAAGGTGCAAGCCGGGCACTCGCACAGGGTCTTGCCCGCAGCCTTCAGTTCCTGGCCGTACTTCTGGATGTCTGCATTGGGATGGGCGATCAGCTCTTCTACTGTATTGACGCCAGCTTCCAGCGCTGCGATATAGGCGCGGGCCGCCTTGCCGTTGGCCTCGCCGTTGTCCAGGGTATCCAGCCACTGCTGGCCAGCGGCCTTCAGTTCGGCGTTGGTGTAGTCATGCGCTACCAGCGCGCGAGTCTTTTCAATCAGACGGTCACGGATGGCCTTCTGTCCGTAGAACATACCCAGGCCATGTTCGGCGTTGTCCTCGAACAGGCTGTTGGCCCAAGCCGGACCACGGCCGTTGGCGTCGATGGTATACGGGCTGGTTGCCGCCGGGCCGCCCCAGATGGACGAGCAGCCGGTCGCGTTGGAGATATACATACGGTCGCCGCAAACCTGGGTGATCAGGCGGGCATAGGAAGTTTCGGCGCAGCCTGCGCACGAACCGGAGAACTCAAGCAGCGGCTTTTTGAACTGGCTGTCCTTGACCGAAGCGGTGGAGATCATGTCTTCCTTTTCCGAAACATGATCGACCATATAGTTGAAGGCGTCCTGCTGGGGCAGTTCCTGCTCCTGCGGCGCCATGGCCAGCGAGCTGGTCGGGCATACGCCGACACAAACACCGCAGCCCATGCAGTCGAGCGGGGAGATAGCCAGAGCATATTTGTAAACGCCCTTGCCCTTGCCGGCCTTGATGTCCACGATCTTGGCGGACGCCGGTGCAGCGGCAGCCTCTTCGGCAGTCAGTGCGAACGGACGGATGGTCGCGTGCGGGCAGACATAGGCGCACTGGTTGCACTGTACGCAGGTGCCGGCATTCCAGGTCGGAACAGTGACTGCCACGCCGCGCTTTTCGTAAGCCGAAGCGCCCAGCTCGAAGGTGCCGTCCACATGGTCCACGAAAGCGGATACCGGCAGAGAGTCGCCGTCCATGCGGTCGATGGGATCGAGCAATTCCTTGACCATTTTGACCGTCTTTTCGCGGCCTGCCAGCTGTACATCGTCGGTCTTATCCGGTGCATCGGCCCAGGAAGCCGGAACATCGACCTTGACAAACGCGGTTGCGCCTGCATCAATGGCCTTGTGGTTCATGTCCACGATATCCTGGCCCTTCTTGAGGTAGGACTTGGTTGCCGCTTCCTTCATAAAGCGGATGGCATCCTCAGAGGGCATGACCTTGGCCAGCGCAAAGAACGCCGACTGCAGGATGGTGTTGGTGCGTTTGCCCATGCCGATTTCGATGGCCAAGTCGATCGCATTGATGGTATAGAGCTGGATGTTGTTCTTGGCGATATAGCGCTTTTCCGAGGGGGCCAGATGGTGCTCGAGTTCCTCGGGGGTCCACTGGCAGTTGATGAGGAATACACCGCCCGGCTTTACGTCGCGCACAATCGGGAAGCCCTTGGTGATGTAAGAGGGGTTGTGGCAGGCGACAAAGTCGGCTTTATTAATATAGTAGGGGCTCTTGATCGGCTTATCGCCAAAGCGGAGGTGCGAGATGGTGACGCCGCCGGTCTTTTTGGAGTCGTACTGGAAGTATGCCTGTACATACTTGTCGGTGTGGTCGCCGATGATCTTGATGGAGTTCTTATTTGCGCCGACCGTACCGTCGCCGCCCAGGCCCCAGAATTTGCATTCGGTGGTGCCTTCAGCCGCGGTGTTCGGGGCCGGCTTCTCCTCAAGCGACATGTTGGTGACATCGTCCACAATACCGATGGTGAACTGGTGCTTGGGGGCATCCTTGGTCAGCTCTTCGTATACAGCGAAAACCGAAGAGGGCGGTGTGTCCTTGGAACCCAGGCCATAGCGGCCGCCGGTGACAATCTTGTCGGTGATGCCTGCATTGGCCAATGCGGTGATAACATCCAGGTAAAGCGGTTCGCCTTGGGAACCAGGCTCTTTGGTGCGGTCGAGCACTGCGATCTTCTTGGCCGAAGCGGGGATGGCCTCAACCAGCTTGTCTGCTGCAAACGGACGGTACAGGCGGACCTTGACCAAGCCGACCTTTTCGCCCTTGGCAGACAGGTAATCAATGACCTCTTCGGCCACGTCGCAGATCGAACCCATGGCAATGATGATGCGGTCGGCATCCGGCGCGCCGTAGTAGTTGAACAGCTTGTAGTCGGTGCCGAGCTTTTGGTTCACCTTGCCCATATATTCTTCGACAATGGCGGGAACGGCCTCATAGTATTTGTTTGCGGCTTCACGATGCTGGAAGAAAATATCGCCGTTTTCGTGCGAACCGCGCATCACCGGATGCTCGGGGTTGAGGGCACGGGCACGGAAGGCCTCAACGGCATCCATGTCGCACATCTCGGCCAGGTCATCGTAATCCCAGACCTCAATCTTCTGGATCTCGTGAGAGGTGCGGAAACCGTCAAAGAAGTTGATAAACGGCACGCGCGACTTGATCGTCGCCAGGTGCGCAACCGCACCAAGGTCCATGACCTCCTGCGGGTTGGTCTCCGCCAACATGGCAAAACCGGTCTGGCGGCAGGCCATGACGTCCGACTGGTCGCCAAAAATGTTGAGCGCATGCGACGCCACGGTACGCGCCGACACATGGAATACGCAGGGAAGCAGCTCGCCTGCAATCTTATACATGTTGGGGATCATGAGCAGAAGGCCCTGGGACGCGGTGTAGGTGGTGGTCAGCGCGCCCGCTGCAAGCGAGCCGTGTACCGTACCGGCGGCGCCTGCCTCGGATTGCATCTCGACAACCTTCACCGTAGTGCCAAAGATATTCTTCTGCCCTTGCGCGGCCCACTGGTCCACGCTGTCTGCCATGGGGCTGGACGGGGTGATCGGATAGATCCCCGCAACCTCGGTAAACGCATACGACACATGGGCCGCAGCCGTGTTACCGTCCATGGACTTCATCTTTCTTGCCATGTTTCTAATTCCTCCTTCAATCTCTATTGCGTGAGATAATTGCGAGCAAAAAAAGAAAAAGCGAATAATACAGAATCCTCTTCTCACAAAAAGTGACCCTTCTTGCCGTGTTTTATTTTAGCACACCAAGCCAAAGCTGTAAACCAAAATCCCTGAAAACTTTTCGTATTTCCAGGAAAAAAGCCAAGGGGCTGCGAGCGGGGCCGGTAAGCCGCCAGACGTTATGAAGAGATTTATCCATACTGCTTGTTTCGTCCGAGGCGCCGGACGCCCTCCAAGCCGAGGTTGCACAGATTGCCAGCGCCGCCGGATTTTCGGATTTTTCACTCACCGCACGCGAATAAACAGAAGATACCAGGGATACAAGGCCTGCCGTCTGCGAAGGACGGCAGGCCTTTTGCCTGCGCCCGGCTGAAAAGATATGCGTTGTACCTAGGACAGCTTTGTATTATAATAAAAAGTAGTTGGGAAGGAGGAAGTATATGGTTTCTGTTTGCCGTTCAGCGGGCTTGACCGGGATTGCCGGTTATCCGGTCGATGTGGAATGTTATGCCGGTCAAGGATTGCCGCGGCTGGATATCGTCGGCTTGCCAGGCAAGGCGGTCAGCGAATCGGCCGAACGGGTGCGGGCAGCGGCGCGCTCGTGTGGGGTAGAATGGCCGGTTTGCCGCCTGACGGTCAACCTCGCGCCCGCGGACACCAAAAAGGAGGGGGCGGTGTACGATCTGCCCATCTTGCTGTCCGTGCTGTCGGCCGCAAAAAAGATCGGTCCCCTGCCCAAAGACACCGTGTTTTTGGGCGAATTGTCACTGGGTGGCCAGCTGCGCCCGGTTGCAGGCGCGCTGAGCATGGTTTTTGCTGCACGGGATGCGGGTGCAAAACAGATCATCCTACCCGAGGGAAACCGGGATGAAGCGGCCTACGCTACGGGCGTGACCGTCTATCCGGCCCCTAGCTTGGATGCGGTACTGCGTCACTTAGAGGGTAAAGCGCTGCTTGAACCCTGTGGCCCGCCCGAACCGGTACCGGATTTTGCCCCGGGATTGGATTTCCAGCATGTTTTGGGGCAGCGGGCGGTTAAGCGTGCCCTGGAAATCGCGGCAGCGGGCGGGCATAATGTGCTGCTGTCCGGCCCGCCGGGCGCGGGCAAGAGCCTGATGGCCAAATGCTTTGCTTCTATTTTGCCGCCACTGACCCAAGAGGAGCGGCTGGAGGTCATCCGGGTGTGGTCGGCGCTGGGGCGGGGGAGCGAAGCCGCCCATATGGCCGGACGGCCCTTTCGCGCGCCCCATCATACGGCTTCGGCGGCGGCGCTGATCGGCGGTGGGCGGATCTTCATGCGGCCGGGTGAGGCGTCGCTGGCCCACCGGGGCGTACTGTTTCTGGACGAGCTGCCCGAGTTCCATAACGACGTGCTGGAAACTCTGCGCCAGCCCATGGAGGACGGCCAGGTCACCATTGTTCGGGTAGCCGGACAGACAACCTACCCTGCGCAATTTCAGTTGCTAGCAGCGATGAACCCCTGCAAATGCGGCTGGTATGGGACCAAACGCTGTACTTGTAGGCGGGAGGATGTAAAAAAATATTTGCGCCGTTTGTCGGGGCCATTGATCGACCGCATCGATTTACAGGTCGCTGTGCAACCGGTGCCCTATGAAGCGCTGGCCATGCGCGGAAAGGCCGAAGAAGAAACATCCGCAGCCATCCGTGCGCGGGTCGTGGCCGCGCGGGCGCGCCAGCAGGCCCGGTACGCGGGCAAAGGGTGGTTGTGCAATGCCGAGCTGCCGGTCAGTTACATGGCGCAGGCCTGCCCGCTCAGCCCGGAGGCCGAGCAGCTGTTGCAGGCCAGCTTCACCCGGCTGGGCCTGACCGCCCGCACATACGACCGCTTGCTGCGCGTGGCGCGCACCGTGGCGGATTTGGAACAATCGGATACCCTGGAGGCGGCACATGTGGCCGAAGCCATCCAATACCGGCAACTGGATCGGTTGGGCCTTTCCGGCACGTAATTACGCACAGTTATCACAGATTTATCCCCAAGGCTGTGCATATCTGTGGATAAATCTGTGGACACTGTGCAAAACCAGTTGTACGACAAAAAATGCCCGAATCTGCATTCTCCAGACGGGTAAAGAGAAAACAACTGGTAAAAAAAGTGTTAACGTTTTGTAATTTTTCTGTGGAGGAGATGTAAAATGGGATGGAAGACATGGGGCGGCGCAATGCTCGCCGCAGCGCTTGTAGCTGGGACCGCGCCGCAGGCGTGCGCCCTGACCGGTGTATCGGCCTGGGCAAAGGCCGAGGTCAGCCGGGCGGAGACAGCCGGTCTGGTACCCGACACCTTTGATCGCTTGGCCGCGCAGGAGGACGTATCCCGCGC
Organism: uncultured Butyricicoccus sp.; assembly: GCA_904420185.1. Lineage (GTDB taxonomy): Bacteria > Bacillota > Clostridia > Oscillospirales > Butyricicoccaceae > Butyricicoccus_B. Next base: position 17,159 of record CAJFUJ010000005.1, on the reverse strand, counting down.
CGAGTTCTGCAATGTTATGCTGCGCCTGTTTGAAGAAGCGACCGGCCGCATGGCCGAGTTGCAGACCGACAGTCCCTTTGCCGATACCGATGACCCCATTGTCGTGTCTGCCAGCGCACTCGGTTTGGTTAGCGGCCGGGGTGACGGTACCTTCGACCCGGACGCGACGATCACCCGGCAGGAGCTGTGCGTGATGCTCGGCAATGTGCTGCGGCAGATGCCAGGCGACCCTGGCCAGGCGGATGTAGATGCCCTGCGCGCGTATGCCGATGCCGGTGTGGTCGCAGCCTGGGCACAAAATGACGTGGCAGCCATGGTGGACAGCGGCGTCATTAGCGGCATCACCGAGGGCGATGGCAGCATTACCCTGTCACCGGAGGATACGACCACCCGTGAACAGTCGCTGATTTTGGCGGTCCGGTTCCTGTCAGCCTATGCGCTGGAGGAAGCGCCCGGCAACGATTCCGAAGCGCCGCCCGCCATAGCTGACGATCTGGTTGCACAGATGCCTGCTGGGGAGGATAGCGTGCAGACCGCGCCAGCTCCGGATAACGGGTCCCAAACCGGGAGCACGACGGACGGAACGCCGATTCTGCCCGAGGAAGCCGGTAGCCTGACCGAGGAGCAAAAGCTGGCGCGGGTGTTTGGCAGCGCGACGCCCGGCTATGACAGCCCAGAACAGGCCGAGGCGGCGATGGCGGACATTACAGTCCCGGTGTGGCGGCTGCAAAGTGACGGCACCAAGACAGCCGATACGATGACGTTGACGGTCAACGCCAACCTGGCCCAGGTATACCAGGCGGTATTTGAGGAGATCTTCGCCGGGGAGGAGCAGTTCCCGCTGAAAAACGGTGGCAGCTACGCTTGGCGGTCCAACGCCCGCTCCGAACATCGGTGGGGAACGGCGGTTGACCTCAACTGGGAGGAAAACATGGAGTGCTATATCGATGCGTCGGGTGCAGTCACCCAGATCACAACCGGCACCCATTGGACGCCCGGTGAGGACCCGTATTCCATCCCGGCGGACGGCGACGTGGTGCGTGCCTTCAAAAAATACGGCTTTGCCTGGGGCGGGGACGCCTGGCCCAGCAAGCGGGATTACATGCATTTTTCCTATTTTGGACGCTGAGAAAGAAGGGGCAAAATGGAACAGAATCTATATCTCTATTTGGAGCTTGAGGGTGAAGAACTGGATATTGTACCCTTGTACGATATCTTCGCTAAGTGCAGCTGCTTTGGTTCACCTGTCGGGGATACCTACTATGTCTATGACCCGGACGGGACCAAACACGCCCGCATCCGCGACAAGGCATACTTTCAGGCGCGCATTGAATACCGTACCCAGAGCGAAAACCCGCTCAACGACATTGTCTGCGAGTTTTTGAACATCTTCTGCTATGAGGGATCGGAAGTCTGCTCGCTGATCGCCGCCCACGATGTCAAACTGTGGTGCTCGGTTTCTACCGATGCGCCCCAGCTGCGCCTGGCGCTCAAGGCTGGCACCTTGGGACGCTTGGCCGCACTTGGGCTGGACCTGGGGCTGACCATTGTCCAGCAGGGCAAAATTTTCGCCAAGGATTAAAAGCCCGTGCTAAACAAGAACACCCCGCCGGACCGGTTTTTTACAACCAGGTCTGGCGGGGTACTTTCATAGGTGCATATGGTCCGGTCAGCTGTCGGGGAGTGCGTCCCACACGCTGGCGCGCGGTGGCATTTCCAAAATAAAACTGCACAGCCGTTCGGTTGCATCGGGATGCGCGACCGCGCGCATGGTTTGGCGGATACTGGCCAAGCGGGGGGTGTTCTGGAACAAGTGGTAGACCGCTTCATCGACCGGGAAGGTTTTGGTTACCTGCAAAGCAATCCCATTGTTAAGCAAAAATTCCACATTGCGCTCCTCATGGCCGGGGATGGGATTGACCAAGATCATGGGCAGGTTTTTGGCCAGTGCCTCGGATACGGTCAAACCGCCGGGTTTTGTGAGGATACAGTCGGATGCGCTCATCATGATTTCCACATTGTTGACAAACCCGAAGGGGTAGATCGAACACGGCCCGGTGTATTCTTTGAGGGTGTGCACGAGGCTGCTGTACTGGCGTTTGTTGTTGCCACACACCACAAGCAGCTGAAAATCGATGCCAACTAGCGAAAGGGCCTGGATGAGCTTTTTGTGGTTGGAATATCCCATGCTGCCGCCCATCATCAGAATGGTGGGACGGTCTGGGTCGATGTGTAGTTCGCCTGCCGCCTGTTCACGGCTGATTTCGCGGTTGAATTTGGGATGAATGGGGATGCCGAAATGCAGCAGCCGGTTGGCCTCAATCCCGCGGCGCAGCGCGCGGTGGTGCAGCAGCTCGCTGGCGGTGACAATATAGTCGATATAGGGGACGTTTTCCCAATACGGGTGGATGGTGTAGTCGGTGATGATGCCGATTACCGTGGTGGACAGCAGGCCGCGCTTTTTGATCTCGTTCATCAGCTGGGCGGCGAATACATGGGTACATACCAACACGTCGGGGTTAAAATCGGTGACAATGCGGGCGATTTTGGAGGCGCCCAGGGCGTTGACAATGTTCAGAATGCTGATGGGCGTGGTGAAATACCCGGCGCCGTGATTTTCGGCCAGCGCATATACCAGCCGGTAGAGCTCTTTGGTGTGTTTAGATGAAAACAGATACCCTTTGTCGATGGTGCTTTTGACCGCCCGGTTGATATACTCATACACATCCAGCGTGCGCACGGCCGCCCCACGCGCAGCAAGCAGGTCGCCCACGGCTTTGGCTGTCGCGTGATGGCCAAAGCCGGCGGTGACCGATAAGATCATTACTCTCATAGCCGTTCTCCTTATACTGCGGCGCATAGCCGCCTCAATCCTTTTCGCAACCCATTGTACCGCATTTTACACCACAATGCAAGAAAACCGCCAGATTATGCCGGTATTGTACTGGCTTTGGACGTGCATTTCGGGGATACCTGCGGCGTTTTCCCTCTTGCGGCGGGAGAGAAAAACTGGTATCCTGAAAGAGAGAACACCCTTCTGAAACCCGGCAGGCGTGGATGGAAAGAAGGGAAAGGAGGAAACGCTTATGCACGCAGAAGAGCGGCGTAAACAGATTACAAAATTGCTAGAGCAAGCCTCCGGTCCGCTGAGCGCAAGCTATATCGCGGCGCAGTTTGCCGTCAGCCGCCAGATCATCGTCGGGGATGTGGCGTTGCTGCGGGCCGGCGGGCTGAATGTGCTGGCCACCCCGCGCGGCTATGTGCTGGAACCGGCTAGCGAGCTAGCCGAAGGGGTGGTGTACACCTTGGCTTGCCGGCACGGCTTGGAGCGGCAAAAGGAAGAATTATATACCATTATCGACAACGGCGGCGCTGTGCTGGATGTCACGGTGGAGCACTCGGTGTATGGCCAAATTTGCGCGCCCTTACATCTATTTTCCCGCTATGATGTGGATGAATTCCAGGACAAGCTGGCGCGGTCGGGCGCACGGCCGCTCTCGGCGCTGACCGATGGGACCCATTTGCATCGAATCCACTGCCCGAGCCAGGCAGTGTTTGAGCGTGTGCGCGCCGCCTTACAGGAAAAAGGTTTGCTCTATGACAAGGGCGGACTGAGTACACCATGTGCAGAAGAGGATGGGCGCGATGGTTAGCACACCGGCCGCGTGCTGATTTCGCCTGATTGCAGGACGTCCCGTGTGCCGTCCGGCCGCTCGATGAGGAGATTGCCCTGGTCGTTTATGCCGCGGCAGATGGCCTCATAGGCGCCAGATGGGGACAGCACCCGGATGGGCTGATCGATATAGCACAGATGGGCGCGGTAGGCGTCCAAGATGGGGGCGGTCTGCCCGGCAGAAAGGCAAGCATAGGTGCGCTCGAGCTGCTCCAAGATGGCGGCAGCCAGGGCGGCGCGGCGCGGGACTTGGCTGGTGAAATCGGCAAGTGCACCTGCGACTGGGCGCAGCGCATCCGGTAGTGACGTGTGATCCAGCCGCAGGTTAACACCGATGCCGACGATGGCATAGTGGATGGCACCGGTTTCGCCCTCGACGGCGGCTTCGGTCAGGATGCCGCATAGCTTTTTTCCGTCCAGCAGGATGTCGTTGACCCATTTGATGGTGGGCGACAGACCGCAACAGGCGTTGATGGCGCGGCAGACGGCCACGGCAGCAGCCAATGTCAACAAATTAAATTGGGCCAGCGGCAGCTGGGGCCGCAGCAGCACGCTCATATACAGCCCGCCGCCCGGCGGAGAGTAAAAGCTCCGGCCCAGCCTGCCACGCCCGGCGGTCTGGGTTTGCGCAAGCAGGGTGAAGCCTTCCGGCTGATCGGCATAGTCTTGTTTGAGCGCTGTGTTGGTTGAATCGGTTTGCCGCATAACAAGCAGTTTGTGTCCCAGGCACTTGGTGTGCAGCAAGGCAGCGATACCTGGCTCGGTTAAGCTATCATCACTGCTGTCCAGACAGTAACCGCCCGGCGCGGCGTCGATTTGCAGCCCGTCGGTCCGGAGGGATTCCACAGCCTTCCAGATCGCGGCGCGCGATACACCGAGCTTTTCGGCCAGCTTGCCGCCCGAAAGACGCGCACCCCGGCAGGCTTCCAACGCCTGCAATACTTCATCTTTGACCATATCGTGTCTCCTTTAAACGGGGGATCTTTTTTCTATTTTAAATGATTTTTGTGTGTGCTACAATAGGGCGTGTGGAAAATAGAGAAATTGTTGCATTGGTAAAAGAAGGCGCGGCGTATTTTTTAACGTGTGTCCGTGCCAAGACCCAAGATGGAGGAGCAAATACCATGACAAAACGTGAAATTTTGCACGCATTGGCCCATAACCATGACGATCAGATGCTGTTGGCCTCTGTACTGGACAAGCTGGAGGCCTGCCGCATACGGAACTATACAACAAATACCTATTTTTTGGATATGCGGCAAGGCGCATTGGTGCGGGAAGCCGTCCGGCTGGCGGATGGTCAGGACCGGTGCGTTTTTTGGGGCGGTTATGCGGATGCCGAGCGGGTGTGCGCGGTGTTTTATCCCGAATATCTGACCCAGGATACTGCGACCGACGAGACCAACAGCCCGGTGATCCTGCTGCGCGCACATACGCGCGGTGCGTTGCGTCACGCCGATTACCTGGGTGCGCTTTTGGGATTGCAGATCGAGCGCAAGCGGATCGGAGACATCCTGCCCGGACCCGATGGGGCGGAAATCTTGGCATTGCGGGAGCTGGAAGAGTTTTTAATCGCCCATTTCACCCAGGCGGGCCGGTTTCCGGTGCAACTGACCCGCGTGCCGCTTGGCTCACTGCGGCGGCCGCCTGCGCGTGAAAGCGAGGGGACAGGGTCGGTCGCCTCGTTGCGGCTGGACAGTGTGATTTCGCTGATTTTTTCACTGCCTCGCAGCCAGGCGCAAGATATGGTCGAGCACGGCCTTGTGTTTGTCAACCAGTTGCCTGTTCTCAAGCCCGGCCGCAGCATAGAGGTGGGCGACCGGATCACCGTGCGCGGCAAGGGCCGGGCACAGGTCACGTCACTGGAAGGCGTCAGCCGCAAGGGCCGGCAGTTCATCCGGTATGTGCGCACCATGTGATGGGACGGGTTTGGGAGTTGTACACGCGCCGGAAAGATGGTATAATGAAAAAAACATCCCAGCCGCTGCCATAGCGCACACGCGGTTGGCCCGTAAATTACGCATTAAGAGGTGAAACCTGTGAAAAAACGAATCTTGGCGGCCCTGCTTTCAGCAGCGCTGACTGCTTGCTGTCTGCCGGTTGCGGCGGCAAGCGACATCGATGGACACTGGGCTGAGCAATATATTACCTATCTAAATGAGGAAGGGGTCATCAACCCGAGCGCGACTACGGGCGACTATTCCCCCAATGAAAAGGTGATGCGCGCTGAGTTCATGCGCTATATCAACCGCGCCTTCCATTTTACCGAAACCACCAGCATCTCCTACACCGATGTCAGTGCGTCGGATTGGTACTATGAAACCGTACAGATTGCCGAAAAATACGGCTACATCGCAGGCGTGGGCGATGGCAAGATGGACCCAGAGGGCTACATCACCCGCGAGCAGGCGGCTACCATCATCGGCCGGCTGTATAAGACCACGGTCGCCGATGCGGTAACGCCCGACCAGCTCACCTTCTCGGACAAGAACGAGGTCAGCGACTGGAGCGCCGGGTATATCTATGACGCTGTGCAAAAAGGCTACATTGTCGGCTATCCGGACGGTACCTTTAAGCCCAAAAACACGGTCACCCGGGCCGAAATTGCCCGTATCCTGTATTCCTACTTGGGCAATTCGCTCAGCAGTGTGGACGGCAACTATACGGCCGCCGATTTCCGCAGCGACGTGGAAAACGTCACGATCTCGGAAAGCTGCACCCTGTCTGACGCCGAGGTTGGTGGCGACCTGTATATCACCGAGGGCGTGGGCACCGAGCAGGTCATTTTGAACGATTTGGTCGTAGACGGCGCCTTGGTGATCTCAGGCGGCAATGTCACGCTCAACAACGTAGACGCACCGGTTGTGGTGATTGGCTCGTCCATGAACCGCTTGATCCAGGTCAATGCAACCGGCGGGACAAACCTGGCGAATACCGAAGTACAGTCGACCGCCAACCTGACCGAGGCGGCGCTCAACGTTTCGGCAGGCGGCTTTAGCGATATCACGCTCAACGGCAGTGAATCGACGGTGCTCACCCTTTCCAGCGATGTTTGGGATTTGGATATGTTGAGCAATTCCACGGTAAGTCTGGCCAGTGACGCCCGTATCAACACCTTGACGCTGCATAGCGGCGGCACGGTTTCGGGCTATGGTGTAATCGACGCAGCCAACATCCTAGCGAGCGGCGCGACATTGAGCATTACGCCCTCTACTTATACACTGGCAAGCGGTGTGTCCGCAACCATCAACGGCCAGACAGTCAAGGCTGAAACCGACGTCGCCGTGACGCCCAGCAGCTTTTCCTATGACAAGGGCTCCTCCAATTTGGAGAACTCCTATGACTTCCAGCTTTCGGTCGATCCTTCCACCCTGCGGCAGGTCACCTTGGAGGGCAGCGCTCTGGTAGAAGGGACCGATTACCGTATTACAGAGGACGGTTTGCGCTTGTACCGTACCTTTTTGACCAGCATCGAAGATGCAGGGACCTACATCTTGGAGCTTTCCTTTAGCGACAACGGCAAGGGACGCTTGACCCTGGAGGTCGCTGATTCGTCCAAGAGCACAATTGCGCCGAGCCAAGCAACCTATGATAAATACACGGGCGCAGATGTGGAATTTATCCTCACCGCGGCGTCGGGCTCTCAGCTGTCCTCGGTCAAGATTTCGGGCACAACCCTGACCCGGGGCGAGGACTACACCTATAATTCCGCAACCGGCTCGGTGGTACTTTTGGCTTCTTACCTCAACACCCGCGCCACCGGCACCTCCACCATCACCTTTACCATGAGCAACGGCAACAGCCTGACCGCCAGCTTGTCGGTCGTGGATACCACCCCGGTCAACGCCCTGTCTTCCACCGAGCTGGACTTTGACGCCAATGCTTCGAGCAGCGAATACGGCGATTTGCAGGTTACGCTGACCCCGGTGAACAACGCTGAACTGACCAGCATCACGGCGGTTGGCGCAGACCGTGATTTGGACGAGGGATGGCAGTATACGATTGATAGCGACGGCCTGGTCAGCATCAACCGCGCTGCCCTGTCCGAACTGGCCGCAGATGGCCGCAGCTATATTGACCTGCGGTTCAATATGTCCTCGGGTGTCAATCCGGTATTGCGGGTGAACTTCGTCACCACCTACCAGGTGCGTGTGAATGTGCTCGATGACTTGGGACAGGCGGTGCGTGACGCATCGGTTCGCATCGAACCGGACGCCAGCAGCCAGGAGGATAACACGGACGCAACCCCGGCCCAGGAAAAATTGACCGACTCGACCGGCAATGCCAACTTCTTCGTGAAGAAGGGCGCTTATACCATCACCATCACGAGCGACCGGTTTGAGACCATCACGCGTGCGGTGCGCGTCGGTTCGGGGAACCAGACCGTCAACATCACTGCGGAAATCAAAGAGGAAGTAACCATTGCAGTGACCGCACCTTCTGGCGCGAATATCAGCGGTGCGACGGTCGTATTGGGAGACCAGACCCAGACCACAGGGGAGGACGGCACCGCGACCTTTGAAATTGCGCACGGCATCCATCCGCTGCGTGTCACCGCGTCGGGGTATACGACCTATACCAACGATACCTTCCAGGTGACCACTTCGACCACCTACCGGGTCGCGATGAGCCGGTAAATCCCCCTAGACCAAAACGGCATCCTTCTGGGGTTCGCCCCCGAAAAGGATGCCGTTTTTATGCTGCAAGGGCCGGAAAACCTGCCCGCCTTATGGAGAATGAATCAAACAGGGGAAACCGTTAAACGGTCTCGCATTCGCTCAGGTCAAACAGATCACGTTCCTCCTCAAGCGAATCGACACGGATGCGCTTGTACATCCGGAAATGCCGGCTGCAGGCGTTGATGGTTTCGCCGTGCTGGTCAAAGCCGAATTTGCGGTAAAACCCCTGGGCGCGCTCGTTGTGCTCGGCCACATTGGCGCATAAGTAGGTCCGGCCCAGGCTGCGGTAGACCGAAATCGACTGCCCAATGATCTGCGCCGACAACTCGCTGCCGCGGTATCCATCGGCAAGGCAGTAGCCGCCCACCATACCGACATCCGGTTCGTCCCGGTCGGCCGCGTCCAAAAAGATGAGGGCCACCGGCGTGTCATCCAGCATACCGAAGCTGACCGCTCGGGGCGCAGCCTGCGCGGCCGTGCGGGCCTGCTGCAATTTGGCGGTTTCATCCAGCTTGGTGTCGCTGCCGTAGGCGCTGCGGTACTGTTCCCGCACAAAGGACAAAAGCAGTGCGCGGTCGGGCTCGCTGTCCGGGTCGTAGGGGCGGAACCACATCTCGCGGGAGGACGGCATCCCTTTGCTGTCCTTCCAGCCCAGGGCAGCGAAGGTGGACAGCTCCTGTGGCAGATGGGAAGCATCATTCCAATAGACCGGCTGCACCGTGCCGTCGGGCGCGAACAGCAGCTTGGCCACGCAGGTGTTGTCCCCCCAGCCGATGTCGGCCACCTTGTCGGCGGGTAGGCCGAGCACCCGGCACAACAGGCTGCGGATGGCCGACCCGTGCGACACGACGGCGATGGTTTGCCCGTCCCGCGCCGCCGCGATGCGGTGCAGCTCGGCGAGTACACGGTCGCCTGCCTGGGTGACAGTTTCGCCGCCCGGCACCTGGCATTCCCACGGGCGGCTGCGCCAGCAGGCAAATTCGGCCGGATAGGTGCGGGGCAGGCTGGCCCAGGGCTGGTCTTCCCAGTCGCCCATGTTGATCTCGTGCAGCGCGGGGCGGATGAGGACCTGCATCCCCTTGCGGTCGGCAATGGCCTTGGCCGTGTGCCGGGCGCGGTAGAGCGCGGAGGCATAGACAGCGTCCAGCTCGACCGGGTCAAAGCGCGCGGCCAGATGGGGCAGCTGCTGATAGGCCTTGGGGGTGAGCAGAGCGTCGTAAACGCCGTGGCAGCGACGGTAAACATTGCCCTCGGCCTCGGCGTGCCGGATGAGGTATATGGTCGTCATAAGCACACAGCCCCCGTCAGATCGGCAACCCGTTCCACCCCGTGGGACTGCATATACGCTTCCAACCCTTCGAGCGCCTTGACCGGTGCGAGCGGGTCGGCAAACAGCGCGGTGCCAATGGCTACCGCATTGGCGCCTGCCAGCAGCATTTCAGCGACATCCCGCCCTGTGCGGATGCCGCCCATGCCGATGATGGGAACATCGACTGCCTGGCGCACCTGATAGACCATGCGTACGGCGACCGGGAAAACGGCAGGACCGGACAGGCCACCCATAACATTGGACAGGATGGGCTTCCGGGTATCCACGTCGATGCGCATCCCGAGCAGGGTGTTGATCAGGCTGAGCGCGTCCGCGCCCGCGTGTACGGCTGCGCGGGCGATTTCCGCAATGTCGGTGACATTGGGGCTGAGCTTGACGATGAGCGGCTTTTTGGCCTTTTTCTTGGCCGCGCCGACCACCTCTTCGACCATGCCGGGCTGGGTGCCAAAGGTCATGCCGCCACACTTGACGTTGGGGCAGGAGATGTTCATCTCGATCAGATCGACGTCTGCGTCCGAGATTTTTTCGACCATGCCCTCGTATTCCTCTACCGTGCTGCCCGAGACATTGGCGATGATTTTGGTGTCAAACTGGCGCAGGAAGGGGATTTCCTCCTCAATGAAGCGGTCGATGCCCGGGTTTTGCAGGCCCACACAGTTTAAAATGCCGGATGGGGTTTCAGCGATGCGGGGAGCCGGGTTGCCTGGCCGCTCGGTGGGGGTCAAGCCCTTGACACCCACGCCGCCCAGGCGGGACAAGTCGAAAAACGTGTGGTACTCATGCCCAAAGCCGAAGGTACCGGAAGCAGTGGTTATGGGGTTTTTCAGTTCCACCCCGCAGAGATTCACCCGTAGATCCATCACCAAACAACCTCCTTTGCGTCGAATACCGGGCCGTCTTTGCACACATGGCCGTAGCGCACGCCCTCTTGTCCGTCTTTGAGCTTGAGTGCACACGCGCACACCAGGCAAGCGCCGATGCCGCAGCCCATGCGCTCTTCCAGCGACACCTGGCAGGGCAGGCCGGCCTGCGCGGCGATTTCGGCCACAGCCTTGAGCATGGGCCGGGGGCCGCAAGCGCAAATGCCGGTGTATTCCCGCAGATGGTCTTGCAGTACATCGGAAACAAAGCCGTGCACGCCGCTGGTACCGTCGTCGGTGCAGATGTGGGTGGGCCCCAGCTCTTCAAATTGGCTTTGCAGCAGGATGAGGTTGCGGCTGCGGAAGCCCAAAATAGCTGAAGGTTGTGCGTTGCAGGCGTCGCGGGCCGCGCGCATCGCGTAGAGCATGGGCGGCACACCGATGCCGCCGCCGATCATGACCGGCCGCGCGCCCAGGGCGGGCAGGTCAAACCCGTGGCCGAGCGGGCCAAGCACGTCGAGCACATCGCGCGGGCCGCGCCGGGCCAGCCAAGCTGTCCCGCTGCCCTTGACTTCGAAGAAGATTTTGATGAGATCCCCCTGTACATTACAAATTGAAATCGGGCGGCGCAGCAGATTGCCTTCGCCGCATGCAATGTGGAGGAACTGCCCGGGCTGTGCGCAACAGGCAATCCGGGGGGCGCGCATGGTCAGGGCATACAGCCCATTGCCGCGTTCCTCCCGGTACACCACCATGCAGATTTCTTGTTTCACCATGAAAGGATACCTCCTTTGTTTGTCGCCTTTGCACAGGGGAGCGCAAGCTTCCTGACAAAAGACCGTAAATATTATAGCATATTCCGGCCCTCTCCCACAATATTTCAAAGGCAAGATCCTGCGGCTGCGCACGCCGGTAACACAGGATTTGACATGGGCCGCCATTTGTTTGCAAGCGATATCTGGCGAGATGATTGACAAAGAAATAAAGTTCGCCTATACTTAAGGAGTAAAAGGATTTGCAAGGCAAAGGAAACAGGCCGTGTATTCCGGCGGTGGGCAAGACCATTTTGTCCATTTTATTGAGTGGGGAACATTCTCAAACCGACCGGACACACGGCCGGCGCTGTTTTTTGAGGGCGCGGCAGTTGTGCGCGCTGTGGGCAGCGGCCCGTTTGCATTGCGTAAAAACAGGAGGAAAAAAGTATGAAAAAATTGCTGAGCTTGCTGCTATCCGGCGCTATGGCTTGCACGCTTTTGACCGGCTGCGGCGGCGACACCCCTTCGGCTGGTTCGCAGGCAGGTGCAGAGGGAAATCCATCGGCTTCGGGCGGCCTGTTTGAGGCGGTCCCCAAGGACGAGATTAAGGTCGGCGTGGTGCACATCTCCAACCCGGCCGAGGGTACTGGTTATACATATACCCATGATTTGGGTATCCAGGGGATGCAGGAAAATCTGGGCCTTTCCGACGAGCAGATCATCCGCAAAAACGATATCGATGACCAGGATGCCACCAAGATCCAGACCGCACTCGAAGAACTGGTCGAAGAGGGCTGCAACATCATCTTCGCAACCTCTTGGGGTTATATGGACTATGTCGAGCAGATCGCAGCCGAGTATCCCGAGGTGATTTTCTGCCACGGCACAGGTTACAAATCCAACGGCTCCAATTTTACCAACTACTTTGGCAAGATCAATCAGGCCCGCTACCTGTCGGGTATTGCGGCTGGGATGAAAACCGAGTCCAATAAAATCGGCTATGTTGCCGCACAGAACAACGAAAATGGCGAGGTAACCTCTGGCATTGACGCGTTTGCCATGGGTGTTGAGTCGGTGAACCCGGACGCTAAGGTATATGTAAAAGTCACCGGCTCCTGGTTTGACCCCGAAGGCGAAGGACAGGCAGCTAAGGCGCTCATCGACATGGGCTGCGATGTCATCGCGCAACATTGCGATACCGCAAACCCGGCGCTTGAAGCCCAGAACGCCGGCGTATACGCGGTGGGCTATAACTCGGATATGACCGAAAAGGCTCCGGGCTCTACGCTGACTTCGGTTATGTGGGATTGGTCGGTTTATTATACCCAAGCTGTGCAGTCGGTCATCGATGGGACCTGGACAGGTGAAAATTACTTTGGCGATATGGCGGACGGCCTGGTCACGCTGGCGCCTTGCTCTGACCTGTGTGCAGAGGGAACCCAGGAGAAGATCGACGAGGTCAAAAACCAGATCCTTTCGGGCGAATGGGACGTTTTTGATGGCGTAACCGAGTACCAGACCAACGATGGCCAGACGGTCACCTTGCTGGCAGAGGATTACGGCTCGTGCAACTGGTATTACAGAAATGTAGAGCTCGCCTGATAAAAAACTGCAAAGAGGCGGTCATCGATGGCCGCCTCTTTTGGCCATCTGGAAAAGTAGAGGGGAAGTATGAACCAATATGCAATTGAATGCCGGCAGGTTACAAAAACCTTCGGCACAGTGGTCGCAAACGATGGGATCGATCTGAACGTACGCTACGGTGAAATTCTGGCGTTGCTCGGGGAAAACGGCTCGGGAAAGACCACACTGATGAACATGCTTTCGGGCGTGTACCATCCGGACAAAGGGAAAATTTTGGTGGACGGCAAGGAGGTTTCCATCCGTTCGCCCGAAGACGCGATGGCGCTGGGCATTGGGATGATTTATCAGCACTTTAAACTGGTGGATGTCTTTACCGCCATGGACAACATTGCGTTGGGCACGCCGGGTGGCCGGTTGCCGGTCAAAGCACTGCGCGAAAAGGTGCGCGAGATTGGTCAGTCGGTCGGGCTGGAAATCGACCCAGACCAATATGTTTATGATATGTCGGTCTCGGAAAAACAGACGGTCGAGATCCTCAAAGTGCTATACCGCGGGCAGCGGATTCTGATTCTGGATGAGCCAACTGCGGTGCTTACACCACAGGAGACCGAAAAATTATTCGCTATTTTGCGGAAAATGCGCGAGCAAGGCTGCGCGGTCATCATCATCACCCATAAACTGGGAGAAGTGATGGAGATTTCTGACCGGGTTTCTATTTTGCGTAAGGGCAAATACGTTGGCACAGTGGTCACCGCCGAGACCAATGAAAAAGAGTTGACCGAGCGCATGGTTGGCCGGCCGGTTTCGCTTGCCATTCAGCGGGACGAGCCGCAGGACCCGCAGGTGATCCTCAAAGCCATCGACTTGACCATCCGCAAGCCGGATGGTTCGGTCGCCATCGACGATCTGTCCTTTGAAGTGCGCACTGGAGAAATTTTGGGCATCGCAGGGATCGCTGGTTCGGGGCAAAAGGAACTGTGCGAGGCATTGGCGGGTTTGTGCCCGGCACAAAAAGGCGCGGTGCTCTATCACAAGGAAAATTTGATCGGCAAATCCCCGCGAGAGATCTTCCAGCTGGGTGTTCATCTGGGTTTTGTCCCCGAGGACCGGCTGGGGATGGGGCTTGTCGCCTCGATGGGCATGGTCGGGAATATGATGCTCAAAACCTACGACCAGACCAAGGGGCCGTTTATCGACAAAAAACCAGCGCGTGCCCAGGCAGAGCAGCTGGTGGAGCAATTGCGCATCGTTACGCCTTCGGTCGATACGCCTGTGCGCATGATGTCGGGCGGTAACGTGCAAAAGGTATTGCTCGGACGGGAAATCGCGTCCGACCCGCAGGTGCTCATCACCGCCTATCCGGTGCGCGGTCTGGATATCAACTCCTCCTACACGGTGTATGACCTGCTGGGAGAACAGAAGAAAAAAGGTGTCGCCATCCTCTATATTGGCGAAGATTTGGATGTGCTGCTCGAACTGTGTGACCGGATTTTGGTGCTGTGCCATGGACAGGCGACCGGCGTGGTCGATGCGCGCACAACAACCAAGGATGAAATCGCGCTGCTGATGACCGGTGGCGGGAAAGGGGCGCAGGCATGATCCGTGTAGTCAAGACCAAAGAAAAAAGCAGCCGTCAGATGATGCTCATCCGCCTGGGGGCCTTTGTGCTGGCCCTGTGCGCGGGTGGCCTGTTCGTGTTGGCGTTGGGCTATAACCCGCTGGAGATCTATGGAACCATCCTATCGGGCGCATTTCGCTCTGAGATGGCGATTCAGTCTACGATTAAATTTATGATCCCCCTGCTGATTGCTGCACTGGGTGTGACATTGTCGTTTAAAATGAAGTTTTGGAACATCGGCGGCGAAGGGCAGATCATCATGGGCGCGGTCTTTGCTTCCTATTTTGCGCTTTACCATGCCAATTGGCCCTTCCCTGTGCTGTTTGTGGCCATGCTGCTGGGCGGCATTGTGGGCGGCGGACTTTGGGCGCTGATCCCGGCCTTTTTTAAAACCCGGTTCGGGACCAATGAGACGCTCTTTACTCTGATGCTCAACTACATCGCCCTATACCTAGTCAGCTGGCTGCAAGAGGGGCCGTGGCGCGACCCTAACGCAAATGGTTTTCCGAAAATCCCAAGCTTTGCGCCGGATACCACCTTGCCGAAGGTGCTGGGGGTGCAAATGGGATGGATCATTGCTTTGATTTTAACGGCTGTGCTGTTTGTGTACCTGAAATATACCAAGCACGGCTATGAAATCGCGGTGGTTGGACAGAGCAAAGCTACGGCCATTTATGCCGGGATGCGTGTGGACCGAATTGTGATGCGTACGATGTTCCTGTCCGGCGCGGTGGCCGGGATTTGCGGCATGGTGCAGGTGACCGGCTCGGACAAGACGCTGACCACCGGCGTGGCCGGCGGCGTCGGCTTTACCGCCATCATCATCGCCTGGCTGGCCCAGCTCAACCCGCTGGGCAGCTTGGTCATCGCGTTCTTGTTTGCGGTGCTGGAAAAGGGCGCGTCGGTTGTGCAATCCGAATTCGGCTTAGCGATCGATTGTGCCGACGTATTGCAGGGGGTTATCCTGTTTTTTGTACTGGGCTGTGAATTTTTTATCCGGTATCGCTTTGTGATCGACGGCGCCGCACCGAAGAAAGGGGGAAAGACCGATGCTGCTCATTAAATTTTTGGTGGCCGCCATTGGCGCAAGTACGCCGCTCCTGTTTGGTACACTGGGCGAAATCTGCTCGGAAAAGGTCGGACATTTGAACCTGGGCGTCGAGGGCATGATGTCCATCGGCGCGTGCGCGGGCTTTATGGTGGGGATGCAGAGCGATTCGTTTTTGCTGGCGCTTTTATGCGCGTTTGCCGCAGGGGTGATGAGCGCGCTGATTTATGCTGTGTTAACGGTTACATTTTTGGCCGATCAAAATGTTTCTGGCCTGACGCTGACCATTTTTGGTGTAGGGCTGGCCAATTTTATCGGCATTTATATGCTGGAAAGAACCGAGGACGGAACCCTGAAATTGGGCGAGGGCATTACCCAGGCGATCCGTGCGGTTCATATCCCGGGGCTGAGCGACCTGCCCGTGGTCGGGGAGCTGCTGTTTTCCTATAGCCCATTTGTCTATTTGGGCATTGTGGCGGCCATTGCGGTGAGTCTGTTCTTAAGCCGGACCAAAGCCGGTCTAAATGTTCAAGCGATTGGGCACAACCCGGCAGCTGCGGATGCAGCGGGGATAAATGTGACATTCTGGAAATACACGATGATCCTGCTCGGCGGTGGCATCTGCGGTGTAGGCGGCGCTTACTGTTCAATGATTATCAACAGCGGCGTGTGGATTTCGGACAATGTCGGCGGCCTGGGCTGGATTTCGGTTGCGCTGGTTATCTTTGCAAAATGGCGGCCGGTTTATGCAATCTGGGGTGCATTTATCTTTGGCGCGCTGCGGGTGCTGAAATACTATGTGCCAAACACCGTGGTATCGCTGCCGACGGCATTTTATGATATGTTGCCCTTTGCGATGACTGCGCTGATTCTGGTTATCAGCTCCATCCGCAAAAAGCGGGACCGCAACCTGCCCGGCAATTTGGGCGTAAATTATTTCCGTGAGGAAAGATAAAAAAACGGCGGTGGGCTGCAAAGACCATCGCCGTTTTTCATAAAAACCGCTTCAAGTGGAGAAACTCAACATAATGGAGGAACCAAGATGAAAAGAATACAAAAGATGCTCTTAGCGGCTGTGCTTCTGGCAGGTTTGCTGGCCGCATGTGGAGAGGAACAGACCTATGGCAGCTTTTCCATGCCGGCAGATGAAGCGGTAGCTGCCTTGCAAACCGACCTGGAGCAGGCGGGATATGCCGGCCTATTTGCCGATACGCCCGAACAGGAGGATGTGGAGGGAGACAGTGACCGGCCGGACAGCCTCCGCCGTACCTATTTAGCGGAAGGTATGGTGCTGGAAACATACAGCTTGGCGCAGGACAGTCAGCTGTATCAAATCGTGCTGATGGCCGAAATGCAGGCGATGGAGGGCCGGGAGGAAGTTTTACAGCAAACGTTTGATTGGTTTGTGCGCACATTCGAAAGCCAAGATGGGCAAGCGTTGCGTGAGGAGCTGAACCTATCCAGCCTAGAAGATGGGGCTGATGCACAGGCGGAAGGCACGGACGCCAACTGGATTTACTTTATCGAGGATGGATTCCTCTTTTTAAGCGTAACCTCGCGTGACTATGTCGAATCGGTGGAAGGATAAGTCCAAACGGATAAGAGAAGGGGG
>CAJFUJ010000004.1 GCA_904420185.1 uncultured Butyricicoccus sp. | reverse complement strand
CCTTTGTTCATTTTCGATGGCTTTATTATACGGCTCCCGACGGTTTTCTGCTATACCTTTCTTGTGCTGTCTTTTCGGAATTTGGCCGCATTTTCAAGCTTTTTTTCTCAGTCTTTCGTTTTCTTGCGCATGCATCCGTTCGACAGCTTTATCCATTGTTTTGAAAAGCGCTTTTTCGAAAGTTTTTTCTGCATATTCACTGGATTTTTAACGTTTTTTCACGGAAATCTTTCTTTTTTCTTCGAATTTGCTTTTTATATTTTTCACAATTTCTCATATGATTTCTTGTGTATTTTGCCAAGTTCAACATTATAACAAAGGCCCAGCAGCCTCTTTTGGTGTCTTTAAACCTATCAAAGAAGCTGCTGGGCGTTTCAACCACTGATCATCTGGATATATTTCTCTAAGGACACCGTATGTTTAAAGTCCGAAAGGCAGGTGCCTTATGATGCGGTATCTGTATCACTTTCCGCCCGTTCGGTTGTCTCCTGCTCTATGATACGGTATCCCAGCTGGAACTGCTTGTGCAAGTCGATCTCGTTATCCAAAATTTGCAACAAAATTCGTGCCGCCTCCATCCCGCTCGTTTTGTATGCATAATGTACCGTCGTCAGCCGCGGCGTAATGAACTCGGATAGATGGTCATGGCCCATTCCTGCCACTGCTACATCGGCCGGGATTCGCTTGTTTTGTTCGCGCAAATATTTGATTGCACCAATTGCAAGCTGGTCGGTCGAGCACAGCACGGCCTCAACATCTGGATGTTTTTGCAGCAATTTGCGGCAAGCGGCATATCCGTCTCCAATACCGGCGCCTGTCCGTATCAGCCACGGTGCTTTTACGGTCAAGCCATATTGTTCTAATGCTGCGTAAAATCCCCGCAGCCGCTCGCTTCCTACCGCTGTCGAGCGCATTGTCATGCTCAAGATTCCGATTTTCTGGTTGCCCGTGCGCAACAGTAATTCGGTCAATTCGCGCGCACTCGCATATTCGTCGTGATATACGCAGGAAGCATAGGATGTTTTTTGCCCAATAATCACGACTGGCACCGTACTGCTCAAAATTGCTTCTTCATGCTTAGGGGTCAGCCGGTCGGGTATGAATAGAATTCCATCCACCTGGTCATTTTTAAAATAGGAAAGATAGGCCAACTCACGGTCGATATGGCTGCCTGTGGTGGCAAGTAATAGCTGGAAGTCCTGTTCTTCTAGCACCTGGCTGATCCCCGCCACAATTCGTCCAATCCGTTCGGAGTCAATTTGGGGTAAAAGCACCCCAATTGTCCGACTGGTTCCACGGCGCAAATCCTGCGCCCGGCGTGAGGGCGTATAGCCGGTTTCCTCAATGATAGCTCGAATGCGTTCCCGTTTCTCCTCGCTTACGGAACCATTGTTCAGATAACGGGACACTGTTGTTTTAGATACGCCTGCACGTGCTGCAATTTCGTCTATCGTCACATGATTCACCTGCTTTTGGTCCATTTTAATAAGCATATCTCATTTAATTTTATTATACCAAATTATTTTTTTCAATGCAAGCGTTCCCTCGCCCGTGTGGTTTCGACCGTTTCTTCCGCAACTTCAGTTGTGCTTGTACCAGCTCACATTTTATGATATAATGAAAACACTTCTTTGAAGCAAGTATGGCTCAGACTTGTTTGAAAAAGGTCGATTGCCAGTTGTCTCACAAGGACGGGTCCCAAAAAGTAAATGTTTTGTCTCCGCTTGCTCTTTTGAAAAAACAGGGTGCTCGATGCTTCACATCGCCCGTTGCCCCTATTCGTTATTTTTCTCCGCAGGCGCTGTGGGGCAAATTCGGAAAAAGGAGGTCGTATCCTGTGAAAATTCAAGAATCGGCGGAAAATTATTTGGAAGCCATCCTGATGATCCAGCAGCAAAAGGGTTCTTGCCGTTCCATTGATGTGGCGCAATTTCTTTCTTTTTCCAAGCCAAGTGTCAGCCGGGCGATGAGCCTGCTGCGGGAAAACGGGTATGTCATAATGGACGACAACGGATTGCTGTCTTTAACGGCTTCTGGCCGTGAAATTGCCGAGCGGATTTTGGAGCGCCATGAGTTGCTCACCGAATGGCTGACCCGTCTGGGCGTCGCGCCCGAAACCGCGCAAGCCGATGCCTGCCGTATCGAACACGTTATCAGTGTGGAAACCTTTGACCATATCAAAGCGCACATTGCGCGATATACGCCGCCCAAGGCTTGAAATACTCCTCACAGGATGTCTTACGGACATCCTGTTCCTATGTAGGAGCCACTCTGAACTGTGAAAGAGGCGATTTGAGTTGAACCGCACCATCCTGCACTGTGATTGTAATGCATTCTACGCCTCGGTGGAAACCCTGCTGGACCCGACACTGTCGGCCGGACCTATGGCGGTGTGCGGTGATCCTGACAGCCGCCATGGTATCATCCTTGCAAAAAATGAGGCCGCCAAGGCATTTGGTGTCAAAACTGCAGAAACCGTCTGGCAGGCCCGGCGCAAGTGCCCTCCGTTGCGCTTGGTCGCACCGCACCGCGAGGCCTATGTCCGTTATTCCCGTCTGGCCAACCAAATCTATCTGTCTTACACCGACTTGGTCGAGCCCTTTGGCATTGACGAATCCTTTTTAGACGTAACCGGCACAGCCCATCTGTTTGGCAGCGGCCCTACCATTGCCGACGAACTGCGCGCGCGCATCAAAAAAGAGTTGGGGCTCACCATTTCGGTCGGCGTATCGTTCAATAAGGCCTTTGCAAAGCTTGGCAGCGACTATAAAAAGCCGGATGCGACCACTGTATTAGATTGCGGCAGCTACCAATCGGTTGTCTGGCCGCTGCCTGTCGGCGCGTTGCTCTACGCCGGCCCGCGCGCACAGCAGAAACTGCACGCTTTGGGGATCGACACCATCGGGCAGCTGGCAGCGGCCGACCCCGGTGCCTTACACACCGCCCTGGGCAAGCTGGGCGACACCCTTTCTGCCTATGCCCGCGGCGAGGACCACGATCCTGTACGCTCCTTTTATGCCGGGCACCCGGTGAAGTCGGTCGGTCGCGGCATGACCTTCCCGCACAATCTCACCCACAGCGAGGAAATTCATCTGCAAGTGATGATGCTCTGCGACGATATCGGCAGCCGGTTGCGCAAGCACGGCTATCAGTGCCAGACCGTGCAGGTGCTCATCCGTGACCCGGATTTTCACAACATTTCCCGGCAAACTGCTTTGCCAGCTGCCACCGACAGCACCCGCCTGTTGACCGAAACCGCCCTGTCGCTCATTGCCCGGCACTGGAAACCAGGCAAGCCCATCCGCATGATCACCGTGACCGCCTGCTCACTTTGCGCCGCCGGTCAAACTGGCGAACAGCTCTCACTCTTTGACGCTGGTGCAGCTGCCCGCCGGCAAAAGCTCGAACGGCTTGACCGTGCCGTAGACGCGATGCGCGGCAAATATGGCCGCGACGCGCTGCAATACGGCGGTGCGCTCCGGGAGAAAAAGCAGCGTTAGTCATGTTCTATTTTCAAACAAGCCCAAATTTCCTCAATTTCCAGACATTTTTCTTTCCGTTTCTCCAAAAATGCGGTATAATAGAAACGTACCCCTCAGGGAAAGGATGGAATAGCTATGGCTGATTTTGTATCCCACTATTTATTCGGAGAGCAGGCACTCGCCGCTTTTCCCCCGGCAGCCCAATCGGCGGCAACCTGCCGTCCTGCAGTGTTCAACTGGGGCTTACAGGGTCCGGACCCTTTATTCTTCCATAAAATTGCCTTTGGCAGCCCACTACATCCCTATGGAAACCGGATGCACGCCGAACGTACAGACGAACTGTTCTTTGCATTTGCTCGGGCGGTCAACCGCATGACCGGGGACAGCCGCGAGATCGCGGAAAGCTATTTCTACGGTTTCCTCTGCCATTACGCGCTGGACAGCACGTTGCATCCTTATGTCTATTTCCGTCAACAGGAGTGCCTGGAAGCTGACCCCAAACAGAGTGCTTCGGCTGTACATTGCCAGATTGAAAGCGATATCGACTATGCGCTGTATGAGGCGGAGTATCATGCGCCGGTCACCGATTTCAACCCGGATTCTTATTACAAGTTGACCGACACAGAAAATGCCGTGCTGGCGGTGCTTTTGCACTATTTGCTGCGGGTGGTATATGGCATCCAGGTGGATACCGCGGCACTGCGTGAATGCTTCCGAGAGATGCTGGCCATCCAAAACTTTTTATATGCCAATACCAAAACCCTTTACCACGGCTTGCAGTGGGTGGAGCGGCTGGCTAGGCGCGGTGCGCTGCTCACCAGCCACATGAAATGCGAACCACCTGCTTGGAACTGCCTGAACCTAGAGCACGCCCCTTGGCGCAATCTATGGCACCCAGAGGTCGAACGTACCGAATCGGTTCCTATGCTCATGTCCCAAGCCCAGGAAAAGGTGGCGCGGCTTGCAAAGCAATATGCTGCCGAATTCGACGCTGGATGGTTGCTTCTACACCATTTCGACGTGCCTTTTGATCACGGCTGTCCCCAAAAACTCGCATAATCGGGACAGCGTACACCCCTCCATATTTTCCGCGTATGGTGGACATTTGTACATCCACGCCGCTTTTTGCATTTGTAATTTTGTATGAAATTACGGTTGCAACCAGGCGATGCGTAGCTTATACTTAAATTTAGAATATGCAAAACGCGATGACGGAGAGAGTAAGCGCGTGGCAAACGCCGCAGCGAGCCAGGGAGAGTGCAAGCCTGGTGCTAGTAGCGCGCCGCTGAAGATCACTCCTGAGCTGCGCGCCGAAAGTGTTCCGTAGGTTGCGCCGGTTTCCCTGCCGTTATGTTGGGGAACGTATGATGGTACGGTAACAGGTGGTTTACGACGTTTTACAAGCGGTCGTCCTTTTACGGGCGGCTGCTTTTTTATTATGCATATACAAGTCGAATCGTGATACTTAGGAGGCAATGAAGATGAAAAAACCCGTTGAAATCCGTTGGCATGGGCGCGGTGGCCAAGGCGCTAAGACCGCTTGCCTGCTGCTGGCCGATGCCGCCTTTTCCTCTGGCAAGTATGTCCAGGGTTTCCCGGAATACGGTCCGGAGCGCATGGGTGCGCCGATCACAGCGTATAACCGCATTTCTGACGAACGCTGCCCGGTGCATTCCAACATCTACAATCCGGATTATGTCGTCGTCGTGGACGAAACCCTGCTGGAGTCGGTCGATGTCACGGCCGGCCTGTCTGCACAGGGCGCGGTCATCGTCAACACTGAAAAGCGCCCCGAGGACATCCGCCCCTACTTAAACGGCTACGCCGGCAAAGTCTGCACCATCGACGCCCGCCGCATTTCCGAAGAAACGCTGGGCAAAAACTTCCCCAACACCCCCATGCTGGCCGCGGCGGTCAAGGTCTCAGGGGTTGTCGACCCCGACCGGTTTGTAAACGATATGCGCGCCTCGTTTGCGCACAAATTCGCCACCAAGCCCCAGGTCATCGACGGCAACATGAAGGCGCTGACCAAGTCCATGGAAGAGGTGCAGGTCGGATGAGAAAAGCAGAACAAATCACCGAACAGTCCAAATGGTATGAACTGACACCCGGCTGCGAGATTTATGAGCCCGGTACCGCCATGCTGACCAACACCGGCGAATGGCGCACCCAAACACCGGTCTACCTCACCGACCGCTGCAAGCAGTGCCTGCTGTGCGTCCCTTACTGCCCGGATTCCTCCATCCCGGTGCAGGACGGCAAGCGCAAGGATTTTGACTTCGATCACTGCAAGGGCTGCGGCATCTGCGCCAAAATTTGCCCCTTTGGCGCGATTACTTTCCACAAGGAGGCCCACGACCATGCCTAAAAAAGACCGCCTGTCCGGCAACGAAGCGGTCGCTTATGCGATGAAACAGATCGACCCGGACGTGATGGGCGCGTTTCCCATCACGCCTTCGACCGAAATCCCCCAATATTTTGCGCAATATGTTGCAAATGGCCAGGTTCACACCGAATATGTGACCGTCGAATCCGAGCACTCATCGATGTCCACCTGCATCGGCGCACAGGCGGCCGGCGCCCGCGCCGTGACTGCTACCTCCTCGTGTGGGCTGGCGCTGATGTGGGAGCTGCTGTATGTGGCGGCGTCCTACCGCCTGCCGATCACGCTGGCCTGCGTCAACCGCGCGCTGACCGGCCCGATCAACATCAACAACGACCATTCGGACTCCATGGGCGCACGCGATACCGGCTGGATCCAAATTTACGCCGAAAACAACCAGGAAGCCTATGATAACTACCTCCAGGCCATGCCCATCGGCGAAAATCCGGCGGTGCGCCTGCCGGTCATGGTCTGCCAGGACGGCTTTATCACCTCGCACGCGGTCGAAAATATCGAGTTGTGCGATGACGCCGACGTCAAAGCCTTTGTCGGCGACTATACGCCGGAACATTTCCTGCTCAAACACGAAAACCCGCTCGCTGTCGGCCCCTACGGCGTGTCCCCCTACTATATGGAGGCCAAGGTCGCCCAGGCTGACGCGATGAAAAAGGCCAAGCAGGTCATTTTGGACGTCGGCCGCCGCTTTGGCGAGCTGACCGGCCGTAGCTACGGCTTTTTTGAAACCTACCGGCTGGAGGACGCCGAAACCGCGGTGCTGCTCATCGGCTCGTCGGCTGGTACAGCCCGGGTGTGCGTGGATGAGCTGCGCGCCCAGGGCCACAAGGTCGGCTTGCTCAAGTTGCGCGTGTTCCGCCCCTTCCCGGACGAGGAACTGGCCGCCGCACTCGGCCACCTCAAGGCACTTGCCATTTTGGACAAGGCCGAGTCGTTTTCCAATGCCGGCGGTCCGCTGGGCGCCGAGGTACGCGGTGCACTGTACGACCTGGACACCCGCCCCAAGACCGTCAATTACGTCTACGGCCTGGGCGGCCGCGACTTCCGCGTAGAGGACTGCAAAACGATCTTCCGCGACCTGGATGAGATTGTCCGCACCGGCCAGACCGGCCCGCGCTACCGCCATCTAGGACAGCGCGAATAAGCCAAGGAGGGGTTTTTCTATGCCATACAATCTAAAGCAAGAGCTGTCCAAGCCCGAGCGGTTTGTCGGCGGGCACCGTCTGTGCGCAGGCTGTGGCGCGGGCATCACAGTGCGCGCGGTCATGCGTGCGCTCAACCCCGAGGACAAAGCCGTTGTCACCAATGCGACCGGCTGCCTGGAGGTTTCCTCCTTCCTCTATCCATACACCGCGTGGACCGACAGCTATATCCACAATGCCTTCGAAAATGCGGCCGCGACCTGCGGCGGCGTAGAAGCCGCCTATAACGCGCTCAAACGCCGCGGCAAAATCGACGATACTTTTAAATTCATCACCTTCGGCGGCGACGGCGGCACCTATGACATTGGCTTCCAGTCGCTTTCGGGCGCCATGGAGCGCGGTCACGACATGGTCTATGTCTGCTACGACAACGAGGCCTACATGAACACCGGCATCCAGCGCTCGTCTTCCACCTCCCGCTTTGCCGACACCACCACCACGCCCTACGGCTCGGCTTCGGTGGGCAAGCGCCAAAACAAAAAGGATCTGACCGAAATCATGGTCGCACACGGCATCCCCTATGTCGCGCAAACCACCTTTTTGGGCAACATGAAAGACCTGCACGAAAAGGCCCACAAGGCCATTTATACCCCGGGTCCGGCTTTCTTAAATGTGCTTTCCCCCTGCCCGCGCGGCTGGCGCTATCCGGCCGAGGATATCGCCGAAATCACCCGCCTGGCGGTGGATACCTGTGTTTGGCCTCTGTTCGAGGTCATCGAGGGCGAGTACCGCCTGACCTACGAGCCCCGGCAAAAACTGCCGGTCGAGCAGTTCATGGCCAAGCAGGGCCGGTTCAAGCACTGTTTTAAAAAGGGCAACGAGTGGATGATCGAAGAAGCCCAAAAATGGGTCGACCAGCAATGGGAAGCCCTGCTGAAGAAATGCGAATAACTCCCTGCGGGGGCTCTGCCCCCTGCACCCCCGCCAGGGGCTAGCCCCTGGACCCTTTCCCCCGGAATTGGCATTCCGGGAAAGACAAAAAAGGGGCCTGGGGACGAGTCCCCAGCGCGGTCCAGCCGCGCAGGCTGTCCGCTGCCCGCAGGCAGCGGAATCCCCCTTTCAAAATCCGCCTGCCGGATTTTGAACGATTCTTAACAGCAAAGAGGTTCGCCCCCGCGAACCTCTTTTTTATATATTCTTCCTTGTTGTCCTAACAAGTTGAAAAAAGAGATGGGAGCAAGCGACATGAATGTTGGAGAGCAGTCATTGCGGGATTGAATATGCAAAACCGGCTTCAAGAGCTACGCGAGGATCGCGACAAAAAGCCCGCACAGCATCATCTGTACGGGCTTACTTGTCCGAAAGCAAGAACGGCCTGCCGGACAAGGGCTTGGCCGCGCGGTTGCACAGCCGGGCCGGTTTTCGCGGTTACATTTCCACGCGCAACGACTGTCCACAGTCGCCCAGCGCAGCCGAGATACCACCCAGCGCGGCACTCTCGTCGATTTTCTCGGCATCCCAGCGGATGCGCAGCACACCGCCGGCCAGATCCGGGCAGCACAGTTCAATCACCGCGCCGTCACCGTTTTCCAGCAGGCTGCGGAACACACAGTCCTCGGGCGCGGTCGGCTCCAGGCCGATAAAGCGGAAGGTGGCGCCTGCACCCACGCACGGCTCCATATCGTCCCGATTGACTGCGGCGAAATCGTGCTCCATAGCGACAAACGCACCGCCCCGGCTGCGCTTAAGAAGGCGGCCATCCCGCCATGCGTTGGCCATCTTGGTCAGCGCCGGCATCCCGGCTTCGCCGCTCTCCGCCATCACGCCGACTTGCAGGCCACCCAGCAGGCCGCCGATTACATGCAGCGTCACATCCGCCGCTTGGTTGTCGTGTACATCTCGTGTGCACAGCTCATAGGACACCATGTTGTGTTGCCCGCCTGTTCTGCGCAGGTTCCAGCAGGCCTCGTGTGCCGGCCGTGCTTCTACCGATTGATTTGCATATGTTTTCATTCAAAGTCACCTACTTTTTCGTCCCGGAAGCCCTTGCCTGGCTGCACGCTGAGGTGCAATTTTATTGCGCCTGCGCTGCACCGGCCTGGGCTTTTTTGCGGCGTGTTTTTTGATTGGGGCTATTCTACAACATCCCCGCCGCACTTGCAAGACGGTTTTGGAGATTTCGTACACTTCCACAATTCTTTCGGGGCGTACCCCGCCAAATTTACAAGTCGGTTCGTCAATTCCTGCAAATCATTCTGCGCTTGGGGGTGTGCTTTTCGAACATTCTGCACAGCGGCTCTTTTGTCCTTTTGAGTATACCCAGCAATGCAACTGGCTATACAAGTTCACTTATAAATCCAAGGTTTTCTTTTTTACCCGGATATTTTACGCCATTTTTACGTTTTTATGCCCGTCCAATCACCGATGCTGTGCCGTATCCGCGGGCTTTTGGCCCTGATAATTGACCGCCGCGATGCCCGCACAGACCAGCAGCAAGGCGGCCAAATTGCGCAGCGTGAACACCTCTTCCTGCAAAATACACGCGCTGAGCAGCGAGCCGAACACAGGAATCAGGAACATATAGACGGTCACCTTGCCAACCGGGTGCTCCTTGAGCAGCATGGTCCACACGGTAAACGCCACCGCCGACAGCAGCGACAAATAGAGCAGCAGCCCCACGCCTGCCGGGCTCCAGGTCAGCCCGGCCGCGCCGCCGCCGATCGCCCCTACTGCAAGCAGCACCAAGCCACCCACCGTGAGCTGCCACCCGGTCAGGCGCATGGGGTCGCGGCCAGGTGTGATCTTACGGCTGATGCCTGCGCCCAGCCCTTGTCCCAGCGCGCTGAGCAGCATGAACCCCTCGCCGGTCAGGCGTATGCCCTGCCCACCTAGTCCCGCTCCCGACAGGATGACCACCACGCCTGCAAAGCCGGCTAGGCAACCGACGCCCTTGCGTATGGTCAACCGGTCGTCGGCAAAGGCAAAATGGGCGGCCAGCACCGCAAAAAATGTCGAGGTCGCGCTGAGCACGGAGCCTCGCACGCCGGTAGTATGGCTCAGGCCGATATAGTAGAAGATGTACTGCATGACCGTCTGCGCGGCCGACAGCGCCAAAATCCCCGGCCATGCGCCCGGCTCGGGCCGCAGCCGGTTGCGCCGCGCCGCCACAAACGCCAGCACCAGCAGCCCGGCCAGCGCAAACCGGCAGCCGGCAAAGAACAGCTTGGCTGCGGCCGCATCCCCGGCGATAGAAAACAGGACATAGCCGCTCTTGACCGCCGGGATAGCGCTGCCCCACAGGGCGGTACACAGCACCGCCGGCAAAAAGACGCCCATTTTTGCCGGTTTCACAGCCGATCCATCCCCTTCTGGAAAAATTCACAGTAGGCGCGGGGCGTACCGGCTAGGACGCTGCTTTTGCGGTCGAGCGGCAGCGGCTGGCCGGATAGGTCGCTGATGCAGCCACCCGCTTCTGTGACAATCAAACCGGCTGCTGCATAGTCCCACGGGCACAGGCGGGCTTCGGTCATCAGCTCGGCCCGGCCGCACGCCACATAGCACAGGTCGAGCGCTGCCGAGCCCGAGCGCCGCAAATCGAGCGAGGCATCAAACAGGGCCCGCGCCAAGGCAAAGGTGCGGTCGCGTTCCTCAGGATAGTACAGCGCTGTCCCCAGGCAGACCAGGCCCTCGGCCAGCCCGCGCTTGGACACCTGGATGGGTCGATCATTGAGCCAGGCACCCCTTCCCCGCTCGGCGGTAAACAAGGAGTCGGTATAGGGATCGTAGACCACGCCGCAGATGGTTTGCCCGTCCTGCGCCGCAGCGACGCTGATCGCGCTGGCGCGATAGCCCTTGATGAAGTTGGTCGTCCCGTCGATGGGATCGACGATAAAGGCCAGGCCGTGTCGCGCATCGTCCTGGCAGTCGCCCTCTTCGCCGACAAAGTGTGCGTCCGGCCAGCGCGACAACAACTGCTCGCGCAGCATGGCCTGTACTTTGACATCGTACGCGGTCACAAAATTGCGTGGGCCGTCCTTTTCGGCCACGTTCCGCCCGATCTCCTCGGCTTCCAGCAGGACCGGGCCGCATTGTCTGACTGCATTTACAAGATAGGAAAGCATTTGTCTGTCCCCTTTCGGCATAGAAATACCGCCCATCCGCAGTCGGCGGAGGGGCGGCAGCGTTTAACGAAATTGATTCATCTCCCGGCGATAGTGGAAGCCAGCGTCGGCCAGGCGGCTCTCCAGCGCCGCACGGCCCAGCCCTTCCTCTTCGCACAGGGCATCCAGACTCTGATACCGGTCGCGCAGCAGGGTATTGACCACGCTCAGCAACATCATCGGGTCTTTTGGCAATGGCATTTGGTTTCTCCTTCCCCGGCCTTCCGCTGCCCGGAAGACGGCGCTTTTTTATTTTCAGTATAGCATGTCCAGGCCGGTCTGCAAAGAGGGACAATTTTATAAAATTCCCCCGTCCTTTTGCGCAAAATCCGTTAATTTTCCCCCTCACCCATGCGGCCATAGAAGAAGATATACTGCTGGATCACCCCTGCAAAGCCAGGGTACCGCTCAACCGGGAAATGTCCGCTGTAATGCTTGTCGCACATCTTTTGAATCCAGGTGTCCACCGGAAAGGCAGACAAGTCATGCAGGCCGAACAGCTCCACGCAATGCGCCACTTTTTTGCCCACGCCTGGTAGCTGCATCAGCGCTTCATGCGCCTGCGGCGCAGGCAGAGCGGCCACTGCGTCCGCATCAAATTCACTACCCGCGATGGCTGCTATGTATTTGTCGCGGTATCCGAGACCGGCTGCGCGCAGATCCGGCAAACTGGCGCCAGCGAGCGCGCTTTTTTCCGGGAAGGTGTAATAGGTCTGTCCCCGGCTGTCAGTCTTTGGCTGGCCCCAGGCACGGCACAGCGCTTCGACCGCCGCGCGGATGCGCGGGATGTTGTTGTTCTGCGAAATCACAAAGGTGATGAGCGTTTCCCAGAGGTCTTGCCGCAGGATGCGCAGCCCACTGCCAAAGGCAGCTGCTGCGCGCAAAAAACGGTCGGTAGGCGGTATCGCGTCCAGAAATGCCTGGTAATCGGTGTCCCAATCCAGATACTGCCGCCAAAATGCCCACGTATCTTCCTCACAATCAAAAATCAAGCAATCATCCGTCTGGCATATGTAAACGCACCGATCTTTGGCGCATAACCGCCACCATCCATCTGCCGCCGCCTGCATTCGAAAGCATTGGCCTGACACCGCAATTTGTGCCAAATCACAAGGCTGCAATTGTTTATAGAGCATGCTGTTCTCCTTTTTTGGTTTGTTATCATTATATAGACAAATGCCTGGACCTGCAAGGGGGCGCGATGCTTTATCGGTTTTGCATCAGCAATATCTATATTTATCCAGCCGCCTTCACTTACATCTGTTTCCACCAACATACCACCAAAACACGATCAGCATCTGACCGTAAAATGCAAGCCCTGAACCGTGACAAAAAAATATTTGTGTTTTCCATAAAAATTAGTTGAAATACTGCATAGAAAGTGTTATACTTTTCACAATGATAAATGTTAAACATTTAACAAACATCATCGCACACCTCTAGAAAACTTAGGGAGGGATTCTCTTGGAAATCAAAACCGTAACCGTCATTGGTGCGAACGGCACCATGGGCTGCAACATCTCGGGTATCTTTGCCTCCTTCGGGAACGCAAAGGTGCATATGGCGTGCCGCAGCATGGAGAAGGCTGAAAAAGCTGTCGCCCGCGCGGCAAAGTCGGTGCGCGCAGAAGCGATCGCGGAAAATCTTGTACCCGCTACCTTCGACGACCTACCGGCCTGTGTAGCAGAGTCCGACCTGATCTTTGAATCGGTTTCAGAGGACTTCGAAACCAAGGAGGATATCATCCATCGCATCGCTGACCATGTGCGTGAGGACGCGATCTTGGCCACTGGCACTTCTGGCCTGTCCATCGACAAGCTCGCCGAGATGTACCCGGAAAAGCTGCGCTCCCGCTTCATCGGTATGCATTTCTTCAACCCACCGTACACACTGACCCTGTGCGAGATCATCCCAAGCGAATATACCGACAAGGAAATGGCCAAGTTCCTGATGCAATACGCCAAGGACAAATTGGTCCGTACGGTTGTCAAGGTTGCCGACACTGCCGCCTTTTTGGGCAACCGCATTGGTTTCCAATTCATCAACGAGGCCTGCCAATACGCCGAAATGTACAAGGACAACGGCGGCATCGACTATATCGATGCCATCCTGGGCCAGTTCACCGGCCGCAATATGCCGCCCATCGCCACGGCTGACTTTGTCGGTCTGGATGTACACAAGGCGATCGTTGACAATATCTACAACAACACCAAGGACTACGCCCGTTCGACTTTTATTCTGCCCGATTATATCCAAAAGTTGATCGACCAGGGCAAGTTGGGCCGCAAAGTCAAAGAGGGCCTGTATAAAACCGTCGTCAATGAGGCGGGCAAAAAAATCCAATATGTTTATGACATTGACTCGGGCGAATATCGTGAAAAAATGCGCTATTCTTTCCCCTTCGCCAAAAAGATGATCGACTCCCTGCACCAAGGCGACTACAAGGCGGCGTTTGATTCGCTTAAGCACAACCACTCGATCGAGGCTGAAATCTGCCTTTCGTTCCTAATTAAATATGTGCTCTACTCGATTACCGCCGTGAAATTGGCCTCGGATGACCTTCATGCTGCTGACGCTGCCATGGCCACTGGCTTTGGTTGGGTACCCCCGCTCGCAGTCATCGATGCGCTGGGCGGCAAGAATGAATTTATGAAGCTTGCGCAGGACCGCCTGTCCAGCGAGCTGCTTGCACGCATCAAACTCAAGGAGACCTTAAAGGACCTGCCGGCAGGCTCGTATTATGACTTCCGCAGCTACTTTAAGGGCAAGCAATAAGTAAGGGAGGGATACCGCTATGAATAAAGTATATGTACTGGGTGGCGCGCAAACCGATTTCGAACGCAACTGGAGCCGTGAAGGAAAAAACGTCATCGCCATGCTGCGCGAAGTGGTCTCGGACGGCTGTGAAGATGCCAACATCACCTATGACGATATTATTTCTCTCAATGAATCCGACCGCGTGTCCTGCTTTGTCGGCAGCTTCCTTTCCGAGCTGTACAACGACCAGAGCCACGTCGGCGCGCTGATGACCGAGGTGGACCCGGCTTTCTTCGGTGTACCCAGCATCCGCGTAGAGGCCGCTTGCGCTGCTGGCGCAGCCGCCATCGACGCTGCTGTGACCAAGATCAACGCCGGTGAGGCCGATGTTGCAATTGTGGTAGGCTGGGCATTGCTCAACACCGTAGACGCCGCCACCAATGCCTCCTATACCGCGCGCGGCACATTTGTGGAAAAAGAATCCAAGAGCAGCGATCTGGTCGGCCTGTATGGCCGCCTGACCGACGCCTATCTGGAGAAATACGGCGTAGACGACAAGCGGGTCATGCGTGCCCTCGCGCATCTGACCGAGCTGGCTTACGAAAACGGTAAGCGCAATCCCAAAGCACAAACCCGCAAACTGTTTATGAACGAAAAACAGGCCAATATGCGCGGCTGCTCAACCAATCCGCTGATTGCCGGTCGTTTGGCGCAATCAGACACCGTGCAGATCACCGACGGCGCTGCGGTTGTGATCCTGGCAAGCGAATCTTTCAAGCAAAAGCATTGCCCCGACCGTACCCTGCCTATTGTAAAGGGCCGCGGTTTCCATGTTGCTCCTTTGGAGCTGCAAACCAAGTTGGCCGAAGCGCGCGTGAGCGATTACCTGCTCCCCTGGACCCAGCGGACAGTCGCGCAGGCCTATAAGAGCGCTGGCTTGACCGCGAACGATATCGACGTATTCGAGCTGTACGACTACTACACCTCGGCCGAGTTGATCGAGCTTTCTTGCGTCGGCCTGTGCAAGCCGGGTGAAGAACATACCTTGGTAGAAAACGGAACCATCGCCTTTGACGGTGCCAAGCCGGTCAACCCCTCCGGCGGCCTAATCGGCGGCGGCCATCCGCAATCGGCCACCGGTGTGCGGATGTTCCTGGATCTGTACAAGCAGCTCACCGGTACAGCGGGCGACTATCAGATACCCAAACCGGTTAAGAACGGCCTGATGCTCAATATGGGCGGTTCTGCAACCTCCAACTATGCCTTTATCCTGGGCATGGAATAATCCCGTATACGCAACAACACCCTCTTGGCTGAAAATGCCAAGAGGGTGTTTTCATTGGCGCGCTGCTTGGTTCAGGTCGGGACCGGCCCCACGCCCATGCTTCCCGCTAAAACGAACAACCCCAGAAAGCACAGCAAAAACACGAGCATCCCTGCCGCGATCCCAAAGATTTGACCGCTCGACTTGCCCGCAGCTTTCCGCCACACGCCGTATCCCAACAGCGCAAAGCCGCCACATACGCAAAATAGCGGCAGGCCTACGCCGGCCAATGTAAAAAGGATTTGGTCGGCCTGCCAATCCATCGTGTCCAGATACAAAACCAGAATCAGACAAATCAAAGCGGCTGCCAAAATTTTAAACCCGCCTTTCCGCTCCTGCATGCGCTGCTCTTTTGCGAGCTGCAAGGCATCGACAACCGCCTCCGTGGCTTGGTTTCTCGGAACCGCCTGCTCCACAACCCGCTCGGACTTCATAAGCTCCAAAATGCTGATTTCCAACGCTTGGGCCAACGGCTCGATGGTATTGATATCCGGAAACCCTATGCCGCGTTCCCAGCGGCTGACGGCCTTGGCTGTAACATGCAGTTTTTCCGCCAATTCTGCCTGGGTCATCTTCTTTTCCTTGCGCTGTTGAGCGACAAATGCCCCAAATTTTTGCGCGTCCATGTGCTTCCTCCTTTTGGTCAAATCCTGCGGGAACCTCCTTTTCCATGTTCCAGCGAAGCAAGATGCGGGCCGCCAGGTTGCCTGTTCCCTACCGATATCTTAGCACGCGTGGTGGGCTCCAGCAACCGACGCTTGCTTTCCTTTGCCATTTTCGCGACTCTACGAAACGTTTCTTGCGCCAAGCTGCCTATTTGGGTTACAATATGTCGGGAGGTGAAACCATGGATGAAAAACACACCGGCGCACTCATTCGCACGCTGCGCCGCGATAAGGGCATGACCCAAAAGCAGCTTGCCGAACAGCTGCTTGTAAGCGATAAGGCGGTTTCCAAATGGGAGCGTGGCTGCGGCAGCCCGGATGTATCCTTGCTTCCCGATTTATCCAAAGCGCTAGGCGTCGGCCTGGAAAACCTGTTATCCGGCGACCTGGAGCAAAACGATCTAGTAGGAGGCAATATGAAAAATTTAAAGTTTTATGTCTGTCCGCAATGCGGCAATCTGCTGACCGCTGCCGCACCTGCCAAAATTGCCTGCTGTGGCAAGCCGTTAGAACCACTCACCCCGCAAAAGGCCGGACACGATGACGCAGTACAGGTGGAGCAGATCGAAAACGACTGGTTTATCACAGCGCGCCACCCTATGGAAAAGGCGCACTATATCACCTTTGTGGCGCTGCTGACCGGTGATACCGTTGTACTGCGCCGCCAGTACCCGGAATGGGATCTGCAAGCACGTTTGCCACGCATTGGCCATGGCCTCTTGGTATGGCATTGTAACCAACACGGCCTGTTTTATCAGTTGGTATAAATAAAAGATGTCCAATTCTTGGCAGTCTTCATCAGGACTGCACTACAATACCAGAGCTTCGAAACGACCAAGCTGCCCATATCGATAAAATCCGGCCCCTTGTCCATAAGGAGCCGGATTTTTTCTATCACTTTTCAAACAAATGGTCGATCAGCGTATAGCCCTTTTCTACATAGATGCCCGCAGCTTGCGCGGCAGCCTCGTTATACAGTGCGCCACCACCCAGGGCCGACGTGCTGTCATAAAGCAGATATGGCACCGGTTCACCTGTATGGGTACGCAAACGAATGGGGGTAGGATGATCGGGCAGGATCAGCATCCGGAAATCCTCACCGGAAGCCGTCAACCGGTCATAGAGCGGGCGGATGACACGCGCATCCAGGTACTCAATGGCCTTGACCTTGTTTTCCACACTGCCTTGGTGGCCCATTTCGTCGGGCGCTTCCACATGGATGTAGACAAAATCACAGCCGTCCTCCAAAAGTGCCTGTGCTGCTGCCGCTGCCTTTCCCTCATAGTTGGTGGTCAGTCCACCGGTTGCGCCCTCGACATGCAGCACCTGCATCCCTGCGCCGACTGCTATGCCTTTGAGTAGATCGACCGCTGAAACCATTGCACCCTTTTTGCCGGTTTTTTCAGTGAACGAGGACAGCGCTGGCTTGGTGCCTGCCCCCCATAACCAGAGCGAATTGGCCTTGCGCTTGCCGGCCGCAGCACGCGCGACATTCAGCGGATGCTGATCCAAAATGTCGAAGCTCTGCTCCATCATGCTGCGTAAAACCGGGTCGGTTGGCAGATACTCACCAACTACCTTGCCCAAGATGTCATGTGGCGGCGTGACCTCTTGCACAACGCCGCCCGACCAAATGAGGCAATGGCGGTAGCTGGTCCCCACATAAAACTTGTAGGTTTCGTTTTCAAACACCGGGCGCACGGCTTCAATCAGCTCGGCAGCGTCGGATGTCGAAATCTCATCCGCGCTGTGGTCGATCATGGTGCGTGCAGCATAGGGCAGTCCGGGTTCGTCAGAAAGGGTGACCGTGTTGCATCGCATGGCAATATCGGTCGGCTGCATGGGCACCCCAATGCTCAGCGCCTCGAGCGGCGAGCGGCCCGAGTAATACTTTTCCGGGTCATAGCCCAACACCGCCAGATTGGCCGTATCGCTGCCCGGCTTCATGCCATTTGGGATGGTCTTGGCCAGGCCGATTTCACCGGTCTTGGCCAGCGTATCCATCATGGGAGTACTGGCATAGGCTAGGGGCGTTTTACCACCGAGCGTTTCGATGGGCTCGTCCGCCATGCCGTCGCCCAGGACAATCACATATTTCATAAAAGGTTCTCCTTTGCGTTTTTCATTTCGGGTATTATTATGGCGCAGAAATCGTGTTTTGTCCAGTGCCCAGCGATGTTTTCACAGGAATGCCCGTGCTGCGGAGACAGGGCGCAGCGATGTGCTCTTTAGGCGGACAGCCCGCTTACATCCACGCCTGCACAGCGTCACACAAAAATTGGGCACAGCCGGGCGTGTCCCGGTCATAGTAGGCGCAAAAGCGGGTGTCGGCCGGGTGCATGGCGGCCAGTGCACGGTGTTTTTCCGGCGAATAGGGATCTCCGGAAAAGCCCAGCCAGCGGCGATGCAGCTGCGCGATCTCTTTGCCCACCGGTCCGGCTGGCTGTTCCCCAGCGCGCACCGCTGCTTCCAACCGCGCCTGGATGGTGTCGCCTAGCGTTTTCCACTCGTCATAGCGGTCCGGCGTCAGCGACAGCACATGGGTATAGACCCGATCCACTTGGGCATCCCCATATTTTTTGCGGATTTCCGCGCCAAAGGTTGCCTCATTCCATTCGACGGCGTGCCGTTTGAATACTTCAAATTTTTCTCGGTCGTACATAATTTCCTTCCTTTCTTCTGTAGCCAGCGCGCGCTGTACGGCGCCGATCAAATCGTCCAGCCGGGCGCGTTGGGCCGTCAAGGCGGTCAGATGGCTGCGCAGGGCAGCCACGTGATCAAAGGCAGGATCGTCCAGCAACCGTCCAATCTGCGCCAGCTCCACCCCGAGGGCGCGGTAAAACAAAATGTGCTGCAAGCGGTCGACTTCGGCGCTCGTGTAAACCCGGTAACCATTTTCCCGGATGCGGCGCGGGCGAAGCAGACCGATCTGGTCGTACCAGCGCAACGTGCGGGTGGTCACGCCCGCCAGTTCGGCCAGCTGCTTGATGGTGTATTCCATAGCGATTCCCTCCTTGCAAGAACAGTATAGGGGCTGGCGTAACGGCAAGGTCAAGCGGATTTTTTGATTTTTTGCATACAAAAAGGCCCGGTCGCGCGGGCGGCGCAAGCGGGCCTTGGGGCTATTTGATTTGTGAGAGCTTGACGCTGCGGGTGTGTGCGATGGCCTTCCATTCGGTCGTACGGTGTACCAAACAATAAGCATTGATTGGAAGCCAACTCATGATGAATACCCAATAGGTAAAAATACCGCGCAGCATGGATCGAATCGGCTTGCGTTCCAGCAGCATGACAAGCACCGACATGCCCAGGCTGAGCGCGTACGACACCGCGATGGACAGAAAGAGCTGGGTAAAAAGCGGGGTGCTGGGGAACAAATCATAGTGGATTTGCAACACACGCAGAAGTTGGCCCATCACCAGGGAAACCAACCAAGCAAGTTGCATAAGCGGGGCAAGTAAAAAGATGATTTGATCCAGCCGGGCGCGCACGCCATGCAGGCCCCCGGAAAACAGGGTACGCACCAACGGCAGCAGATAGAGCGACAGGCATTGGTAAGTACCCGTGGACCAGCGGCAGCGCTGCCGCCAGGATTGCAAAAAGGTCAGCGGCTGCTCGTCATAAGTAATCGCCTGCGGAACCCATTCCACGCGCACATTTTGGAGGATGCATTTTGTGGTGAATTCAATATCCTCGGTCAACGTCTTGGTATTCCAGCCGCCCATCGAGCGCAACAGGCCCACGTCAGCCATAAAACCTGAGCCATTGACGATAGCCGATAGGCCAGCCTTATTGCGGGCATGGCTGTAAAAACGATTCACCATCCAGTAATAGAGCGAATAGTTGCCGGAAATAATGGTGTCGTGCGGGTTTTTACTGTCACGGAAGCCCTGCGCTGCTTTGGCGCCCGCGCACCAAGCGTTGTTCATCGACTGGAGGAAACCTGGATCGACGACATTGTCCGCATCAAACACACAGATTGCATCATGCTGGCCTTTTGCCAAAATCATGGCAACCACCTGCCGCAATACATCGCCTTTGCTGCGCACAGGGAAAGCGCACTCCAAAATTTGTGCCCCTGCCTGACGGGCGACCTGCTCGGTGCGGTCGGTGCAGTTATTTGGGATAACATAAATATCAAAAAGCGTGCTTGGATATTCTTGCGCCACCAATGATTCTACCAAATGCCCGATGACCGCCTCCTCATTGCGCGCAGCGACCAGAATAGCGAACCGGCACTTGGGTTTATGCTGCGGCCACACACGTTTGCGCATAAAAGCATGTGGAACAAGCAGAATATAATAACACATATACACAGTAAAGACTACGCTAAACAGCCATAAGGCTGCTTCCAGGAAAGACAGGATGCGCATGATCATACCCCCTACGAAGATTCAGGTTGTTTACTCCACTGTATGCCATCGTTTCATACAGTATAAAGCCTGTCCAAGACCGGTGTCAACCGCGTTTTGAAGATCTTATGGAAAACTTAAAAAATTTTTTGGTTTGTGAATTTGTGTAAAATCTAAATGTAAACTGTGTGGATGTCAAAATGAACTTTTCAAGTCATTTCTACATCGCTTTCCAAAAATATTTGTCTGTTTGTAGCCGTTCCAATAGATCATTCCATCTCAAAAATCCAAGACATACAATTTAATAATTGCTTCTTGCACGCCAGATTGCAGGCTATATCCAGACAAATTGCATATAGTTCAAAGTAAATCGCTATGCACAAATCACCAATTTGCCAATGGCAGCCCGGCGGCGGCCGGTACAAAAGCCGGTAGATGG
This sequence comes from uncultured Butyricicoccus sp., assembly GCA_904420185.1. Lineage (GTDB taxonomy): Bacteria > Bacillota > Clostridia > Oscillospirales > Butyricicoccaceae > Butyricicoccus_B. The sequence goes on along the minus strand of CAJFUJ010000004.1, from coordinate 3,413 downwards.
TGTTTCCCGACCGCTGCTATCGCACAAAACAATTGCAATGGTATCCACTTTAAATTATTTACCAAATTAGTAAACAAACCATTATGCAAGTTACATAATAAAAACTTGCAAATTATGCGAAACGGAGATTGACGGAAAACAAATTTCGTAGTATAGTATAATAAGAGAAAAAATCGATTGTTTATTCCCCGCGGGCAGGGGAATAGACATGAATAAGCGGACCTATGCGCTTACATAAGGCAGATAGGCGGGACCGCGCAAAGGAGGAACTGATTTAATGAACCGATTGCTGAAAAAATTCACCTTCCCACCTGAGATCATCGATGTAATCGAAAACTGTAAAGGCATTTACATCCCAACAAGCAAGCAAGAACTGTATGAAAAGGTGTTTGGCACAGGTCGTTCCGGCAAGTACAATGTCGTATATGACGTACCTGAGCGCGGTGAGGTTGTGGAAGCAACCGTCGTGCGCGCCAAAAACGGTGTAGTAGTCAACTATGTCGAGGACTATATGCGCCGCCGCGATCCGGATAGCATGCGTATTGGCGACGACAAGCCAACGGATAAGCCGCGCTTTGAAGATATCTATGGTTTCCCCTTCGCAGATATGAAAAAGCAAACCCTGGATTGGTTGAAGACCCAGGAACTCATCTTCATGCCCTTTAATGCGGGCGGAAACACCTACGGCTATGGCTCCATGCTCATTTGCCCTCGTAACGCGGCGTTCTTTGCTTATGCAATGGCCCTGTTGCAGGGCTTTATCCCGGCTGAGGAGCACGACGGCTTTAAGCCGCGCTCGATTGTGTATATCGCGCCTCCCTTCCGGCATACCCACTTTAACGGCAAGCAGGTGGTCGTACACAACCGTTTGGACGACTGCCATGAAGTTTTTGCTTACAACCTGTACCCAGGCCCGTCTGCTAAAAAGGGAGTCTATTCGGTCCTGCTCGACATTGGCGAACAAGAGGACTGGGTGACGGCACATGCCTCCTGTGCTAAGATGACTACCCAGTATGATAATGATCTTGTCATTATGCATGAGGGCGCTTCCGGCGGCGGCAAAAGCGAAATGTTGCAGGACATTGCGCGTTTGGAGGACAACCGCGTGTTGCTCTCGGTCAATACGGTGACCGGCGAGGAAACCATTATCCACGTTGACCGCACTGCCCGCATCTCGCCCATTTGTGATGATATGGCAACCTGCTATCCCAAGCTGCAAACCGGCAGCGGCAAGCTGGCACTTGTAGACGGCGAAGACGGCTGGTTCTTGCGCATGGACGGTGTGACCCACTACGGCTGCGACCCGGTTTACGAGCGCATCTGCACCGAGCCCAGTGAGCCGCTCTGCTTCTTCAACATCGAGGGAATGGTCGGTGCGACCAGCCTGATCTGGGAACATACACTCGACTCTAATGGCAAGCCTTGCCCCAATCCGCGTGCCATTGTGCCGCGTTCGATGGTTCCTCACATCGTCAATGAGCCGGTCGAGGTTGATATCCGCTCGTTTGGCACTCGTATGCCTCCCTCTACCCGCGACAACCCCAATTACGGCATCATGGGTATGCTGCATTTCATCCCGCCCGCTTTGGCATGGCTGTGGCGTCTAGTGGCCCCGCGCGGCTTTAAAAACCCCAGTATTGTTGGCGGCGGCGAACTCAAGAGTGAAGGCGTGGGGTCGTACTGGCCGTTTGCAACCGGCAAGCGGGTCAAGCAAGCAAATCTGCTGTTAAAGCAAATCATCGACAATCCGAACACCCGCTATGTACTCATCCCCAACCAGCACATCGGCGTATATAAAGTTGGATTTGCGGCCGAATGGATCAGCCGCGAATGGTTGTGCCGTCACACCGGCCATGTAAAGCGCGAGCGCCTGACGCCAGCGCGCTGCCCGCTGCTCGGTTATGCCATGACCGAGATGACCATTGACGGACAGTCTATCCGCTCCAAGTTCCTGCGCACCGAAACCCAGGACCGCATGGGTGAGGACGGCTACGATGCCGGCGCAAAAATTCTGACCGATTTCTTTGCAAAAGAGCTCGATAAGTTCTATACCGATGAGCTCGACCCGCTGGGCAAGGAGATCATTGATTGCTTTAACCGCGGCGGTACAGTGGAAGATTACTGCAAGATCACGCCGATGCATTATTAATATCCGAAGAAAAATCCTGCTGATGATCGATCAGCAGGATTTTTTATTTTTGGAGGCTACTCCCGGCTATTGATGCCGCCTTTATCCTAAGTCCCTCCTTATTGGCTTGAAACTGCATTGGCGCAGGCAAAAAGCCTGTTGGAACAGAGCATCCTGCCGGATTTTCCGGCCAGGACTACTTCACCAACCTGGCCGCAAAGGCCTGGCGAGGTTGCGCTTTCCCGTTGGCTTGGAGACGCAATTTGTTTAGGATATAGCCTGTTTTTCTGGATTTTCTATTTGCACACCCACTTCCAGGCATCCAAAGGCAGTATCAATTCGCACACCGGTTCCATCTATATTGTAGTCGCCGCCCTGGGACGCAACCGGCGGCCGGATATCGCAGTGCAGTCCATGTTTAGCCAAGGCAACTGTTGCATTTCCGCAGGTAATGTTGGTCAATTCACAGAGTGCAGACCGGACAAGCTCATCCAAGGTTCGCAGCTCCATCATGGTCATAGTCTGAATCAAGTACAACGCCAGCTCCTTGGAAAATCCAAAGACAACCTTCCCTTTCAAATCGCCAACCAGCTCAATGGTGATCGAAATATCCCTTTTCGAGTGATATAAGCTGGTTGTCTGCTGCTGAACCTTACTACGGTCCAACCCTGCCATCGTCTCCATAATTTCCAATGCGCTGTTGGCAAATACATCGATATTTTTATGAAAAGATGTTTCTCTGGACGTATATTCTTCCCCGGCGACAATTTTCTGATCTGTATCAACTACATGGTATATCAGCCATACTGTTACAGTCCCTGCAAGGTCTTTCATAGTTTTTCTGTCAAATCCATTTTCTTTTAGACATTTTTCGTACTCTAGTACTGTTTGAGTAAATTGCCTATGTTCTGCCTTATGTGCTTCAATGCCGCTATAATGGATGGATGCCTGGTAGGCTTCTTCATCCTTAAAATGATAAATTACGTAATCTTTCAAAAATTCCAACACTTCTTTGCAAGTTTCTGCTAGCGCTTCTGTCATACGAAATAACTCCATATGCTGCTGGTCAATGCTTTCTATACCAAGCCGGTAACTATCTTTCCACATCATATGCTAACTAGACTCCTTTCATTGCAGCATTTTGATATTATTTTATCACGAATATTGCAGGAAGAAAAGCAATATGCAGTCTTGAAATCCGGCTGCGTCAAGTATTGTTCGCAAAAAGGGTTCCTGTAAAACAAGAAGTTAAGCCGCCGGTTGCAGTATGGCTTGAACAGACTGT
>CAJFUJ010000003.1 GCA_904420185.1 uncultured Butyricicoccus sp. | reverse complement strand
CTGTCCTACAGCTATTGTATCACGGGCACCTCAAAGCCTGCTGATACCTGAATTTATTAACTTTGAAACTTATTATACGAGGAGGTTCTTGTATGGAAAATTTCACTTTTTACAGCCCGACCGATTTTGCCTTTGGCCGGGGAACCGAAAACCAGACCGGCGCCTATGTCAAAAAATATGGCGGCAGCCGGGTCCTCATCCACTACGGTGGCGGCTCGGCCAAGCGCTCGGGCCTGCTGGACCGGGTGGAAGCGTCGCTTGACAAGGAGGGCATTTCCTATGTCGAGCTGGGCGGTGTCAAGGCCAGCCCACTCAGCGACTTGGTCTACGAGGGCATCGAGCTGGCCCGCACAGAAAAGGTTGACTTCATTTTGGCAGTCGGCGGCGGTTCGGTCATGGATTCTGCCAAAGGCATCGCGCTTGGCGCGCTGTATGACGGTGATTTTTGGGATTTCTATTGCGGCAAAAAGGGTCCCGTCACCGAAGCGCTGCCGGTCGGCTGCGTGGTCACAATTGCAGCTTCTGGTTCGGAGGGTTCGACCGACTCGGTCGTCACCCTGGTTACCGAGGACGGCCACGAGTACAAACGCTGCGCAGACGGCGACGTGCTTCGCCCGCTCTTCGCCATCATGAACCCCGAGCTGATGATGACCCTGCCTCCCTATCAGACGGCGAGCGGCATCGCCGATATCATGGCCCACTGCATGGAGCGGTACTTCACCCACACCAAGGACGTCGAGCTGACCGACCGCCTGCTGGAAGCCGTCATGTTGACCATGATCAAAGAGGGCCGGCGCGTCATGCAGCAGCCGGACAACTACGAGGCCCGCGCCAACATCATGTGGGCGGCCATGATCGCGCAAAACAACTTAACCGGCGTGGGGCGCGCCCAAGACTGGGGCACCCATCACATGGACAACGAACTCGGCATCAACTATGGTTGCTCCCACGGTGCCGGACTGGCCCTGCTCTTCCCGTATTGGATGCAGTATGCGCTCAAGACCCAGGGACCAGAGCGGTTTGTCATGTACGCCAGCCGGGTTTGGGGCTGCCAGATCAACTTTGAGCATCCGGAAACCACCGCAATGGAAGGCATCCAGGCGTTCCAGCGTTTTATGAAGGACATTGGAATGCCTACCACCATCAGCGAACTGGGTGGCAAACCCGAGGATATTCCGGGTATGGTGGAAAATATGTTCCACGAAGCGCCTAACCACGGCAATTTTGTCAAGCTGACGCCGGAAATCGCCGCTGAGATCTATCAGATGGCAATGTAACCAAAACCACTTCCTGCTTTCTCTCAGTCGAGGGAATCTCTCTCTTATTTGTGATCTGCCAGGGCCTGCCGCACCGATGTATTATGTGTGAGCAGGCCTTGGCAACTTCCAAGCTTTTGCGTGGATGCAGCATTACGGCAAAAGGGACCGTTTCTCCCTTTAAATATTTAATCATTCTCTGAAAGGGGTATGGGCATGAAATACTTCACCGAAATTGACGCAGTAGAAGGGCTGGATGCGGTCGAAGAAACCGATGGGATCATGTTGACCGGCGAAGAATGCCTGATGCGCACAGAGGACCAGCGTCTGCTCATGCAGAGTCTGCTTCTCAATCCACCTACTGACGCTGAGGATCGCCGTTTACACCAGTTGTATCGCAGTCAGACCCACATTTGGATGGAAAAATTGGAGGACTGTGCACAGGTACAGCTGTGTATTCGCCTGCCTGACCGTCCGATCGATGCATTTTTACCGCGCACCCCTGGACAGTTTACCCGGCTGAGCGCCTATATGTCCTGCCCTGTTGAGCAGTTGCGTGAGCAAGCGCAAAACCTGCGCACCATCAACCCAGAACTCAGCTGCCGCGGCTGCCGCATGATGATCAGCAACGAGCTGCTCTTCCGCACCTTTTTGCACGCGTTGTTCGAAACCGCGCACAAGTGCGGCATCCACAGCCTGTCCATCCTGCTGCCCTTTGTATCGGAAAGCCGGGAGGTTGTGTATCTCAAAGACATTATCGACGAATACGCAGCCACCTACTCGGTCCAGCGTACGCTTGGCATTGAGATCGCCACCCCCCGCGCAGCCTGCATCGCTGGCGAATTGGCCCAGTATGCGGATGCAATCGTCTTGAACGTCGATGAGCTGGTGCAGCTGCTTTATGGGATGTCCCACCACGACACCCGCAAGGTCATTTCCCAATATCTGCATGAGCAGGTGTTCCGCTACAATCCCTTCACCGAATTCGATGACCTTGGAATCGGTATGCTGCTCTCAATTGCCATCAAGCAAATCCGAGAAACCCATCCTGAAATTCGCCTGAGCGCCCTAGGCCAGCCCACTTTGACCGAAAAAGGCCGCAAATTTTGCGATAGCATGGGCATCGACATCCTCATCGGGCCGCAGCATCTGGTCCATGGGCCGCAGCATCTGTGCCACCCTGAAGATCTGGAAAAGCAAGAGCAAAAAGAAGATTGACAAAAAGACCGGTCCCGCTGGTATGCAGGATCGGTCTTTTTCTGCGCAAAATGCGCTGGGTCCATTTTATTGTACCGTTTGTGAAATGGATTGGCTTTCCAAATAGCGCTCGTATGTTGTGTCGTCGCTCTTGCCAAAGCCAAGCGGGGAGAAGATCACATATGCCATCACCATAATCAGCAGGGTGACAGCTGCCCAGAACTTGCCACGCTTCCAGGGGGTCAGATCAACTGCGCCTGCGTCCTTCAGGACAAAGTCGGTCGGACGCGGGTTCTTTTTGACGATCACCCACATCAGCAGCATGTCAAAGAGGAACAAAATGGCAGTGAAGTACAAGTAGTGTACATCCTGCAACCACGGAATTACATTGCGCAGGCCGAACTGGAAGGTAAAATACAGCACAACATGGACCGGGATGACGATCTTGGCCGCAATCGAGGGCACCTTCTTCCAGAAGAAGCCGCACAGCAAGCAGACAAAGATCGGCGTATTAAACGCGGCGAACATCGAGTTTACAAAGCTCGTGATGCCGCCCATGTACAGCATAAACGGGCTCATCACAGTCGAGATAACGGCCACAATGGTGCCGAAGTTCTGCCCAATCTTGACCATCCGTGCGTCCGTCGCTGTGGGATTGAACAGCGGGCGGTGGATGTCCAACGCGTAGATGGTAGACGCCGAGTTGAGCACCGAGTTAAACGAGGACAAAATCGCGCCGAACATCACCGCGGCAAAGAAACCGAGTACTGGCTTGGGCATAACCTCTGCAACCAGCATGGGATAGGCCGAGTCGCCACTGCCCCAATCCTGTCCCGGATAGGCCAGCGCACAGATGACGCCCGGCACTACGATGATCAGCGGGGTCATGATCTTGAGGAAGCCGGCAAATACCGCGCCCTTTTGGGCTTCTTTGAGGTTTTTCGCACCAAATGCACGCTGGATGATCGATTGGTTGGTCGCCCAATAGTACATATTGTTGACCAGCAGGCCGGTCACCAGCAGCGGCCACGGCAGCCACGGTTCGGGGGAATTGACCTCATTGATCGAGTTGAGGTAAGCCGGGTCGGTATGCAGAAATTTGTCAAAGCCATCCAAGAAGCTGCCGTCGCCGCCCAGTTGGCCGGACAGGAACATCAAGCCGAATACCGGTACCAGCAGACCGCCCACGATCAGGCCCAGGCCATTGATGGAGTCGGACAGCGCGATCGCCTTCAGGCCGCCAAAGATCGCATAAATCGATCCCACAATTGCGGTGGCCACACAGACAATCGCAATCGCAGCAAATTCCGAGATGCCCAGCAGGCCTTGGATATCAAATATATTTACAAAAACTTGCGCGCCCGCATACAAAATATTGGGCAGCATGATGATGACATAGCTAAGTAAAACAATGATCGAAACCAACCGGCGAGTGCCTTCGTCATAGCGTTCGCCAAAAAACTCCGGGATGGTTGTCAGGCCGGTCTTCAGGTACTTCGGCATCAGTACAAAGGCCAAAATGACCAGTGCGATTGCCGATGTGACTTCCCAGCCCATGGTGCTCATACCGACGCGGACCGCTTGTCCGTTGTTGCCCACCAGCTGTTCGGCCGACAGGTTGGTCATGAGCAAAGAGCCGGCAATGACCGGCCCGGTCAGGCCGCGGCCTGCCAGATAATAGCCGTCCTGGGTGTCCAGATTATCCCCACGGGTTTTCCACCAGGAGATCACGGCCACCAATGCTGTAAAGCCCACAAACGACAGGGCTGTAAACAGCATAGAGTTGAAAAATTGCATCATGTTCCTTCTTCCTTTTTCCTTTTATGCGCATGAAGTGCTTGCGTTTTCTGCCCACTGCATCCAGCCGCCGGGCGGCCATACGCTTCCGCACCCTTTTTATTTCTTGCGGATTTTCTTTTCTCCCCTTTCACGGAAATATATTACGCATTTTTCGTTTATTCCTTAATCCCGCGAAGGCTATTGTATCATCTTTCCCAATTTGATTCAATTAAAAGTTGTTTTTGGACATATTTTTTGTATATCTATATAGTTTTCTGTTCCGCAACTTCTTTATTTTTAACAGTTTCGTAACATTTCAGATAGCAGCTTTTTTTCAAATACATCAAATTTATCATAATATATTTTTATATTTTTATTCTTGTGTTTGGGGGACTTTCCAGGGGGTTTCCCATTCGGCTGCACTGCGTAATTTAGATGAAACGGTTTACCTTCCCACGCAATTTCCATAAATAAAGGGGCTACCGCAGAAATTCACATTCTGCGATAGCCCCTTTTTGCTCATCTGCAACGTTTTTCTTAGGATACAAGCGTGTTGAAACAGATTTTTCTTTTATTTGATATTTGCAAGCAGCTCACCTGCTTTGACCGATTGGCTTTCAGAAACCAGCAGCTTATCCACCCGGCCTGTCATCCGGGCAACCACCGAAGTTTCCATTTTCATCGCCTCGATGACCAGCAGCACCTGGTTCTGCTCGACCATATCGCCTTCCTTGACCAGCACACGAGATACCATCCCCGGCATCGGTGCACCGATTTGCCCCTTGTCTTCGGGGTCGGCCAGCTGGATGTGCTCACCTTGGGCTGGCGCCTGCGGGTCGGGTACTGCGACCTCGCGCCGCATCCCGTTGAGCTCAAACAGAACAGTCCGCGTACCGTCCTCGTTGTGATCGCCCAGGCCCAAATATTTTACAATCAGTGTCTTGCCGTCCTCGATGTTGATCTGGTTGGTCTCGCCCAACGCCATGCCATTGAAGAACACATGGCTACCCATACGGGTGATGTAGCCGTATTCCTTACGGTGCCGCAAAAACTCTTCCACCACCTTGGGATACATGCACCAAGAGAGAACTGTACGGTTTTTGGGATTGGGCTGGAATTGCTCGACGGTCTGCCGCGCCGATTCCAAATCCACCGGCTCCAGCAGCTCGCCCGGCCGGCAGGTGATCGGCGTCTCGCCCTTGAGTACCAATTTTTGCAGCTCCTTTGGGAAGCCGCCTTCAGGCTGGCCCATCATGCCCTTGAAGTAGGATACGACCGAATCCGGGAAGGTCAAAGCCTCGCCCCGTTCCAAAATATTTTCCGGTGTCAGCTCGTTTTGTACCATAAAGATCGCCATATCACCCACCATTTTGGACGAAGGTGTCACTTTGATGATATCACCCAGCATGGTATTCACTTGCTTGTACATTTCGCGGACAGCTTCAAACTGTGTACCCAGACCGACCGCTTCCACCTGCGATTTGAGGTTGGTATACTGGCCACCAGGCATCTCGTAGCGATAAATATCGGTGGACGGTGCCTTTAGGCCGCCGTCAAAGTTGGCATAACGCAGGCGGACATCTGCCCAATAATCGCTCAAACACTGCAACCGGTCGGGGTCGATGCCGGTATCCCGTTCCTGGCCGCGCAGTGCTGCCACGACCGCGTTCATGGATGGCTGGCTGGTCATGGACGAAAGTGCGTCAATCGCCGTATCCACAATATCCACCCCTGCCTCGGCCGCCATCAGCAGTGCTGCGACCTGATTGCCCGAGGTATCGTGGGTATGCAGGTGGATGGGCAGTCCCACCTCATTTTTGAGTGCTGCCACCAGCTTTTTGGCGGCATAGGGTTTCAACAGGCCAGACATATCCTTGATGCATAGCAGGTGTGCGCCCCGTTTTTCGATCTCCTTGGCCAGTTTGACATAGTAATTGAGCGTATACTTATCCCGCTTGGGGTCCAAGATATCCCCGGTGTAGCAAATAGCGGCTTCGCACAGCTTGCCCTGGTTGAGCACTTCGTCCATGGCGATTTCCATGCCAGGCAGCCAGTTGAGCGAGTCAAAGATCCGGAATACATCAATCCCGGTCTTGGCAGCCTCGCGTACAAAGGCGCGCACCAGGTTATCCGGATAGTTGGCGTAACCGACCAAACTGGACCCACGCAGCAGCATTTGCAGTGGGATATTGGGAATCCGTTCACGCAGCATCTCCAGGCGCTCCCAGGGGGATTCGTGCAGGAAGCGGTAGGCTGTGTCAAAGGTCGCACCACCCCAGCATTCGAGCGAAAAGCAGTTATTTAAAATTTCAGCCGTCCCCGGTGCCGCGCCCAGCATATCGCGGGTACGCATCCGGGTGGACAGCAACGACTGGTGGGCATCGCGCATGGTGGTATCGGTCAGCATCAGACGTTTTTGACCCAGCACATAGTTTTTCACTGCATCCGGCCCTTCGCGGTCGAGCAGCTGTTTGAGCCCCTCGCACTTGGGCGGGGTGCTCTCAAAGGGTGGGAACCGGGGCGCATCGTACTGTGCGCGCTCGGCTGAAGGGTTGGCGACCTGGATTTCCGCGATATAACGCAGCACCTTGGTCGCGCGGTCACGGCCCTCCTCAAAGTCAAACAACTCGGGTGTTTCATCAATAAACCGGGTGTGGCACTTGCCCTCCCGAAAGATTGGATGCTGCAAAATATTTGTAATAAATGGGATATTGGTTTTGACGCCGCGGATATGCTCTTCACTGATCGCGCGCAGTGCCTTTTGACACAATCCCGGGAAGGTTTGGTCGCGGCAGGTAATTTTAACCAGCAACGAATCATAATAGGGCGAGATCTCGGCACCGGTATAGGTACTGCTGCCGTCCAAACGCACGCCATTGCCGCCCGACGAACGGTAAGAGGTAATCTTACCAGTATCTGGCAGGAAGTTGTTCTTAGGGTCCTCGGTGGTGATGCGGCACTGCATGGCGTAGCCACGCGGAATGACATCCTCCTGCCGGGCAATGCCAATGGCCGGATCGCTGAGCGAATGGCCTTCCGCAATGAGGATTTGCGAGCGCACCAAATCGATGCCGGTCAGCTCTTCGGTGACCGTGTGCTCGACCTGGATGCGCGGGTTCATCTCGATAAAGTAGTAATTGCCGTCCCGGTCGACCAAAAATTCAATGGTACCGGCCGACACATAGCCGACATGTTTGGCGATTTTGACCGCGTCGGCGTACAGCTTTTCGCGGATCTCCTTGGGCACGCTCCATGCCGGAGCAAATTCGACCACCTTCTGGTAGCGGCGCTGGAGCGAACAATCGCGCTCAAACAGATGCACAAGATTGCCATGCATGTCGCCGAGCACCTGGACTTCGATGTGTTTGGGTTCAACCAGGTATTTTTCGATAAAGATATCCTCGTTGCCAAACGCCTTTTTGGCCTCACTCTTGACCTGGGGGAAGTTGACGCGGATGTCGTCGGCGCTGTCACAGCGACGCATACCGCGGCCGCCACCGCCGCCCGCCGCTTTGAGCAAGATCGGATAGCCGTATTCTTCGGCCAGGGCGATGGCATCATTCTCGTCGTTTAGCGGGCGGGTAGAGCCCGGGATGGTGGGCACGCCGCACTCCTGCGCGATGGTCTTGGCGGTCAATTTGTCGCCCATCTGATCCAAAATGGTTGGCGACGGCCCAATGAAGGTGATGCCTGCCTGTTCACACGCGCGCGCAAAGGCCGCGTTTTCCGACAGGAAGCCATAGCCCGGGTGGATAGCATCCACCTGCCGGCGCTTGGCCAGATCGATAATGGCCGGAATATCCAGATAAGCGGCCAGCGGACTCTGGTTTTCACCGATCAGGTATGCCTCATCCGCGCGGGTGCGGTATAGACTGTAACTGTCCTCCTGTGAATAGATGGCAACCGTGCGCAGGTTCAGGTCATAGCAAGCGCGAAAAATGCGCAGCGCGATTTCCCCGCGGTTGGCTACAAGGATTTTTTTGAATTTTCGGGTTTGCATAAGCGATCCATCCTTTCTCTTCTCTTGCCCAGACGAGGGCTTTTTGCTTTCTCTCTTCCCTTTCCGGCGCATTTTTCCAAGTAGCAGTTCAAAACGTTATAAAATTTACAGATTTTTCTTTCCCTTTCTAAACTGCGTCTCATGCGCCAGCTTCCCCTATATTGTCCCTAATTTTATTATACAAGATTTTCTCCCCTGAAAATTTGCTTTCTCTCATGTGATTTTTGCTTTTTAAAATGACAGGCGGGCAGACAAAGTTTGCTTTGCTGCCCGCCTTATATCGTTGAAACTACCGCTAAAATTACCTTTCAGCGGCTTTTTGCACGAAATTAGAAGCCAAGTTTGCTCAAAATCTTGATCTTGCTGCGCGCGGCCACCGGTTCCCCGTTATCCGGCGCATCCTTGACCCTGTCTTCATATTCGTACTCACCATTCTGCTTGCGCGGACGTTTGGCCATATACCGCAGGAAGCCCAAGGTGATGAATAGGCAGATAAACGTCAGTGGAATGCCGGCAAAGGATTTGATGGTTTTTACGCCATCGATGCCACCCAAGGCAGTGAATACCAATGCGATGACCGCAAATACAGAACCCCAGAACAGCTTGAGCGGGATAGGCGCTTCGGTGTTCTCGGTACTATCCTTCACGCACATACTCGCTAGCGTAACCGTCATGGAGTCACACTGCGTGACAAGCGAAATGGTGATAATAACTAGCATGATAATTTTGGCTACCATGCTCAGCGGTAGCACATCGAACATGGACAACGTCAACGCTTCCGCGCCGCTCTCTACATAAATGCTGTAAAAATCGATGCCTTCAAAGATCTGCGCGTGCAGGATGGTCCCACCGAAAACCGAGAACCATACGATACCGAACAATGCCGGGAACAACCACTCGATCAGGATAAACTCACGCAAGGTGCGGCCATAGGCCACGCGCACCATAAACAGGCCAAGCAGGGGCGCATATGCCATCCAGTCAACCCACCAGTACATATCCCAGTTCTGCGGCCACAGACCACTGTCCGGATAGGGCGCGGTATACAGGCTCGCCGAGAAGAAATCGTTAAAGTAGGCGCCCAGACTTTCGGTGAACAAGTTGCAGATGTAGCTGGTTGGTCCAGCCAGGAAAATGAACAGCAGCAACAGGAAGAAGAACTGCGTGTTCCAGTTGGATAGCTTGGTAATGCCGTTGCGCAGACCGCTGATAGCCGAGGCATTGTAGCAGAAGAACATGACCACAATGACCACCGCATAGACGGTCAGGTTGGGTGTCAGGCCTGCGAACGAGTCGAGCGCCGCCGACCACTGCATAGTGCCATAGCCCAAGCCACCTGCAACCGCCGCAGTCAGTGCAAAAGCGGAAATCGCGTCAAAGGCGTCGCACCAACGGCTGCCGATGACCTTTTCCCCGAAGATCGGAACCAGCAGCGAGCTTGCGCGGAACGGCGCGCCCTTATTCAGGATGACATACGACAGGATCACACCCATGACTACGCAGCTTGCATATGGCGTCAGACCCCACTGCAGGAAGCAGTGCAACATACTCCAGAGCACTGCCTCATTGCTACCCGGTGCGAATCCCGTGCTCGGCGAAGGCTCCATGGCAAACAGCAACGGTTCAGCCGCGCCCCAAAAGACCACGCCTGCGCCAATACCGGTACACAGCGAGATGCCAAACCACTGGATATAGCTAAATTTCGGTTTTGCATTCGGGCCACCGAGTTTGATCTTGCCGAGCGGCGTGACCATAATCGCCACGCACAGAATCACCATGAACAGCATGACCAGGCTAACCGCCCAACCAAGGCCGCTCATCAGGTTGTTCATGACCAAATTATTCAGGATGTAATAGAACCCCTCCGCATTGATCACGATAGCTGCCAGCATGAGGACAAACAGAATCACTGTAATCGACATAACCACCGGCTTGATGACTACCTTTTCTTTTTCTTGCATTGCTATGATTCCTCCCTTTTTTTAGATGGTTACCCTTCTTTTTTCTAAACCTCCTTTGCATATTTATTAGTTCTCTTTCCAGAGAAACACCTTAACAATAAATTAACAGCAAATTCCGTGCCATTTTAAACTTTCCGATAAAAAATTAAATTTTTGTAACAATTGCCCCCCCCCCCCCGATTTTTGTGTATTTTGCACAATATTTTTGCCGTATTAATTTCTTTTTCCAGACTAGTTTATTTAATAATAGCCTCTGTTCAATGCAGATCTGCAAAATGGTGCAAACAAACCGCAAATTTTATTTGCAGTTTGCGCAAGGATTTTTGCATTTTTGCAGAATAAATTCCCAAATATCTCTGAAACAAAACAGCTAAAAACTAAAAAAATCAACGCTGCCTGTATATTCAGACAGCGTTGATTGCATTCTCTTTAGAAATGTGGGAATTTGTTTGCCCTTTACAAAATTTTATAGACAACCTTAGCGGCCCTTGATGCCGATGTCGAGGACTTCGTGCATGAACTTGATGCTCTTGCGCATACCCTCGATTTCCTTCTGGCGGCCTTCCTCAATGGAGTAACCGGACAGCGGCAGCTCGATTTCCAGGTCAATGGTATCCAGCTCTTCGGGGGCTTTCTCGCGCAGGATCTTCATCACTTCGACTACGTCCACGTCGCCATCGCCGATCGCACAGCCCAGAGAATGGGTGCCGTCCGGGTCAGCGAAGATTCGGTTGTCGCAGAAATGTACACAGTAGCAGTACGGCGCCATCTTGTCGATGCACTCCTTGATGCCCTCTGCGAGCATGAGCGAATTGATGGTGTCGCAGCAAGCGCCGATCAGCGGGTGGTTGAGCTGCTCGACCATCCAGATGACCTCATCTGCGAACAGGTCGCAGTGGTTCTCGATGGCGATCTTGAGATTGTATTTCTCAATGGTCGGGATGTTGCGCTTAAAGTCCTGAACGATCTTTGCCATTTGCTCCATGGCTTCGGGGCACATGCAGGAGTGGGAAAGCGGATGCGGGTGTTCGACGTCGGTCGAATACTTGACCAGCTTGCAGCCCAGCTTGTGCGCGATCTCCAGGGACTCCTCGATGGTGCAGTTAACACGCGGGTCAGACGGCGCGTTGAACGAAATGTTCAGCTCCAGGTCCAATCCCAGGCGCTCAGCCTTGGCTCTTACCGCCGCCAGGTGCTCATCCGACAGGTCGTCGTCCAGGTCTACCAGGGTCATATGGATAACTTCAATGCCCTCTTCGACGCACATATCCATCAGCTTGTCCAAGTTGATGACCTTTTCAAAGGCATAGGTCCGTCCTTCGCTCTGGAAGCCCCAGCTCTCGCCCAGGCCGCTCAGATGCAAAGTGTAGGTATGCATACCAAGTTTAAACTTACGATTTGCATTCTTCCCAGTAATCATTTTTTGTCACTCCTTGTTGTTTTCAGGCGCAAAGCCTCTTTCATCTTCTTGCAAATTCAATGGAAGCCCCTGGACACCGGTCACCGCATTGCTTTAAAGCAAGGGCACTCCCGATATGCTTTGGGGGTCATACCCGTAATATTGTGAAACGCGCGGGTAAAGGTTGAATTACTGCTATATCCTACCATCACAGCAATCTCCATGACGCTGAAGTTGGTCGTCGTCAGTAGCTCCTTTGCCCGGTTGATCCGGATACAGCGCAGATAAAAACTTGGCGAAAAGCCGGTCTGTTGTTTAAACCAGTCGCTGTAATAGGTTACGTTATAGCTTTCGATCTTAGCCAGTTGATGCACCGTGATCGGCTGATTATAATATTCACTGATATACCGGATAGAAGGGGCGGCGCAATTGTCCAGCAGCTTACTGTACAGATAGCTATACAGGTAGCGCACCGACTTACTCTCCGGATTTTGCCGGAGCTCGGTCTGGATCAGTTCGACCAGCTGCATGATCTGTCCGCGCATGGACACGATCAGCGGCGACGATAACAACACCGCGTCCTGGGTTTCCGCCATATCCTGTGAAAGGTTCAGCACCAACAGTTTGCCCAAATAATTGCACTGATGTACCATACCCGCCGGAATGAAGCACAGCTCCTGCGGGGTGACCTCATATTCCATCTCCCCGACCTGGATCTTCATGGTTTCCTGCAACGGCACGAGGATCTGCGGATACACATGGGTATGTTCACCCTTGCATTCATTAAAAATCTGGATATTCACTTTTTGATCCATCTTTTTACCTCCCCATATCCTAATGTATTCGGGCCCCGTCCGCCGGACGGCCGGTCCAAACCGGCCGTCCCCACGGGCAGGTGTTTCAAGTTGACGAACAGGTTTTATTTTTTCGCAGCCGCCGCTTTGGCGTCTGCTTCGATACGGTCTTTGTTGATATCCATCCAAACGTCGCAGTTCTTAATTCCCAGCTTTTGCGGATTGAAATACGGTTCTTCCACGCCGGCTTTTCGCTGTGCAAAGTAGTCGTCGTGTACCTTCTTGACAATCGGGAGCAAAATGAGGCAAGAAATGATGTTAAACCACGCCATCAGGCCGAACATGATTTCGCTGACCGCCCAAGCGGTGGAAGCGGTAACGTTGGCCCAGATAAAGAACATAATCGGCATCAGGATACGGATGACCCAGATCACCTTTTGGCGACGTTCTTGGGGCTGGTGGCGCATCAGATAGGACAGGCCGGACTCGCCCTCGTAGTAGTAGGCGATACAGGTCGAGTATGCGAAGCACAGCAGGGCGATTGCGATGACCGCACCGCCAATGCCGGGAACAACGGTGTTCGCGCCTTCCTGTACCCATACAACGGTCGCGCTATTTGCAGCCGCTTCTGCAGCCATCTGCGCAGAACCCTGGCCGATGTGGATGTATTCGCCGTTTGCGCCGATAACGTTGAAGCAGTCGGATACCAGCGCCATGATGCCCGAGCAGAAGCAAACCGATACGTCGATGTAAACCGAGAACGCGGTGACCAGGCCCTGGGTGGCCGGGTGGGCGGTTTCGGCAGCTGCTGCGGTCGGCGGGGTTTCACCGAAGCCGGCGCCCGAGGAGTTAACTGCGCGCTTAACGCCGTAGGAGAATGCCGCGCCCATCATGCCGCCGAAAGCTGCATCTACATTGAATGCGCTCTGCACGATCATACGGATGGTGTCCGGAATTTCACCTGCATGACCAACCAAAACGATGATGGTCATAATCAGGTAGCCGATGGTCATAAAAGGAACAATAATGGTCGAGGCCTTCGCAATACGGCGAACGCCGCCTGCGATAACCAGGAACAGCATGATTGCGACCACGCCGCCCGAGATGATCGGGCTGATGCCGAAGGTATTTTCAAATGCCAGTGCAATATTGCTCGCGCTCGGGCCGGTAACCAGCAGCGGCACGCCGAGGGTTGCAAAGATTGCGAAGATGACCGCCATGACCTTGCCCAGTGTTTTCCACGGGATGCCATTGCGCATGTAGAAGTACGGGCCGCCGCGGTACTGGCCGTCCATGCGGACCTTGTAGATCTGGCCCAAGCTGTTCTCGGTGAAAGAGATCGCCGAGGTAACCAGCGCGGTGCAGATCATCCAAAGGACCGCGCCCGGGCCGCCGTACAAGATCGCCAGCATAACGCCGCCGATATTGCCGACCGCTACGCGGTACGCGATAACCGAGCAGAAGGTTTCAAAAGGCGAGATGCCTTCCACCGAACCACCGCCGGTCTTGAGCAGTTTCCACTGCAAACGGAACTTGGTGATGTTGCTAAACGAGATTGCGATACATGCGATAACCGCGCCGCCGAATACCAGCGCAATCAGCGGAGTGGCCCACACCCAACCATTGACTGTATTAATGATTGTTGCGATATCCATGTCTTTTCTTTTCCCCTTTCTTCAGGTCAACTTAACAGAGTTTCCGCTTTTCCTGTCTGCCCTCCTTTCTCTTCATCTATGCACAACCATCATTCGCCGCATCTGCGGCCTCAAAATCATGATAGTTATCCTCATGCTCAAATGCTCCGATGGCGGCTGCAGCCGCGGCGTATGATGGTAGAGCGTACAAATTAAATAGTTCTCTTGACATATTGCCGCACGATCTCACGGCAGTGCTCCATATGTTCTGCAGTGGGCGACTGCACCCCTTCGAGCAGATAGGGCCGCCCGAGTTTCTTATAGGTTTCAGTTCCCAAACGATGGTATGGCAGCAGCTGGATGTGGTCAAGCCGCTTCAGCCCTGCGCAAAATTCACCGATGCGCCGCAGTTCTTCGTCATCATCGTTGACGCCAGGAATAATGGGTGTACGGATAATTAACCGGAACCGGCCTTCAGCCCGGTCGGTTGCCAGTAGATTGTTCATAATCAGTTCGTTGTCCACGCCGCAATATTTACGGTGCTTTTCTTTGTCAACCAGCTTGAGGTCGGCATACACCGTGTTGATGTAAGGCAGCATGACTTGGATATGTTCCCACGGTCCAAAAAAGCAGGTTTCAATTGCCGTATTGAAGGCTTCTTTCTTGCACTGCTTGAGCAAAGCGAGCGCAAATTCCGGCTGCGCCAGCACCTCGCCGCCCGACAAGGTCACCCCGCCGGTGGAAAGGAAATAAAACAGCGAGTCCTTGCGCACTTCTTTCATCACATCGTCCACGGTCATCAGCGTGCCGTAAACTTTATCCTGGGTGGTTTCCACCCCAAAGGACTGGCTTTCCGGCGTGGAGCACCATTGGCAACGCAATGGACAGCCTTTTAGGAATACTACAGTTCGAAACCCATCGCCATCATGGATGGAAGAGCGTTCAATCCGCAACACCATTCCCTGTCTGTTTTCTTCGATTTCCTGCATTGCGCCCCGCGCCTCCTTTGTCTTGTTTCACCAAAAAATATCCGCTGCCGCGCGGCTTATGCGTCGGCCGTGCAGCAGCGGCCCAGCCAGGCGTTTTGTATTCCGGCGGCCGCGCCCGGTTGTCCTGCGGCTGCGCCGGTTTATCCTTTACTTGTTAAAATCCATTTCTTCTTCGGGCGTTTTGCGGTAACGCCACAGTCCGATTGCCGACGACGTCATCCCAATGGCCTCGCTCAAAGCGCCCGGGATGGAGCCCACCAGCACACTGTAAAGCAGCCAGGTTGGCCCGGATATTGCCAGTCTTGTCACACGGAGCACCTTGCCGCGCCCCGACCACGCCGACCAACTTGTCGCCAAAATTGAAATCACCGAGCACAGATTGGGGAGTGGATCAAATTCATTGCGCCAGATCCAGGTGGTGACACTGGCGGCAATCAGCAGGATGGAAATGACCCATTTCCACCCTTTCCATTCGGCCCAGTTGTGTCCGTTGCGCGCACCGCAGATCAGCCCATTTGCCACGCAAAAAACCAGCGTGACGCAGCCACTATACGCGCCAAGCAACAAGTAGTGGAAGATGTAAATCGCATCGCTCGCCGCCCTGCACAAGATGAGCTGGCGGCTGTTTTTGAGCTGATAGCTGATGACATTGAGCGCCAAGGCGACAAAGCCGACTGCTTGGGCCAATACAAGATAAAGCATATCCATTCCCCGCTTTGTCTCGCAAAATCAGCGTGCCTTTGCGGGGAATGGTCCCCGCAAAGGCTACTGTTTTCAATTTTCAAGGTCTATTATTTTTTTACCGTTTGAATGATTGGCTTACCGGCCGCAGCCACAACCTGCCCAGTTGTTGATCTCGGTACGGCCAATGATCTCGTCCTGGGTTTCCTTGCCCAGTTCAACGAAGAAGGCGGTATAGCCTGCTACACGGATAAGCAGATCGCGGTGCTGGTCGGGATGAACCTGCGCATCGATCAGGGTATCGCGGTCTACGCAGTTGATCTGTGCATGGTAAACGTCCAGCATGCACATGGTCTTGAGCATATTCATGCCGTGCGCGATGCCGTCCTCGCCCTTGAGCATCTCAGGCTCGAACTTCATGTTGAGCTGGGTGCCCTGGGTGAAGCGCGCGTGCGGGATGTGGCTGACCGACTTGAGCAGAGCGGTGGGGCCGTTTACGTCGGTGCCGCCGGTTGCGCCGATGCCGTCGGTGAGCGGGGTCTTGGCGTTACGGCCGGAAGGCAGCGCGCCGACCCATTGGCCGATCGGGGTGTTACCCGATACAGGCAGCATACCACAGGTCATCTTGCCGAACTTGGTGTCATACTTTTCGAACTGGTCGATTACATGGGTGAAGATCTCGCCTACGCAGAAGTCTGCGCGCTCGTCGTCGTTGCCGTACTTGGGCGCTGTCAGGCACATGGCTTGAATGTCCTCATAGCCCTGGAAGTCCGCGTCGAGGGCCTTGACCAACTGGTCCATGGTGCACTTCTTTTCGTCGTAAACCAGGTACTTGACCGCAGCAACCGAGTTGACGATATCGGCCTGGCCGACCGTGATGACGCCGCCGCCGACCGAATACTTGGCTGCACCCGGCTGGCTGTAATCCTTGCCGGCCTCCATGCAGTGCGGGAAACCAAGCGACAGGGCCGGTACCGGACGGTAGTTCATCGACAGATAGTCAAGCAGCTGGTTGGCCGAAGTGATTGCGTCCACCGCATAGTCAATATGCTTTTTGACTGCGTCAAAGAAATCATCAAAGCTCTTGAAGTCGCGCGGGTCGCCGGTGTGTACCGAAACCTGCTCGCCGGTGATGCGGCTCTTGCCGTCGTTGAGCGCGAACTCAACCATCGCACCCATATTGATATCCGCAATGTCGGTATATTCCTTGAGCTTGCCGGACAGGTTGGTTTCTACACAGCCGCAGGGGTTCCAGTCCCATGCTTCGCTAAGCGGCACACCCTTGTTGAGCATCATGCGGATGCCTACATCGTTGGAGTAAACTGCCGGCATGGTCAGGCCCATACCGATGGACTCAACCGCCTTATGCAGCAGCGCATCCGGGTTTTTGGAGATGCTGTAAGTAACCGACAGGTTGGGTTCTTTGAATTTGACGTCCTCGGTCGCCTGAATCATCATGTAGGACAGCTCGTTGGTGGCGTCGTCGCCAAACTCGTTCAGGCCGCCGCAGCTGGTCTGTACGGTAATGCAGTAACCGGCTGCGTACTGGGCGGTTACTTCGTCCTGGAACAAGCTCATTTCAGCGATCTTAATCCACATGCAGTCGAGCAGCTCTTGTGCACCTTCGTCGGTCAGGATACCAGCTTCCTTGTCTGCCTTGTAGAAGGGGTACAGGTACTGATCCAGACGGCCCAGGTTGTAAGAAGAGGCGTTCTGCTCCATGAAGCAGGCGTACTCGTAGGACAGGATAGCCTGGCAAGCCTCCCAGAATGTGCGGGCCGGATGCTCGGGTACCCAGCGGCAAACTTCTGCAATCTTGAGCAGTTCCGCCTTGCGGGTTTCATCCTGGCATTCAGACGCCATCTTTTCAGCCAGATCGGCATGGCGGTGAGACAGGTGGATGATCGCATCCGCAACCATAATTTCGGATTTGTAGAAGAAGCTCTTCTCCAGGTCGCCCGGAACCGAGTCATCCAGCTGTGCGAGCTTCTCTTCGGCCTCCTTCTTGACCGCGCCCAAGCCCTTATTGACGATCATGCGCCAGTCTACCGTGGTTTCGCCGTAGCCGCGTACCGCCTTACGGTCAATAAAGACTGCGCCGTTTGCGCGCAGGCGGCGCACATCCTCAGGCAGCATCAAGTTCCAACGGTCCAGCACGCATTTATTTTTCCAGTAGTCCTTGACCTCTTCGAGGTAAACCTTCTTCGCGTCATCGCTCATGTAGAACGGGTCAAACGGGCGGTCGGAAATGGTGTCAACTTCCTTTTCAATAACACCTGCCGCGCTGTCCGGGTTGAGGATACCGCAACGGGGCTTAAAGCCAACGCCGCCGACCAACAGTTCGTGGTCCTGGATGTAGATCTGCTTCTTTTCGCAGGTGCGGGCATAGCCGGTCGCCTTTTGGATGATCCAGGGCTGGCCCTCGGTCTCCTTAAAGCCTTCTGTGACGTACTTTGCATTGTAGACGTCCATATCTACGCGTGTGCTCAGGTACTGCTGGCGCAATGCCTCAATGCGATCCATATAGCTCTTACTCATGATATAATGGCCTCCTTACGTAATTTCTTGTTTCTCTCATCTTGCCGGACAGCTGCTCCGATCTATATGCGCTGCCCTTCACACAAGTTTTGTGATCTTTGCTTATATAGGTAGCAATCTCCGTGCCAACTACGCGAGCAATCTTCTTAATTCATTTTTTCGAGAGAATTTTGTGCATCCATCCAGATAAGAGCATCTTTTTTTGTGCAAAATAACGGCTCTAAAATATTTACCCGCGCTTTGTTTCATATTTTGCATAAATACTCACAGATTCATTCGTTTTTGTTGTGCAAATTACTCATTTTCTAGGCTAATCTATTGAAATTTGCAATCTTAATTTGTACGCTTCATACAAGTTCCTTCTTTCCTTTTCCAGTCCAATCTGAATTCATTCGTCCAACGTCCTGTGCCAACTGTATTTTGGCCATGCCGCGTGCGCTTGCACGCGTATTTTTTGCGCCGAAAATTTTGCACTTTTTGCACTTGTCCGCAATTTTTTTTGCACATCTGTGCAGCCATTCTGGCGGTGTCTGATCCACTCCATCACGAAAAAGACCGACTTGGGACTTTTCACAAAACACGCCTTGCTTCCACCGGCATCCCAACCGGCACACTTTTATCTTTGCTATAAATATAGCAAGGTCCAATTTAAAAAGCAAGCCCTTCAGGCAGCCACAACTCGGAAATATAAAACAAATTTTGACCTCTGCAATTGGTGATTATTTTCTCATAGATTTAGAAAGCCTCCTGTCTTCTGATCAAGTCCACGTCTTACTACCGGGCTCTGGAAGCCCTCTTTCCCGCATTTTCCGCCACGGCAAGCAGCAAAAAAATATGGCGCGTAAGCATAGCTTACGCGCCATATAGGAACAGGAATTAGGAGGCTCAAAGTGAGGTAGGACTTTGGGCGGAAAACCGGTAAACACCGCCGCCCGATTGCGGTTCTAGGTAGATTGCATTGACAGCTTGGTGGGTATGGTTAAGCCCCTTCATCCTTGTACCGCGCAAATAGATCGCTTTACTTTGCGACGTACTCGCCCTCACGCAGATACTTCTGCAGCTGCTCGTGGGTCATATGGTCGATGTCGAGGTACTCCAAGGTGTACTTGGACTCGCCGGCCAGGTCGCGCTTGAGCATAGTGGAAGCGAGCAGGATCATCGAGTCGATGATCGGGGTGGGAACATTGTACTTCTTGCCGAGCTGGCTCATCAGATAGCAGCCAACCGGTACGTCTTCGGTGATGTAACGGTTTTCCAGATCGAACGGACCGTCGCCCCAGAAGTTCTCGTAGTTCTCTTCGTACGGAACTGCGAAGTCCGGGCCCATGTATTCCTTGCCGTACATGGTGGTACGGGAGAAGAAGTCCTCATAGTTAACCGTGCAAAGGCCAACTTCCATTGCCTTAGCCAGCGCCTTTTCTTCCTCCCAGAACTTAGCCTGTACCTCAGCGATTGCCGGGCAAGCGCCGAATGCATACAGAGAGTAGTTCTGCTTGTTCTGGCCGAGAACGGTGTCAAAGTTCTGCATGGTGGAAACCGCCAGTACAGTGCCCGGAACGTGGATAACCGGGTTTACGTTGGACAGGTTGATGTCGAGCACGGTGTTGCCTTCTACGAAGCCATGGTGGAACTCTTCGCCCTTCTTGGAGATGGTAACTTCGCCCTCTGCGTCGATGATCGCGTCGAACGCCGGGATGTAGAAAGCCGAAGCCATGAACTTGTCGTTGTCCTTCATCGGCAGCGCACAGCCGCGGATGGTGGTGATACGGTCCTCAACCTTGCACTCGTTGGTGACAACGCCGCCGCGGCGTACCACGCGGATGCCGTAAGGAGCGGTGTACCAAGCGCCGACAACAACGTCCTTGGTGCAGTTCATCTCACGCATCAGCTTGCGGAAGATCAACGTGCCGCAGTTATCAGGCAGGATATGGATGACCTGGCCGTCCTCGAGCAGCGGGATCAGCTGACGGAAGATGCCCTCGTGGGCCAGCGCTACGGTTGCAATGATGATGATGCCTGCGCCCTTAACAGCCTTGGCCATATCATCGGTTGCCATGCTGACAAACGCCTTGCCCTTGCGCTCGTAACCAAAGAAGCTGAACTGATGGCCGGCCAGTGTGATACCGGTCTTTTCGATGTTGACGAAGTTGCGCTTTGCGAACTCGGGCTGGTCCCAGATGCGGACCTCTTTGCCGGCCAGAGCGCAGTCTGCCGCCATGGTCTTACCAACAGCGCCGCCGCCCAGAACTGCGATCGGCATGTCCTTCAGATAGCTCATGTCCATAATAATGTGCCTCCTTAAAATTTTCAGGTACCGGCCAAGCGGCCGGCATCATTTCAGAATGGTGACCGGCCCCAACCAAGTGGAGCGTACCCGGCAGGTTTCCCCTGTCTTCTGCCTTTATTGTAATGAATGAAATTGCACCACGCTTT
>CAJFUJ010000002.1 GCA_904420185.1 uncultured Butyricicoccus sp. | reverse complement strand
TGGTCGGCGGCAGCATCCGCTCGGCTGCCGATGTGGTAAAAGCCATTGCGCTGGGCGCCGACGCCTGCTATATTGCCACCGCGGCGCTTCTGGCGCTGGGCTGCCACCTCTGCCGCACCTGCCAGACCGGCAAATGCAACTGGGGCATTGCCACACAGCGCCCCGAGCTGGTCAAGCGTCTCAACCCCGATCTCGGCTCCCGGCGGCTGGTCAATCTGATGCGCGCATGGCAGCATGAGATCAAGGAGCTGATGGGCGGCATGGGAATCAACTCGATTGAGGCGCTGCGCGGCAACCGGCTGATGCTGCGCGGGCTGGGGCTGACCCAAAAGGAACTGGACATTCTGGGCATCAAGCACGCCGGCGAGTAAAGGGGGAAGAGCTGTCATGAAACGGGTATATGTCAACGAAAAATGGTGCCTGGGGTGCCATCTTTGCGAATATTACTGCGCCTTTGCCAACTCAGGCAAGTCCTCGATGGTCAAGGCGCTCAAGGATCATAAAATCGCGCCCCGCATCAAGATTGAGGAGCGCAACAACATCTCTTTTGCGGTATCCTGCCGCCACTGTGAGGACCCTTTGTGCGTCAAGGGCTGCATTTCGGGCGCGCTGACCATTGTCGATGGCGCGGTACACATCGATTCGGACAAGTGCGTGGGCTGCTGCACCTGCATCCTGTCCTGCCCCTACGGCGCACTGAGCCATTCCGAGCAGGGCGCCATCCAAAAATGTGAACTGTGCCAGAAAAACGAGTTCGGCCAGCCTTTGTGCGTACAGGGCTGCCCGAACAAGGCCATCGTCTACGAGGAGAGGTGAGCGAAATGAAGTATGTAATCATCGGCAACGGCACGGCGGCGGTCGGCGCCATCGAGGGCATCCGCACTGTGGATAAAGAAGGCTCTATTGCGCTGGTTTCCGCCGAGCCCTATCCGGTCTACGGTCGGCCGCTTATCTCCTACCTGCTGCAGGGCAAGACCACCGAAGAAAAAATGTTGGCCTACCGCCCAGCCGATTTCTACGAGACAAACGGCGTGGAAACCCACTTGGGTCGCACGGCCACCGCGGTCGACCCGGCCGCCAAGACGGTCACGTTGGACGACGGCACCGTGCTGCCCTATGACAAGCTGTGCCTCTGCACCGGCTCGCGGCCGTTCGTCCCCCCGATGGAGGGGCTGGACCAGGTACAAAACAAGACCAGCTTTATGACGCTGGACGACGCTAAAAAGCTATCACAACTGCTGGGCGACGACAAGTCCAAGCGGGTGCTCATCATCGGCGCGGGACTGATCGGCCTCAAGTGCGCCGAGGGCATCATCGACCGCGCAGGCTCGATTTTGGTCATCGACATGGCGCCGCGCATCCTGCCCAACGTCATGCTTGAGCACCCGGGCGCGGTCATCCAGCGCCACATGGAGCAAAAGGGCGTGTCCTTCCGCCTGAGCGACTCGGTCGCCAAGTTCACCTCCCCCACCCACGCGGTGCTGCAAAGCGGCGAGGAGGTCGATTTTGACGTGCTCGTGGTCGCGGTCGGCGTGCGCCCCAACACCGGCCTGGCCGAAATGGCGGGCTGCGCGGTCAACCGCGGCATCCTGCTCGACGACCACATGCAGACCACGGCGCCCGACATCTACGCGGCCGGCGACTGCACGGTATCCCACGACATCTCCTGCGACACCGACCGCATCCTGGCCATCCTGCCCAACGCCTATATGCAGGGCGAAACCGCGGGCATGAACATGGCTGGCGGCAACCGCGCCTTTGACAAGGCCATCCCCATGAACGCATCCGGCTTTTTGGGGCTGCACATGATCACCGCCGGTTCCTACGACGGCGACCAATACCTGGACGAAACCGAGGACGGCTACAAGCTGCTTGTCACAAGCGGCGACCACCTGGTCGGCTTCATCCTGCTCGGCGACGTCGAGCGGGCCGGCATCTACACCTCGCTCATCCGCGAGCGCACGCCGCTTTCGTCCATCGATTTCGACCTGATCCGCGAAAAGCCTCAGCTCATGGCCTTTTCCTACACCGAACGCGCCAAAAAATTAGGAGGTGCGCACGCATGGTAATCACGGCAAACACCACATACTATCAGCAACTCAACGAGCAGATCCGCCAGTGCCCGGACGCCGACATCACGGTCCAGGACGTCTACGGACAGCGCTACATCGGCTGCGGCACATCCGGCAAGACCTTCCGGCTGCACGGCACCCCGGGCAACGGCCTGGGGCAATACAACAACGGCTCGACCATCGAGGTGTTCGGCAACTGCCAAGAGGCGGTGGGCGACACCATGAACGACGGCGACATCATCATCCACGGCAACGTGGGCGACGCCTGCGGCTACGGTATGCGCGGCGGCCGCATCTTCATCGAGGGCCAGGTCGGCTACCGGGCCGGCATCCACATGAAAGCCTATCTGGACAAATTCCCGGTCCTAGTTGTGGGCGGCTGCGCGGGTTCGTTTTTGGGCGAATACCAGGCAGGCGGCTTGATCGTCGTGCTCGGTCAGGGCGCAAACGGCGCGCTGCCGTGCGGCTACTTCTGCGGCACCGGTATGCACGGCGGCAAAATCGTGCTGCGCTGCGACGAAATGCCGGCCGGCCTGCCGCGCCAGGTGCTGGTGCGCGAAATGGACGACAGCGACCGGGCCGAACTGATGCCACACATCTCCGATTTTTGCAAGTATTTTGGCGGCAATCCCGAGGAAATTCTGTCCGCGCGGTTTTATGTATTGACTCCCAACCCGGAAGCGGGGTATAAACAATTATATACGTTTGAATAATTTCCTTGGGAGGTTTGTTATGAGCACTTCTATCAGCGACGTTCTGGAATTCATCGAGGACAACGACGTAAAATTCATCCGCCTGGCCTTTTGCGATATCTTCGGTATGCAGAAAAACATCTCCATTCTGCCCGGCGAGTTGATGCGCGCCTTTTCCGATGGCATTTGCTTTGACGCCTCGGCCCTGGCCGGGTTTATGAAGGTGGAGTCGAGCGACCTACTGCTGTTCCCCGACCCGTCCACCCTGTGCGTACTGCCCTGGCGCCCATCGACCGGACGTGTGGTGCGTTTTTTCTGCGACATCCGCTATCCGGACGGCCGCGCCTTTGAGGGCGACGGCCGCAACCTGCTGCGACAGGCGGTCCAGGCCGCGCACGAGCAGGACCTGACCTGTATGCTGGGGACCGAATGCGAATTTTACCTCTTCAAGCTGGACGAAAACGGCGCGCCCACCCGCATCCCCTTTGACAGCGCTTCCTATTTTGATGTCGCGCCCCTGGACCGGGCCGAGAACGTACGCCGCCAGATTTGCCTGACGCTCGAGGAGATGGGCATCCAGCCCGAAGCCTCCCACCACGAACAGGGCCCCGGCCAAAACGAAATTGATTTCAAGTATTCGGGCGCGCTGCAGGCAGCCGACAACATGATCACCTTCAAGTGGGTGGTCAAGACCATGGCCAATTCCAGTGGTCTGTTCGCCTCCTTCCTGCCCAAGCCGCTGCCGGGCGAACCGGGCAGCGGCCTGCACATCAACCTCTCGCTCTTCCGGGACGGCAAAAACATCTTCCGCGACCCCAGCGAAGCCCATTCGCAGACGGTCGAATCGTTCATCGCCGGCATTTTGGCGCGCGCGCGGGAAATGTGCCTGTTTTTCAACCCGCTCGTCAACTCGTATGAGCGCCTGGGCGAATTTGAAGCGCCGCGGTTCATCACTTGGTCGCACCAAAACCGTTCGCCGCTCATCCGCATCCCGGCCGCGCACGGCAACCACCGGCGCATGGAATACCGCGCTTCGGACGGCGCCTTGAACCCTTATCTGGCCTTTACCCTGCTGCTGCACGCCGGTTTGGACGGGGTTGCACGCGGTCTTGCCCTGCCTGAGCCCTGCAACATCAATCTGTTCTCCGCAAGTGACGCCGAGCTGGCCGCCTATGACGCCCTGCCCGGCTCACTGGATGAGGCCATCGACTGCGCCGCGGCGAGCGACTTTGTGCGCGGCGTCCTGCCTGCGCGCACCCTGGACAGCTATCTGACCGCCAAGCGGCAGGAGTGTGTCCAATATGCCCAGTATCATTCGCCCCATTCGGCCGCTTACAAGCTGTATTTTGCGCGCTATTGACCGGCGCTGTGCCTAATGACGCCAGAGGAAGGAGGTTCCCATGGAACCTGTCTTGATCGCAGCCCCTGCTGAAAAGAGCTTTGCAGCCCTGTCCCGCGCGCTCCAGTCGGTCCTGGGCAAGGGCGCGCCGGTCTGGGCGCCCAGTGGTGCGGAAGCCCGCCGGCGTATGGACGAGAGCCCTTGGGGGCTTGTCATTGTGAACGCCCCATTGCCCGATGAATTTGGTGCAGAGCTGGCTCATTTTGCCGTCAGCCAGACCGATGCAGGCGTTTTGCTGCTGCTGAAGGAAGAGCTGGAGGAAACCTTGGCCGAACCTGCGTTGGACGCTGGGATCTTTGTGTTGACCAAGCCGCTTGCGCACGCGGACTTTTCCCGCGCCGCCCGCCTGGGGGTCTCCCTGCACCGGCGCATTGCGGCGCTGGACGCGGAGAACCGCAAACTGCATATGCGCCTGGAGGATCAGCGCCTGATCG
Source organism: uncultured Butyricicoccus sp. (assembly GCA_904420185.1). GTDB lineage: Bacteria > Bacillota > Clostridia > Oscillospirales > Butyricicoccaceae > Butyricicoccus_B. Next base: position 14,410 of record CAJFUJ010000002.1, on the reverse strand, counting down.
GCCGGGCCAAATGCGTGCTCATCGAGTGCTGCGGCATGACCGAGCCCCAAGCGCACGCCTATATCGAAAAACGCGCCATGGACACCCGGCAGACCAAGCGGGATGTGGCGCGCGAGCTGATTGAAACCAACACACCCTAAATTCAACACATCCTACACTCGCCGGGAGGAACCTGTTTTTATGACCAAATACATTTTTGTTACCGGCGGCGTGGTCTCCGGCCTCGGCAAGGGGATCACGGCCGCTTCGCTCGGCCGTCTGCTCAAAAGCCGGGGGCTCAAGGTCGCCGCGCAAAAGCTGGACCCATATATTAACGTCGATCCCGGCACCATGAGCCCCTTCCAGCACGGCGAGGTGTTTGTCACCGAGGACGGCGCCGAAACCGACCTGGACCTCGGACACTATGAGCGGTTCATCGACGAGGACCTCAACCGCTTTTCCAACCTGACCACCGGCAAGGTGTACTGGAACGTGCTCAACAAAGAGCGCGCCGGCGAATACCTGGGCGAAACCGTGCAGGTCATCCCACACATCACAGGCGAAATCAAATCCTTTATCTACTCGGTCGGCAAAAAGACCAACGCCGACGTGGTCATCACCGAGATCGGTGGCACGACCGGCGACATCGAGTCCCAGCCCTTTTTGGAGGCCATCCGGCAGGTGGCCGCCGAGGTCGGCCGCCGCAACTGCCTGTTTTTGCACGTCACCCTCATCCCCTATATCACCGGCTCGGACGAGCCCAAAAGCAAGCCGACCCAGCATTCGGTCAAAGAACTGCGCGGCATGGGCATCCAGCCCGACCTCATCATCTGCCGCACCGACCAGCCGCTGGACGACGAGATCCGCGCCAAAATCTCGCTGTTTTGCAACGTGCGGCCCGATTGCGTAATCGAAAACCGCACGGTCCCGGTGCTGTATCGCGCGCCCATGATGCTGGAGGAGAGCCATCTGTCGGACATTGTCTGCCGCGAATTGGCGCTGGACGTGCCCGAAGCCGACCTATCCGATTGGCTCCATATGCTCGCACGCATCGACGCGCGGCAGGGCCATCTGAAAATCGCGCTGGTTGGCAAATATGTTAAGCTGCATGACGCCTATCTGTCGGTGGCCGAGGCGCTACAACACGCGGGCTATGAGGTCGGCCGTTTTGTCGATATCGAATGGGTGGACGCCGAAGAGCTCAGCGACGCGACCGTGGACAAGATGCTCGGCAGCGTGGACGGCATCATCCTGCCCGGCGGCTTTGGCGGGCGCGGGGTGGACGGTATGATCTGCGCGGCCAACTATGCGCGGGTGCAGGGCGTGCCCTATTTTGGCATCTGCCTGGGGATGCAGATCGCGGTCATCGCCTATGCCCGCAGCGTTGCCGGTTGGCCAGACGCCAACTCATCGGAATTTGATCCGGCAACCGCCCACCCGGTCATTGACCTGATGGAGAGCCAGCAGGGCGTCTCCAAAAAGGGCGGCACCATGCGCCTGGGCGCCTATCCATGCCAGATCGGTCCGGACACCCGCCTGGCGCAGGCTTACGGTTGTGCAGCGGTCAGCGAACGCCACCGCCACCGCTATGAGTTCAACAACGCATTCCGCCAGACCTTGGAGCAGACCGGGCTGGCCATCTCCGGCACATCACCCTCAGGCGAGCTGGTGGAAACCGTCGAGCTGCCCGATCACCCCTTTTATATCGGCGTGCAGTTCCATCCGGAATTCAAGTCCCGCCCCAACCGCGCGCATCCGCTGTTCCGCGCCTTTTTGCAGGCCGCGGCGCACCGCGCGCAAGGATAATTTTGCCCTCTTCTTTTACCCTTTTTCAAAACCGGCTGCCGTACTGTTTGCGGCAGCCGGTTTGTTTTGCCCCACAAGGTTTACAATGTACAAAAAACTGCTGCAATGCCGTTTTTCCGATTGCATTTTGGATAAACTTGTAGTAAACTTTATTCTGTCAGCAGAATGCGGCAAAAATGCACGATATGGCCGAATTCCGTCCAAATTGGCCGGCCGCTTTCGTGCAGGTTTCCGCTTGTATTCCATACCAATCCGGTGTATATTAAAGATAAAGAACACGCCAGAAGGAGGCGACCGACCAATATGTCCAGATTTGTTTATGCGGATAATGCGGCCACTACGCCCATGTCCGAATCGGTATATAACGCCATGAAGCCTTGGCTCACCGAGTTTTATGGCAACCCCTCTTCGCTCTATCGCATCGGTAATGAAGCGCTGCACGCGGTCAGCCAGGCACGCCAAAAGGTAGCCCAAGCCCTGCACGTCGCTGACCCGCGTGAAATCGTATTCACAGGCGGCGGCTCACAGGCTGATAACCTGGCTATTTCGGGCTTTGTCAAAGGCCCCTCGGCCAAGGGCCGCAAGCATATTATCACCTCGAAAATCGAGCACCACGCCGTGCTTTACACCTGCGAGGCGCTGGAAAAGGAAGGCTTCCCTGTCACCTATCTCGACGTGGACGCCCAAGGCCATGTCGATTTGGAACAGCTCCGGCAGGTCATCACGGATGACACCGCCCTCGTCACCATCATGGCTGCCAACAACGAGATCGGCACCATTCAGCCGCTCAAGGAGATCGCTGAGATTGCCCACGCGCATGGCGCTGTTTTCCACACCGATGCGGTGCAAGCGGTTGGCCACATGCACATTGATGTGCAAGAGATGGGCATCGACCTGCTCAGTTTGTCGGCCCACAAATTCCGCGGCCCCAAGGGGATCGGCGCACTTTATCTGCGTCAGGGGATCTCGCTCAAGCCTTTGGTCTATGGCGGCGGACAGGAGCGCGGCCTGTGCTCAGGTACCGAAAACGTGGCGGGCATCGTGGGGCTGGGCCAGGCCATTGAAGACGCCTGCGGCGACAACCTGGAGCCCAAGATGAACTATGTCCGGTCGCTGACCCAGCGGCTGGTCAAGGGGATTATGGACAACATCCCCTACACCCACTACACCGGTGATCCGGTCAACCGCTTGCCCGGCACGGCCTCCTTTGTCTTTGAAGCGGTCGAGGGCGAGGGCTTGATCCTTCGGCTGGATTTTGCAGGCATCTGCGGTTCGACTGGTTCCGCTTGCTCAACCGGTTCGCTCGACCCCTCCCATGTCCTCATGGCACTCGGCCTGCCGCATGAGATTGCCCATGGCTCGCTGCGTTTGACGTTGGGCGAAAACAACACCGAAGAGGACGTCGATTATCTGATTGAACAGGTGACCGAAGTGGTCGCCGGCCTGCGCGCCATGAGCCCGGTTTGGGAAAACGGAAAGCCCAATCTGACGGCTGCCAGCGCCTTGCACGACTAACTGAGCGCTAAGGCGGCACGCGTCCAAGCGGCGCGTATCCCGCCCTAAATTGGAAAGGAATGATTACTATGGCAATGGAATATAGTGAAAAGGTCTACGACCACTTCACCCATCCGCGCAATGTCGGCGAGATTACAGACGCCAACGGCGTGGGTGAGGTCGGTAATGCCAAGTGCGGAGATATTATGAAGATTTATCTCAAAGTCTCGGATGACGGCATTATCGAGGATGTCAAGTTTAAGACATTCGGTTGTGGCGCCGCAATTGCGACCAGCTCGATGGCCACCGAAATGGTCAAGGGCAAGTCGATCGAGGACGCGCTCAAGCTGACCAACAAAGCGGTTGCTGAGGCGCTCGACGGGCTGCCGCCGGTCAAGATGCACTGCTCGGTGCTTGCGGAAGAGGCGCTGCGTTCGGCAATTGCCGACTACTATCGCCGCATGGGCAAGGATCCTGAACCCCTTTTGGGCTGCAACACCGATTGCGCCCATTGCCACCTCGAGCATTGATCGGTTTGTAACCACATATACTAGGGCAGATTGAAAAATCTGCCCTTTTGGCATTCTGTTTTCCGGGTGAAACAATGATTGAACTTACACAAAGCATTTGTAAAACAACTGAATACCGGCAATTTTTCGACGGCCTGCGGACAGGATGCACGCCCGCCATGGCGGTCGGCCTCCCCCCGGTCGGCAAAGCGCAACTTGCAGCCGCGCTGCATTTAGATACCGGGCGTCCTGTATTGCTGCTGACCGATGACGAATTGGCGGCCCGCCGTCTAGCCGACGATTTGGCCGCGTTTGCTGAGAAAAACGTGCTCCGCATTCCAGAGCGCGATTTTGTCATGCTTGAGGTCGAGTCGTCCTCGCGGCAATATGAACAGGCGCGCATCGCCGCTTTATGGAATTTGTCCCAAGGCGCGCCCTTGGCCGCCGGTTCGGTCGCCGCTTTCAGCCAGGCCTGTATCCCGCCCCGTGTGCTCAAGCAAGCGGCATTTTCCCTTTCCACTGGCCAGACCAAGCCCCTCGACACCATCATCACTGCCCTCACGTCAGCAGGTTACCACCGCTGCACCCAGGTAGAGGGCCCTGGGCAGTTTTCGGTGCGCGGCGGCATTTTGGACGTCTTTCCGCCCCAGCAATCCGCACCTGTGCGTGTGGAATTTTGGGGCGATGACATCGACTCCATGGCTTATTTTGACGTGGGTTCCCAACGGCGTGGAGCGCGTGTAGAAACGCTCGACTGCCTGCCCTGTATGGAAACCCTGCCGGGCATGGCGGAAGGCGGCATAGACGGCCTATGCCGCCTTCTAACAAGCACTTGCAAGGCCCGCCGCAAAAAGCACCCCAAACTGGAGGAAACCGTCGCCCGTGACATCGAGCGTCTGCGTGAAACTGGCAGTTTGCCGGCCGCAGATAAATACCTGCCGCTGATTTACCCGGAAGGCGCAACTGCCTTTGACTATCTACCGGACAACGTCCTTGTACTCATCGATGACACACCCCGTCTGCGCGAGGCTGCCAAAGGCTTTTCCCAGCGCATCGAAAATGACATCCTCGCCTTGACCGAACGCGGTGAGCTGCCCCCCACAGAGGGCTATGCGCTCAGCTGGAGCGCTTTGTCTGCCCGGCTGTCCACCTATTCGCTCGTGCGCATGGACACATTTTTAAATGCCGCGCCTGAACTTGCGCCCCAAACGCTGGTGAGCTTTACCGTTACCCAGATGAATGCCTACGGCGGCAATCTGGATATGGCAGCAGCCGATATTGCCTCTTATGTCGCAACCCGGCGGGCTGTCGCAGTGCTATGTGGCTCCGAAATGCGCTGTCAAAATATGCTTGAAGCCCTGCAAGCCTATCAAGTCCCAGCAAAGCTGAGCCGTAAACTGCCCACCGAGGGCCACGTGCACATCTTAGAGGGCGCGCTCAGTGCAGGCTTCGAGCTTCCTTCCATTTCGCTCACCGTGCTGACCGAAGGGCAAATTTTGACCCGCCGGGCGCGTAAAAGCCAGGTCAAGCGCTCCAACCGCGACCGGGTCAAGAGCTACACCGATCTGACCCCCGGCGATCTTGTGGTGCATGAGCACCACGGCATCGGGCGCTTTGTGGGCATGGAACGCATGACCGTAGACGGCGCCGAGCGCGACTTCATTAAAATTGCCTTTGCGGGAACCGATTTTCTCTATGTCCCAGCAACCAACCTAGATTTGATCTCCAAGTATATCGGCGGTGGCGCGGAACCCGAAAAGGTGCGGCTCAACAAACTCGGCGGCGCCGACTGGGCCAAGGCCCGCACGCGCGCCAAAGCTGCGGCCAAGGAGCTGGCTGAGGGATTGGTTCAGCTATACGCCGAGCGCGCCAAGCTCAAAGGCTTTGCTTTCCCCCCAGATGACATCTGGCAGCAAGAATTCGAGGAGTCCTTCCCCTTTGAGGAAACCGACGACCAGCTGCGCTGCGTGCAGGAAATCAAAGCCGACATGGAATCCGACCGGCCGATGGACCGTTTGCTGTGCGGCGATGTGGGCTTTGGCAAGACCGAAGTTGCGCTACGCGCGGTGATGAAATGTATCCTTGCCGGTAAACAGGCGGTCATTTTGGCGCCCACAACCGTTTTGGCCCGCCAGCACTTTTTGACCACCAAAAACCGCTTTGCAGGCTATCCAATCAAAATCGAGCTTTTGAGCCGGTATAAGACCGGTTCCGAGCAAAAAAGGATCTTAGAACAGCTTAAATCCGGCATGATCGACCTCATTGTCGGCACCCACAAGCTGTTCAACAAGCAGGTGGCATTCCATGATTTGGGGTTGCTTGTCATCGACGAGGAGCAGCGCTTCGGCGTGTCGCATAAGGAAACGCTGAAGGAAATGAGCAAGCAGGTCGATGTGTTGACCTTGTCCGCCACACCCATCCCACGCACGCTCAACATGGCGCTCTCCGGTATTCGGGATATGTCGGCCATCGAAGAGCCGCCGCATGACCGCCATCCTGTGCAAACCTATGTGCTCGAATACAACGAAGCCCTGGTGCTGGACGCCATCCGGCGAGAGCTGGCGCGCGGCGGACAGACCTATTATCTGCATAATATTGTCGAATCCATCGACCGCACAGCGGCGCGGCTGCAAAAAGCACTGCCCGATGCGCGCATTGGGGTCGCACATGGCAAAATGAGCCAGCACGCACTGGCCTCAGCCATGACCCAAATGGCGGACGGCGAAATCGATGTGCTGGTCTGCACGACGATCATCGAAACCGGCATCGACATCCCCAACGCCAATACCCTCATCATCGAAAACGCTGACCACATGGGTTTGGCCCAGCTGCACCAAATCCGCGGCCGTGTGGGGCGCTCCTCGCGGCGGGCATTCGCCTATCTGACCTACCGGCGTGGCAAGGCGCTCAGCGAAATCGCCCAAAAGCGGCTGCGTGCGGTGCGTGAATTTGCCGAGTTCGGTTCAGGCTTCAAGATCGCCATGCGCGACTTGGAGATCCGCGGTGCAGGCAATGTGCTCGGTCCTGAGCAGTCAGGCCACATGATGAGCGTAGGCTATGACCTCTATCTCAAGCTGTTGGAGGAAGCCGTGCTAGAGGAAAAAGGCCAAACTCCCAAGCCTCGTGTGGAGTGCGCGGCCGAGCTGACGCTGTCGGCCAATCTGCCGGCCGCCTATGTCCCCGATGCCGGTCAGCGGGTGGATCTTTACCGCCGCATTGCGCTTATCCGTTCGGAAGATACGCGCAGCGACCTGCTGGATGAGTTAATCGACCGGTATGGCGAGCCGCCGGCCGAAACCCTGGCCCTGCTGGATATCGCCCTGCTGCGCGCTGAGGCTTCGGACGCAGGGGTCAGCGAAATCAAACAGAGTGACGGGCGTTTGTTCCTGACCTTCCCGCATGCCGACTTCCAGCGGCTGAGCATCCTGTGCGGCGACAAGGCCTTCCAAGGCCGTCTGTTGCTCAATGCAGGCAGCAAGCCCTATCTGTCACTGCGCTTGGCCAAGGGCGAAACCCCGCTGCAAACCGCCCGCAGCCTGGTAAAAAAATACGCCGAAACCGCTGCATCCCCGCGGGCGTAAAAATTTTTCCGGAATTTTCGGTTTTGCTGTTGACAAGAATGTTAGTCTATGCTAACATACAAATAGTCAAAGAGAACTCTGTGCGGGAGGCGGCCGCATGGCGCCTTTGAGTCCTTTGGCAACCAACTTTTTTGTCCCGTTTCACCAACCTCTTCAAGCAAAAAAGCGGCCTTTGCGGCCGCTTTTTTGTCATTTTTGGTGCTGCACAACCGTGTAATCGTCGCCGGGCCGAAAGTAGGGGCAGCTTTTGTACTGTCCCTGCCAGTACCGTGCCGCGACGTCCTCCTCCCACAAGGCCCCGCAGCTGTATTCTGCAAATTCCTCGTCGTATACGGCAAACAGGCAGTTTTCGCATGGCTCGTTCAAGCAGTTCCCTCCTTCCCCGCCAATGCAAAGGGCCGGCGACACACGCCAGCCCTTGTGGTTTGGTTTATTCGGCAGAGGACGCTGCTTCAGAAGAAGCTGCTCCCTCGGACGAGGACGCCGCTCCGGAGGAAGCCGCCGCATCGCCCATTAAGTCGGCGATGTCGGGCACTTCCTCGCCCAGCACGCTTTCGATGGTCAGGTCGTCATGTCCCTCAGGATACTCGACGTCGGCTTCGGTCATCCAGGTGTTGAGCAGGTCGTCGATGGTCTGCCCGGTCAGGGTGTAGACAATGTCCGGCCGCAGCTGGGTATAGTCCTCCTCGGTCAGCGGCAGGCGCTCGATGATATGCCAGCCATACTCGGATTCAACCGGCTGGCTGCTGATCTGGCCGGGCTCCAACGCCATCACGCCATCCACAAAGCCCTGCACATAGGTCCCATCGTCCTGGATGTACATGATCCCTTCCGGGTTAAAGGCCAGGCCTGTGTCCTCGCTGTATTCGTTCATCAGCTCGTCAAAGCTCTCGCCCGCGTCGATGCGCGCCTGTAGCTCTTCAACCAGCGCTTGCTTTTCGGACAGTGCATCGCCGGTGAGCGCGTTGCCCTCACCGTCGGTATTCCGGACAAGGATGTGCTTGGCCTTGTAGTAGGTGTCAAACTCGGCGCGGATGTCCGATTCCTCGGGCGCGAGCTGGCCGCCCTCGCCGAAGTAGTACTCATCCAGCGCGTCGAGATAGTAGCCCTGGGCGAAGATATTGCGGTAGAACTCCTCATCAATGCCCATGGAATCCAGCCAGTCCTCAAACTCCATGCCCTGCTCCTTGAGCTGGGTCTTGGTCTGGTTCAAGGTGTTCTTGTAGTCCCAGGCCGTGTCCCGGTCCAGTTTGAGGTCCAACTCATTGAAGTGGTTGACCACAACCCGTGCATACAAGCAGTTTTGGTCGGCCGCATCGATGAGGGTCTGTACTGCGTCCGGGCTGAGCGACCAGAGATAAGGGCCGACCCCAGCGCTCGACTCATAGGCAGCTTTGCAGTAGCGGAAATAGCTGGCATACTCGTTTTGGCGCACATCCACGCCGTCTACCGTCATCATAACCGGCGCACCGGCGTCCTCGCTCACCGCATACGCCACCTGCGGCAGGCCGAACTGGACGGTTGCGCCCAAACAGACCGCAGTCAACGCCGCGGTTGCAACAATGCGCTGAATATAATGATTCTTCATTCGAAACTTCTCCCATACCATTAAAACTGAGTGGTCCAGCCAGACAGGCCGGTCATACAAGGGGTATTATAGCACCCTCCCGGGTAGAATACAACGTTTTCCTCCCGATTTACACCGAATTGACACAAAAAAATCCCGGAGCTGGAGCGTTGTCCATTCCGGGATTTGGGCAAACCTCTTAGAGTGCAGCCTTGGCTTTTTCGGTCAGGGACGCAAAAGCGGCCTGATCGTTTACAGCCAGATCTGCAAGCATCTTACGGTTGATCTCGATGCCCGCCTTCTTCAGGCCGTTCATGAAGCGGCTGTAATTGATGCCGTTCATCTTGCAGGCAGCCGAAATACGGGTGATCCACAGGCGGCGGAAGTCGCGCTTTTTGTGCTTACGGCCGATGTACGCATACTTGAGCGACTTCATAACCGCCTGATTGGCGGTGCGGAAATGGGTGGACTTTGCGCCGAAGTAGCCCTTCGCGCGCTTGAGGATCTTCTTTCTTCTTTTGCGCGTCATCATTGCGCCTTTTACTCTAGCCATCTATCAATAACCTCCAATGCGAATCGTCATGTATGTGGGGAAACCCTTACATATAGGGGATCAGGCGCTTGATCTGCGCTACATTCGTGGTGTCGGCGTAGCCTTCCTTGCGCAAATGGCGCAGGCGCTTGGTGTTTTTCTTGGTCAGAATATGGCGGCGGCCGACGTGCGCACGCTTGATCTTGCCGGTTTTAGAAACCTTGAATCTCTTTTTTGCACCGCTGTGCGTTTTGATCTTGGGCATATTGTTAACTCCTCTCATTTGCTCAGCCCGAACCGGGCGGGAATGGTTTACTTATCCTTTTTCGGCGCCAGGAACATATGCATCTGGCGGCCTTCGAGCTTGGGCGCCTTTTCCACAGAGCCGACTTCGGCGCAAAGTTCCGCAAAGCGCTGGAGCAGATCCAGACCGAGCGAAGAATGGGTCACTTCACGGCCGCGGAAGCGCACCGAAACCTTGACCTTATCGCCGCCCTTTAAGAATTTGCAGGCATTCTTGACCTTGGTATTGAGGTCGCCCACGTCGATGCCTGGGGTCAGGCGGATCTCCTTGATTTCCACGACACGCTGGTTTTTGCGCGCCTCTTTTTCGCGCTTTGCCTGCTCAAAGCGGTACTTGCCGTAATCCATGATGCGACAGACCGGCGGCTGCGCCTGCGGGGCGATCTTAACCAGATCCATGCCTTTTTCAATTGCAATTTCCAGCGCCTCTTTACCGGACACAATGCCCAGCTGGTCGCCATTTTCTGCAATCAGGCGGACCTCCTTATCGCGGATGTCTTCATTGATCTGATGTTCCATGCTGCTAATGCGAAAGCACCTCCTAAAACGGTAATAACAGGGTCATAAAAAAAGCGGACAGCCCCGCCGTCCGTTCACAAAAGCGCGACAAAGAGAACCTTTCACGCGCAATCTTGTAAACCCGGTTGCAAATGCGGCGGGTGAGGGCGTTTGATCGCCCTGCTTTATTTTCCTGTGTCACTATATCACGCCGCACGGCGTTTGTCAAGAAAAAGTTGCGAAAATCTTGTATAAAAAGCGCCGCGAAAAAATTACCGGTATGCCGCTTGACAAACCGGCATAAAATAGTGTATCGTTTTAAATCGAAGAGCGCCTTGCAAACGGATGGGTACAAAATTACAAAACGGTTATTTTCATCGCGTCTTATTGAAAAACCAAACAAACTGTACTATCCTATGTTTATAAGCAATTCCGGCGACAGCCGCCGCAAACAGAGAGGATTTAAGCTATGAGCGACGCATTTGGTAACGATTATGTTGTCCTGACCGACGAAGACGGCAATGAAGTCGAATTTCAGCATATTGACACGGTCGAGGTGGACGGGGAAACCTATATGGCATTTATCCCGGCTGAGCTTGCCGTGGAAGAGGAGGCCGAGGTCGTAATCCTCAAGGTCGTGGAAGAGGACGGCGAGGAAATCCTTGCAACCGTGGAGGATGACGCCGAAGCTGACAAGGTCTACGATATCGTCATGGAACGCATCGAAGATATGTACGAGGACGAAGAATAATCTATATTCCCCCTGCCCTGTTCGACAGTAGCCTTTTTTCAACCCACATCTCTTATAAGGGATTCCGAAAATCTTTCCCGTGTGGAGCGCAGGCCTCCCGCGAATCAAAAGTGGACGTTGGAAGCGCAGAAAGATGGGATAGGAAACCCACCTGCTCTTATGTGCAGGTTCGTAACTGGGCTGCATCGGCAATGGCGGGGGTTTTAAGGCACCAAACGGCAAACGCGTTGCTTTTCGCGCGTTTGCCGTTTTTCATTTTCCATCATCCACGCATTTTTTTATATATTAAAAAAACTTTGCAAAATTTTTATAAGTTCTCCACAAAATTTTACACGTTTCCTCTTTGCTTTTTGCCAAAACGTGCTATAATGGTGTAGAAGTTGAGAGAGGTCTTGCAGAACGATATGCCCCGGTCTGCAAGGGAAAGCAGGGAACGATTTTGTATACATCCCCTAAGAAAGGAGGGATTGACCATGCGTATCTTCATTCGGCCGCAGTTGCCCGATCCGCCCGATATTGATGATTTGATTTTTGAGGAAGAAGGACATCATAACGGGAGCGAGAAATAAGGCGGCTGTCCATCCCTGGATTGCCGGCGTTGCCACGCCGCGGCGTGGTTTTTTTGAACCCTTTTATGATGCACTGCCAAACTCCAGCTGGCCATGAAAATTGGCGGACAGCTGCTACCATATAACTACCTTCATAACCGCAGTGCGCAGAACATCTTTTGCGCCTGCGGTTTCGCTTTTTTTTATGAAATTTTTACATAAAACACCCAAAAACTTTTTTATTTTCTCTAGCAGTTCGTGCACGATTCTGTTACACTAAAAATAATGCGAAGAGCAGAACGCGTGGATGCGCATCATCTGATGCCTGTCCGGGTATGCTTACTTTCACCGTCGCGTTTTCTACTAGAATGCGCACAGAAACGGAAGGGAATCTTATGACAAAGAAACACGAAGGAAAGAAAAAAAAGCAACGCACGCTCAATTATGACATCAGCTATACCCAGAACCGTGAGCTCTCTTGGCTGCAATTTAACCGCCGGGTGCTTGAGGAAGCTGAGGACACCGCAGTCCCCCTGTTTGAGCGTCTGAAATTTGTATCGATTTTCACATCCAATCTGGACGAGTTTTTCATGATCCGTGTCGGCTCGCTCACCGACATCGCCTCCATCCGTTCGGAAGATCTGCCGGATAACAAATGCGGATGGACTGCCGCCGAGCAGCTTGAACATATTTTCGATGTCTGTGGCCCACTGACCAAACGCCGCGACCGCGTCTGCGCGGATATTGAGGCCGATTTGAGCAAAATGGGCGTCGAACGCCTGCGCCGCAAGGACCTCACCGCCGAAGAACGCCGTTTTGTCGATCGCTGGTACCGCACCTATGCCAAACCCGTTTTGTCCCCCCAGGTGGTCGATCAGCATCATCCATTCCCACATCTGCCCAGCGGAAAGCTGCACATTTTGGTGCGCCTGCGCTTTGAAGACCGCAGCTTGCTCGGCCTGCTGCCCATCCCAGCCACATTGCCGCGCTTTTTGCGGCTGCCTGGCGATGGCTTGCGCTTTATCCTGATCGAAGATATCCTGATCAGCAAGGTGTCCAGCCTATTCTCCGGCTTCCGCGTGCAGTCCAAGGCAGTCATTAAGGTCACCCGCAATGCCGACATCAGCCCGGATGACGAAGCCTTTGAAATGGATGTGGACTTCCGGCAAATGATGAAAAAGCTCCTCAAAAAGCGGACCCGGCTTGCCCCTGTCCGTCTGGAATACCAAGGCAAATTGCCTGGACACGTGCTGCATCAACTGTGTGTGCGCTTGTCGCTCGATCTAGATCAGGTCTATTGCTGCGAGGCGCCGCTCAACATGGAGTATGTGTACAGCCTGGAAGGGATGCTGCCGCCGACACGCGGCCTGCAATATGAACCTTGGACCCCCCAGCCCTCCCCCATGGTGGACAACAATGCACCGATCCTGCCGCAAGCGGCTGCGCATGACATCTTGCTGCACTATCCTTTTGAGAGCATGGCGCCGTTTTTGCACCTATTGCGCGAGGCAGCTACCGATCCACAGACTGCATCCATTAAAATTACCATTTACCGCGTCGCGCGTCAATCCAAGCTCATCAGCTATTTGTGTGAGGCGGCCGAAAATGGCAAGGATGTCACCGTCCTGGTCGAGTTGCGCGCCCGTTTTGACGAGCAGAACAACATCGATTGGGCCGAACGTCTGGAGGAATCCGGATGCAAAGTCATCTATGGCATCGAAGATCTCAAGGTGCACTCCAAGCTGTGCCTGATCACCCGCACCACTGACAAGGGTGTCGAATATATCACCCAGATTGGCACGGGCAATTACAACGAAAAGACTGCAACCATGTATACCGACCTCTCGTTCATCACAGCTGATCCCGTGATCGGCGAGGATGCGACTGCCTTTTTTACCCATATGGCGCTCGGTGTTGCACCGGAAACCAGTGCAAAGCTGCTCATCGCCCCCCATATCTTTAAGCCCGCTGTACTCTCGCTGATCGACCGTGAAATCGACAAGGCCAAGGCGGGGAAACCTTGCCGCATTGTGATGAAAATCAACTCCTTGACCGACCGCAACATCATCGACCGCCTGGCAGCTGCCTCGTGTGCGGGTGTGCCGGTCTATCTGATTGTGCGCGGTATTTGCTGCCTGACCCCAGGCATCGCGGGCAAAACCGAAAATATCCGTATTCATTCGATTGTCGGCCGTTTTTTGGAACACTCGCGCATCCTGAGCTTTGGCGTCGATGCAGAGGAACAGCTGTTTATCGGTTCGGCCGACCTGATGACCCGCAATACCGAAAAGCGGGTGGAGGTCGCCTGCCCTGTGACCGACCCTGCATGTGTGGAACGGCTGCATGAAATCTTGAGCCTGTGCCTGCGCGACAATGTCAAAGCCCGCATCCACGATAAGCATGGCGAATTGCTGCGTCCCAAACGCGCTGAGGGTGAGCCGCCCATCGACTGCCAGTTTGCCCTTATGCAGCGTGCTTTGGCAGTTGCCGGCGAAAACGAAACCACTTCCTAATATTTTTTCTCTTTCAAAACAGCAAACCGGCGTGCCTGCTGGACCTTGGGTCTCAACAAGAATGCCGGTTTGCTGTTTCTTTTATTTGGCTCAGACAGCATCTGCTATATCCTTTTGCCCCGGTGCCGTTCTGCCCATTGTCAGCTTTAGCAAAATTGGGGTACTCAAGGTCGTCACAATGACTACCAGCACAATTGCCGGAAACATCGTCGTATCAATTAGGCCCGCTGCTGCGCCCTTTTGGGCCACAATCAGCGCCACCTCGCCGCGGGAGATCATACCGATGCCCACAGACAGTGATTCATGCCGGTCAAAGCCGCATAGGCGCG
>CAJFUJ010000001.1 GCA_904420185.1 uncultured Butyricicoccus sp. | reverse complement strand
GCACCCCCGCCAGGGGCTAGCCCCTGGACCCTTCCTCCCGGAATTGGCATTCCGGGAAAGACAGGATAAAAAGGGGCCTGGGGACGAGTCCCCAGCGCAGTCCAGGGCGCGGAGCCCTGGCCGCTGCCCGCAGGCAGCGGAACTCCCCTTTCAAAATCCGCTCAGCGGATTTTGAACTGTTCCAACCCGAAAAGCGGTTCGCCCTCGCGAACCGCTTCTTTCAATCCTTCTTCCTTTTTTGCTGCCCGCCTTTCCCGACAGGCCGCGCACCCACCACGAAAGGAGGTTCCTTCCCAATGAATCGCAGACGCGGCATTGAGCTGCTGATCTTGACCTCGGTCTTATGGAGCTTTTCCGGGGTGTGCATCAAGCTGATGAGCTGGAACGGCTACGCCGTAGCTGGGATACGCAGTTTGATCGCCGCCGGCGTACTGCTTATCTGGCTGCGGCGACCCCAACTGCCCAAAAACCGCTGGCAGATCGCCGCCATTTTATCCTACACCGGCCTAGTCGTGCTGATGGTGGTATCCACCAAGCTGACAACCGCCGCCAACGCCATTCTGCTGCAATATACCGCGCCCATCTATTCGGCTGCCCTGGGCTATCTGCTCTTGCGCGAGCCGGTCCGAGGGCGGGACTTGGTTTCCATCGCGCTGCTACTGGCCGGATTGGCGGTCTTTTTGTTCGACAGCCTGGCCGGTGGACGGATGCTCGGCAACCTACTGGCGCTGCTCTCCGGCGTGTGCTATGGGGCCATGAACGTCTTTATGCGCATGGGCGGCGGCAGCGCACCCGGTGAAAACGTCTTTTGGGGCAACCTGCTGGCGTTTTTGTGTATGCTGCCCTTCTTCGGCCGCCTGGAACTGACCGCCCAGAACGTCAGCATGATCCTCTTTTTGGGCATTTTCCAGCTCGGTTTGGCCTATGTGCTGTATGCCATCGCCATCCCCCATGTCCCCGCGCTGACGGCGACCATTTTAACCGTGCTCGAACCCCTGCTCAATCCGGTCTGGGTTATGCTGTTTTACGGCGAAAAGCCCAGTTTGCTGGCGGTTGTGGGCGGCGCGATTGTGCTGTTCGCCATTGTGTACCGCGGCGCCGGACAGGCCAAACAGCAGGAATAGATGCAACAAAGGGGCGCATTTCGCACTGCGCCCCTTTCCTTTTGGGATATGCAATTAATTGAATGCGCCCTTGACCACATAGACCTTGATATGGCTGAACTCCTCAAGCGAGATGCTCACGCCTTCGCGGCCCAGGCCGCTCTGCTTAAAGCCGCCGAAGGGCTGGTCAAGATGGCGGTACCCGCCGCTGCCGTTGACGACTGCGCCGCCTGCCTTAAGCTTGCTGGCCACCCGGAACGCACGGTTCATATCCGTAGTCATCAGGCCGGAGGACAGCCCATAGATGGAGTTGTTGGCGATGCGGACTGCCTCTTCTTCGGTGTCAAAGGGAATGAGCGGGAACACCGGCCCGAAGATCTCCATGTCCGACGCAATGTCCATCTCTGGTGTCACACCCGTTAGGACGGTGGGTTCCACACGTGCACCTTCCCGGGTGCCGCCGTACAGCAACGTGGCGCCTTGTTCGATGGTATGCTCAATTTGCGCCTGCACGTCCTTGGCCGCAGACTCGGACACCAGGGCAGTGACCACCGCGGTTTCGTCGAGCGCGTCGCCACGCTTGAGCGCTGCTAGGCGTTCGGTCAGGCGCTTTGCCAGGGTGTCGTAGATGGAGCGCTGCACAATAAAGCGCTTGGACGAGCAGCAGACCTGTCCGTTGTTCTCCAGACGGCTGGTGACCATTTCATCGAGTGCACGGTCCAGATCGGCATCCTCAAAAATCAGGAAGGCATCGTTGCCGCCGAGCTCCAGGAAGGTACGCTTAAGGGTGTCTGCACCGTCTTTGACCATGCGTTTTCCTGCGGCTGTTGAACCGGTCAGGCTGACCGCATCCACCTTGGGGTTGGTGGTGATATGCTCGTTGACTACGTCGCGGGTGGAGATGAAGAACTGCACCACGCCCGCCGGGAAACCGGCTTCTTTGGCGTACTTGTCCAGCGCCAGCACGGCCAGCGGGTTGCTGCTGGGCGCTTTGACCAGCACCGTGTTGCCCATGGCCAGAGCAGGTGCTATTTTCTGGAATGTCAGCTCGATCGGGAAATTGAAGGGGATGATGCAAGCGATGGTGCCCAGCGGTTCACGCTTGGTAAAGACCAGGTCGCCCTCAAAGCCCGGGCCGCTGTCCGAGAGCACGTCGCCATACAGGTGCTTGGCGCGTTCGGCGGCTGCGCGCAGCAGCTTAACACCGTCCATAGTTTCCCCGCGCGCCTGCACGATGGGCTTGGCCATGTCCTTGGCCGACAGCTGGGAGATGTACTCGGCGTCGCGGGCCAGCGCGTCTGCAAAGCGGTACAGGTACTCAGCCCGCTCATACACCGGGGTGGCCGCCCAGCCCTCTTGTGCGGCTAGGGCCGCGTCCACCATGGCCTCGACCTGCGCGCCATCGGCCAGCGCCGGGGTACCCAGCGTTTCGCCGGTCATGGGGTTGGTTACCGTCAAAGTTGCCATGAAGAATTCCTCCTGTCTGTGATAGGGATTTGAAAAGAAGCTGTTTTATATTAATATATTACACGGTGCATTTCTAATTGTCAACCATATTTCAAGATTTTCTGTTGATTCGGTAAGCGTGTCAACATCAGATATGCCGGCAAAATTTTTGTAATCGATTTGACAGCGCGCGCGTTTCCGTCTACACTAAAAGAAAACCATAGGAGGAATCGATCATGCTGCTTTTTGGCGATGCGCGCCGGAAGGACACTGTGCTCTTCATCATTAATGACGCAGGCGCAGGAACCATGCGTTGGTATGAGGGCGTCAAAATTTTCTATATGCTTTCTGGTACGGCACAGATCTGCGTGGATAAAACCAACCGGCGGCTCGCTGCCGAAGATCTGCTGGTTGTCAACCCCTTCAGTCCGCACAGCGTGCTGCTGGATGCGGGCGGCAACCTAATGGAGCTGCGCATTCCGCTGGAGATCGTCAGCCGGGTGTTCGGCAGCACAGGGCAACGTTTGTTTGACTGCGACACCGCACGCGCCATGCCTGAGCAGCAGCCCCACCTATCCACTCTGCGTCGCATCTATGCTGACCTGTTCCGCGCCATCTACAAGGGGCGGCAGGACAACGCCGCCTATATTTTCAGCGAGGTGTACGCACTCATCGATCTGCTCTCCAACTATTTCCCACTGCATGGCGGCGAGAGCGGCGCACACGCACGGCAAAAATCCGCAGCCCAGTTGCAAGGGATTTTGTCCTATATCAACGCGCATTTCCGCGAGGATATCTCTATCCACACCGTGGCACAGGCCAATTTTATGACCTCCAATTACCTATCACGGTATTTTCAGCGGACCCTCGGCACCACCTTTACCGATTACCTGACCTCGGTGCGGCTGGGCAGCGCGTATAGCGAACTCATCAGCACCGAAAAAACCATCACCCAAATCGCCATGGAGGGCGGCTTCCGCTCGACCAATGCATTTATCAAATATTTCAAGGCCCAATACGGACAAACACCAGGCAAACTTCGCCGGGTACAGGCCGAACAGCCCGCCGGTCCAGGCAACCGGATCGAGGATGCAAGCATTTTCCATTCTCTTCTGCGTCACGCGAGCAAGTCCGACTCCCCTGTACCGGCTGCACCAGAAACCCGCGTTTTCCAGGTGAATATCGCCCGTAGAGGCCAGACGCTAAGACATAGCTGGAAAAACCTCATCAACATCGGCTACGCCAAGGACGGGCTGCAAGCCGCAGTACAAGAGCAGTTGCGCCGGGTTCAGCGGGAAATCGGGTTCCGCTATGTGCGCTTCCACGGCCTCCTAGATGACGATATGCTCATCTATGCCGAAAACGCTGCTGGCCACCCCGAGCTGGATTTCACGTTGACCGACCTATTGTTTGACTTCCTCCTGTCCATCGGGCTCAAGCCTTATGTCGAGCTCGGCTTTGTGCCGACCCTGTTGGCGCGGCCGGGGTCCCGCGCCTTCCGCCGGGGCAGCCATCTGTGCCTGCCGCGTGACTTGGACCGGTGGATGGCGCTGGTCGAGGGGCTCATCGAACATTTAGAAACCCGTTATGGACGGGAAGCGCTGCAAAGTTGGTATTTCACCCCAATGAGTATCGACTGTGTTTCGGCTGGCGAACCATCGGCGCTGCCCGACGGAGCCGGATATTATGCGCTGTATGCACGGGTGTACCGTTTGCTCAAAGCCAAGGGCTGCCGCATCAGCGGCCCAGGTGTATACTCCAACGCCTTTGACGAAGCCTATCTGTGGGACTTCCTGGCGCGCTGTGCTCAGGACGATTGCCTGCCCGACCAGTTCACCCTGCTCTGTTTCCCTTATGTCCCCATCCGCGACCCAGAATATTTCCGCGTCATCAGCTCGCCCAACCTGCCCTTCCCGGACGCGCTCAGCCCGGACGAACAATATGTCCGCCACCTGATCGACACCGTGCAGGACCGGTTGGATCAGGCAGGCTATGCCATCCCCAGCCTAGCGCTGATTGAATGGAACTCCACCATGTGGCAGCGTGACCTGTGCAACGATTCCTGCTTTAAGTCGGCCTGGTTGGTCAAAAATATCACCGAAAACCTGGATCGGCTCTGGGGGATGGGCTATTGGACGGTCAATGAGCTGCTTGAGGAAAACGCCTCGGATTCCCGCGATTTCCACGGCGGCTACGGGCTGTTTACCAGCAAAGGGGTCCCCAAAGCGGTCTATTGGGGCTTTCGTCTGCTCAATCGCCTGGGCGACCAGCTGCTTTACACCGAAGACGGCTGCACAGTTACCCGCAGCAGCAGCGCGATCCAGGTGCTGCTTTACCATTACTGCCATTATGATGAGCTGTACCGCAACAATTATCTACTCGATCCAGATCCCGGGCATTGCTACGACCGCTTTGTGGAAAAAGGCAATCTACACATCACCCTCACCCTGACTGGGTTTGCCGAAGGCGCCCGCCGGGTCCGCCGCTACCGGCTGGGCCGGGAAAATGGCAGCGCCTTTGATCAGTGGGTTGCCATGGGTCTGCCCGCCTATCTCGACAGCGAAGAAATCAACTACTTGCGCGCCACCGCCCAACCCGGCTACCATGTTTCACACATAGAGCACCAGGATACCCTGGTGCTCTCGGCCGAACTTACACCGCACGAGGTGCAACTCATTTGCATTGATCTGTAAATCCACAGATCGAAAATGGACAGAAAAACGGCATCTTGGGGTGCGTATTTTGTACAAGTGGCCAGGGCGCACCCCGTAAATCTGTGAAAATAGACATTGGTGGCATATAAAAAAGTCATTTTTTCGTGTATCTGTTTCTTTCCCGAAAATGATACAATACAGGTGAAAACCAAAGGATCTTCCGGACAAACTGAGAGGTAAGGAGGGATACAGCTGCTCCGCAGCGGAATGTGCATCCGCACTTGCGGCGCGACCGGTCCGGAAATAACAGAAAGTGAGAGCGGCGGAATGCTGCACCGCAGCCAATAGGGCAAAAAAGAGAATTGTGCCCTTTATAATATATTAGTATATTATAAGCTGCAAAAAATGAAATCGCCGCATGGGAAACCATGCAAAAGAGAAAAGGGTTCTCCACCAAGAAGGGACTGTGATTATGAGTTTTTTAAATTCTACAAGCTTCACATTGATTTCCTTTGTTTTATTTACCGCTTTGGTTGCGGTGATCTCCTATTTCAAGAGCAAAGGCGTCAACGAAGGTTCGGGCAGCGGGTATTACTTGGCTGGCCGTTCGCTCCCCGGCATTGTCATTGCAGGTTCGCTCATCATGACCGACCTATCGGCGGTGCAGCTCATCGGCAACAATGGCCAATCGGTCAACGTCGGCATGGGCGTATTTGCCGCCCAAGGCTTGGGATTTACCGGCATGTTCCTGGTTGCGATCTTTTTGATCCCCCGGTACCTGAAATCGGGTGTAAGCACTATGCCCGAGTTTTATGAGCTGCGGTTCGACAAGTTCACCCGCAACCTCATCACTTGCTTGATGATCATCAACTACACATTTATTATGATTCCGAGTGCGTTGTACGCCGGCGCACAGGTATTTATCAATATCTTCGGCATCGACAAGGCACTGGGGATCTCGTATTTTGGCGCGATGGTGCTTTTGTGCGTGTTGATTGCGCTGATCGGCTCGATTTACGCGATTTTCGGCGGATTGAAGGCGGTTGCAGTATCGGATACCATTAATGGCGTAGGTATGCTGGTCGGCGGCGTGCTCGTCACCATCTTTGCGCTGATCTTTCTATCCAGCGCACTGGGCGGCGACGGCACCTTTGCAGACGGTGTACATAAATTCCTCACCACCGACCCGGCCATGATGAACGCCATCAACGAAGCCACCTCCAACGAGCCCTGGTGGCCGTGGCCTGTACTCATCACCGGCCAGGTGATCAACAACCTGTACTACTGGGGCTGCGACCAAGCCATCGTCCAGCGTGCCTTTGGTGCACGGAGCATGGCGCACGCCCAAAAGGGTATGATCTACGCCGGCCTGCTGACGCTGATCACCCCGTTTTTCCTGGTGCTTCCGGGTATCATTGCAAAATTCGTATTCC
The DNA here is from genome assembly GCA_904420185.1 of uncultured Butyricicoccus sp. Lineage (GTDB taxonomy): Bacteria > Bacillota > Clostridia > Oscillospirales > Butyricicoccaceae > Butyricicoccus_B. The sequence continues at coordinate 7,220 of CAJFUJ010000001.1, read as the reverse complement.
CGGGAACCGATTTTTCTTCCAACGGCGACCTCGCCTTCCCCATGCTGATTTCGGAAACGCTGCCCAAGCCCATCCTTGGTTTCTTTGCGGCTTGCATTTTCGGCGCCGTGCTGTCCACCTTTAACTCGATGCTCAATTCGGCTTGCACCATTTTCGCACTCAATATCTACCGCGGCGGCATCGTCAAAAAAGAGGTGTCCGACCAGCAGATCATCCGGGTGGGCAAGATCTTCGGCGCGGTTGTCGCGGTGTGCGGCACCGTAGTATCGCCCTTCCTGATGTACGTAGACGGCATCTTCACCTGGATGAATGCGGCGATTGGTATGTTCAGCATCCCCATTTTGACCCTTACCCTGCTCGGCGTATTTTCCAAATACGCACCGCGCAACGTGGGCAAGGTCATCATCCCGGTACACATTGTGCTGTATGTAATGCTGTACTATGTGCTGCCCAACTTTATCCCGGCGCTGGGCGCGGTGCATTATATGTACTGGTATGTGCTGCTGCTGGCAGTCGACCTGCTCATCGTGTGGGTCATGACCCGCATGAACCCGCTGCCCGAGCCGTTTGTCATGAAGGACAACCCGCCCGAAGGCATGGACCTGTCGCCGTGGAAATACCGGATGCACATGATTGCCGCGACTTTGGCCATCACGGCGGCGATCTACATCGTCTTCTCCCCGCTGGGCTTTGGCAAGAGCGAGCAAACCACTTGGGAGCGCTATCAGCAGTCCCAGTCCGCAGCTGCCGCCCAAGTATTGGACGAATAAAAGGAGGAAGCTATGGATTCGAACATTGTCATCACCATCAGCCGTGAATACGGCAGCGGCGGCCTACACATCGGCCAAAAGCTCGCTGACGCGCTGCAGATTCCCTTTTACACCCGCGACGACATCGAGCAAAAGAGCAAACAAGAACCCATCCTCAATGAAGCCAACTGCGACTGGCTCAAGGCCAACCGATTGCGCGCGAGCAATCTCACCGGCGCAGCGTTTGCGGTCGGCGGCTATGGGGACATCACCTCCCAGCTTTTCCTCAAGGAAGCGAACGTAGTATGGAAGCTGGCCCAGTCGCCCTGTGTGCTCGTTGGCCGCTGTGCGGATTTTGTCCTGAAGAACCGGCCGCATACCTACCGGTTGTTCCTGTCGTCAGGGATGCCCGACCGTCTGCGGCAGATCCGCGAAAACCCCAAGCTCTACGATACCGCCGTCAAGCGCGAGGCCAAGGACATCTTGCAAATGGACAAAAAGCGGGCGTCCTACTATCAGTATTACACCGGGCAGATTTGGGGCAAAGCCTCCAACTACGATTTGTGCGTGGACACCGGCAAACTGGGTCCGCAGACCGTGGATCTGATTTTGGAGTTTGTCCGCCGTGCAGAAGCCATCTGCGAACCCTTACCCCAAGACTAAGCCATTTCCTTTACCCCCCTATAACCCGCTCTGCAACCCAATTGCAGAGACAAAAAAGCCGGGCTTTGCGCCTGGCTTTTTTGCGCGCCGGACCGGCATTTCACCGGTCGGATGGGTAGCCGACTGCGGTCAAAATCAGCCCTTGGGGCGGCATGGTCAAACCGGCGTCCTGCCGGTCCAGGCTGTCGAACGCGCGCAGGATGCTGGCCGGGTCCCGCTCGCCGCCGCCGATTTCCACCAGCGTGCCGGTCAGAATGCGCACCATGTGGGAGAGGAACCCGTCTCCCACGAAATCCAGCCGCACTTCGCCGCCGTGCCGCGCGATCTCGATTTTTTCGACCGTGCGTACGGTCGATTTCTTAAACCGCCGGTGCACCGAACTAAATGCCCGGAAATCGTGGGTGCCACACAGCAGCGCGGCGGCCTGCTGCATCGGTTCCAGGTCGAGCGGCCCCTCCCATGTGGTCAAGTACCGCCGCTCGAACACGTTGGGCGTTTTGGCGTGCCACAGCCGGTAGGTGTAGTGCTTGGACACCGCATTGAGCCGGGCGTGGAACCGCTCGGGCACAACCTGACAGGAAAGTACGCCGATATCCTGCGGGAGATAGTGGTTCAAATAGTCGCGGATGCCCTCCGGCGTACGGTCGGTGCGGATTTTGAAGCTCGCCACCTGCGCAGCCGCGTGAACGCCCGCGTCGGTGCGCCCTGCGCCGTGGATTTCCACCGTGTGGCCGGTCATGCGGCTGAGCACACCCTCCAGCTTTCCCTGAATGGTGTTGTCTGTGTCGCCCAGCCGTTGCCAGCCGCGGTACCGGCTTCCTTCATACTGGACGATCAGCTTAAAATTGGTCATGTTCCATCCCCGCTTTCCAAGATGCCGGCCGCGCCCGGCGGTTGACAAACCGCGGCCAGGCGCTTACAGTTAAGATTGCAACGGGCCGCGCGGCCCTGTGCCGTCTATGCTGTATCCTATTATACAGGCGCAGCACCTCCTCTGCCAACCCAAAACTTTGCGGCGGTCGCCCGCCCCTGCCGCACCCGCAAGCGAGCGTGTCCACATGTCCATCCCCTACCCCATCCAGCGCAGCAAGCGCAAAACCGTCCAAATCCGCATCGATGCCCAGGGCGCGGTCAGCATCCGCGCGCCGCACCGGGTTTCTGCCGCCGAAATCGAGCGCATTGTCCGCGAAAAGCAGGACTGGATCAACGCCCAGGTCGCCGCGCAAAAGGCCCGTGACGCCCGCCGGGAACACCCCAGCGACGAGCAAATCGCGGCCTGGAAACAAGCCGCCCGCGCCGAATTGCCCGCCTTGACGGCGGCCTGGGCGCGGCGCATGGGCGTGTTGTGCACGGGTGTCAAAATCACCTCGGCGGCCCGGCGCTGGGGCAGCTGCTCGTCCCGCGATAGCATCTGTTACAGCTACCGCATCATGCGCCTGCCCCCGGCCCTGCGCGAATACATTGTCGTGCATGAGCTGGCCCACATCCGGCAAAAGAACCACAGCCCGGCCTTTTACGCCGAAGTGGCACGGTTTTTGCCCGATTACAAGCAGCGTATCGCCGCCCTGCGCGCATTCGAGCGGCAGCACCCCATGGATTAACCGGCGAGCGGCAGGCCGCAGACCTGCTTGAGTTCGAGCAGCGGGCTGCGCGCCAAATCGCCGGGCGTGACAATCGGCCCGCCGTTGGCGTCCAGGTCGTAGCCAAAGGCTGCATAGGCCTCCCACACCAGATGCGCACACTGGGTGCCCTGCACGGCGCCGGTTGGGTGCTTGTCGGAAAACAGGCCCACGGTCAGCGCATACGGCACGCCGGTAAGCCGCCGCACCGCTGCCCGGGCGACCGCAGCCCGCGTGGCTGCATCCGCGCCGCGCAGCCGGTAAACGGCGACCGCCGGGGTGCGCGCCCACTTGTCCAGCGAACCCAGGGCCGACGCCTGCCCAACCGTGGCTGCCTCCAGCGTGACGCCCGCCTGGGCGTCCACCACCAGCGCCGCATGGCCGTTGCGCCAGCCGAACACATGGGAGCAGGGTGTGAGCAAGATGTCCCCGTCCTCCAGCGCGACTAGCACGTTGCGGCCATCTACCAGCCGCTCCGACCGGGCAGCCAGCGAGTAAACCGTACACTGTATGGCGACCGGCTGGAAATATGCCTGCTGCACGGCTGGAATGACCGCCAACTCCCCCTGTTCGCGCAGCAAATCGAGCGCCGCGGGCGCAAGCCCGGTCTGGCCGGCCAGCGTGCGGTAGTCGTCCGCCATCCAGCTCGGCTTTTCCAGCAGCGCGGTCAGATCTTGCGGCTGTCCGGCGGGCCGCGTGTAGGTGGCCGGCTCGGCCTGTACGGTCCATCCCAGAAAGCAGGTCAGCAGCGCGGTCCATAAGACCAGCGCGCGGCGGATGTTTCGTTTCATAAACCCTCCTTTAAAAGAACAGTTTACCCCACAAGGTAGGATTGTATGCCAAAGCCGCCTTTGCGCGCCCCTTGCGTCCCCGTCTAACAGGCGGTATAATGGGTACAAATCCTGACCAACAAAGGAGGTCCTCCAAATGAACCACAAAAAAGCCGGACGGGCATTTGCCGCCGGGCTGCTCTGCACGGGCGCGCTGCTCTTCCAAGCGCACGCGGCGTACACCGACGTCCCTACCGAGCATTGGGCAGCGGCGGAAATCGACCGGGCGACCCAAGCCGGGTTTATCTCCGGCCAGGGCGACGGCGAATTCGGCCTGGGCCAGACGCTTACCCGCGCCGAATTCGCCTCCATGCTCACCCGGCTGATGGGCTGGGACAGCGCCGCAGGTGGACAAGCCGCCTTTTCCGACGTCGCTGCCGGAGCCTGGTACTATGACGCCGTGCAGACCGTGTGCTCAAACGGCGCCGTGGACGCGGGCGGGGCCTTCCGCCCGGGCGACAACATCACCCGCGAGGAGATGGCGGTCATGCTGGTGCGCGCGCTGGGCTACCAGACCTTGGCCGCAGACAACGCCGACCTGGCCATCCCCTTCACCGACGTGACCGACAACCAGGGCTACATCGCCATGGCCTATGATTTCGGCATCATCGCCGGCAAATCGTCCGACACCTTCGCCCCGGATGACGGTGCGCTGCGCGAAGAAGCCGCCGCGATGATGCTGCGCCTATACGACCGTTATTACGACACCCTGGACTCCGTACACGGCTTTTACGCCATCTCTTCATGGGACCAGCGCGACCTGGCTGCCCAGATGGACAGTGTGTCCTTTGGCTGGGCGCGGCTGGAATACATAGACGGCGCCGTGCAGGTCAACACGGCCGGTTCCAACGGCAACACCTGGCGGGTGCCGGATGGCTACACCGACGCGGTCGATTATCTGGCAGGCACAACCGAAAACCTAGCCGTTCAGCTGACCCAGCAGTCGGTCGCCCAGGCCGTCTTGCTCGACGGAACCAACCGGCAGCAGGCGGCCCGCCTGATCGCCGAACAGAGCGCCAGCTTGGGGCTGGACGGTGTGACCATCGACTTTGAAGGCATGAAGGGCGACGACCTCAAGGCCGGCTTCACCGCCTTCCTGACCGCGCTGCGCGCCGAGCTGGGCGACAAGCCGCTCTATGTCTGTGTACATCCGGTGCTCAAGAGCGGCGGGGAATACTTTGACGCCTACGACTACCGCGCCATCGGCGGCCTGGCTGACAAGGTCATCCTCATGGCCCACGATTATGCGGCCACCACCATGGATGCCAACATGATGGCAGCCGGGTTCACCACCACCCCGGTCACCCCCTTCGAGGAGGTCTATTACGCCCTGCGGTGCGCGACCGATCCGGAGACCGGCGTGCAAGATGTGTCCAAACTGGCGCTCGGCGTGTCCACCAGCAGCACGGCCGCTTGGCAGCTGACAGACACGGGCGCGGTCAGCAACCAAACCGCCCTGCACCCTGCCCTGGAAACCGTCCTGCAACGCCTTGCCCAAGCGGGTACTGAGATCACCTATTCTGACCGCTACCGCAACCCCTCTGCTACCTATCTGGATGACAACGGCGTGACCACCATCCTGTGGTACGAAAACGCCCAGTCGATCGCCGACAAGATCGAGTTGGCGCAGATGTTCGGTGTCGATACGCTGTCCATCTGGCGCATCGGCGCCATTCCGACCGACACGCAAAACCAAATGGACATCTGGTCGGCCATCCAGGCCCAGTTGCACTAACCAATTTACAATTCTTCCCTTGACTTGCTCGGGTCCGGATGCTATGATAAATTCGATCACAAGGGAGTAGCCAGCGCGGTTTTGGGGGATATAGGAGATGGGGTATCATCCCAACCGGCGCAGTGCGGTCAACATACAAGTCCTGCCTTGTGGCTGGACTGGTTTCACTTGAAACGGCGAGACCTGTGTTCCTTTTTTGGACACAGGTCTTTTTGTATGGCTCCCAAAAGAAAAAAGGAGAGATTTGATGGATTTTCTTTGGCAAAGTGTTGTGGAGCTGACCTGGCAGCAGCTGCTCATGTTTTGCGTGGGCGGCCTGCTGATCTGGCTAGCAATCAAAAAGAATTACGAGCCCTCGCTGCTGTTGCCCATGGGCTTTGGTTCGATTTTGGTCAACCTGCCTTCGTCGGGTGTGTTGAACCAGATCACCGAAGGCGTGGGCGAAACCCAGGGCATCATCCAATGGTTGTTTGAAACCGGCATTGAAGCGTCCGAGGCCTTCCCGCTGCTGCTGTTTATCGGCATCGGCGCGATGATCGACTTTGGTCCGCTGCTGGCCAGCCCCAAGATGTTCCTGTTCGGCGCGGCCGCACAGCTTGGCATCTTCCTAACCATTATTGCAGGCGTTGTGATCGGCTTTGACCTGCACGATGCCGCCTCGATTGGCATCATCGGCGCGGCCGACGGCCCAACCGCCATCCTGGTTTCCCAGGTGCTGCACTCCAACTACATCGGCCCCATCGCGGTGGCGGCGTACAGCTATATGGCCCTGGTCCCCATCATCCAGCCGATTACGATCAAGTGCATCACCACCAAGCAAGAACGCGCCATCCGCATGCCCTATACCCCCGGCCAGGTATCCCGCGCCACCCGCCTGCTGTTCCCCATCCTGGTGACCGTGATCGCCGGTTTGGTAGCCCCGGCGTCGGTTTCACTGGTCGGTTTCCTGATGTTCGGCAACCTGGTGCGCGAATGCGGCGTACTCGACCGCCTGAGCAAAACCGCCCAAAATGAACTGGCCAATTTGATTACCCTGCTGCTCGGCTTGACCATCTCGTTTTCTATGCGCGCCGAACAGTTCGTCACCCTGGAAACCCTGTTCATCATGGCGCTCGGCCTGGTCGCCTTTATCTTTGACACCGTAGGCGGCGTGCTGTTCGCCAAGATCCTCAACCTGTTCTGCAAGAATAAGGTCAACCCCATGATCGGTGCGGCCGGTATCTCGGCCTTCCCGATGGCCTCGCGCGTAGTGGAAAAGCTGGGTATCGAGGCTGATAACCAAAACCACCTGCTCATGTATGCGGTCGGCGCAAACGTTTCCGGCCAAATCGCCTCGGTCGTCGCCGGCGGCGTCATCTTGGGCTTCTTTATGTAAGGATGTAAGGAGGAATCACGATGGATATGACCTTACTCGGACAAGCAGTGCAAATTTTGTGGCAAGGGATGCTCGGTATCTTTGTCGTCATCGCGCTGATTGCGCTGTGCGTAGCCGCCTTGACCCGCTTCACCAAAAAATAAACTGCACCTTCGCGGGGGCCAGCCCCCGCACCCCCGGCGGGGCTCCGCCCCTGCACCCCGCCAGGGGCTAACCCCTGGACCCGTCTTCCCGGAATTGACATTCCGG